>NZ_CAJUPA010000003.1 GCF_910588395.1 uncultured Faecalibaculum sp. | reverse complement strand
CCATAGTGGACTTTCACCACCCAGATATGTGCCATGCCGGGCACACAAAAAAAACAGATGCCCATACATGCGACATCTGTTCCTCATTTTCAGCTCTGTGTACTCAGCCGCGGCGGTTTCTGAACATGCGGACGGTCAGCACAATGCCCGTCACCACGCCGATCAAAGCCGCCAGGGCACCGATGATGCCTGCAGTTTTCAGCCGTCTGGCGCGCTGCATGGCTTCCTCGTCTGCCGGCAGGTCCTTTTCCGTAACTTCAAAGGGCATGCCTTCTTCGTTCACCATCTTCTGGGCAAAAATGCTGATGGCTGTATCCATGTCCAGCCCCAGTTCATCACAGAGTTCCTGCATCTTGTCGTACAGGTCTTCATTCATTTCAACGGGTACATTCACTCGGGTCATACGATCACGCTCCTGTCTCCGATTATATCACGCGCCGTCCTTCATCAGCGGCATCAGGTTCTTTGCATAGGTCCGGGACACAGGCAGATGCCGCCCATCCCGGAGAATCACGCAGTCCCTGCGGACTTTCTGAATATAGCGCCGGTTGATGATGCAGCTGAAGTGAATGCGGATGAACGTTTCATCCAGCTGCTCCAGCACATCGTCCATGCGCATGTAGGAGGTGCAGACTTCGCCGTCCGCCAGACAGACGTTGGTTTTCCGCAGGTCCTTTTCAATGGAAATGATCTGCTCCATGGGTATGAACCGAAGCACGTTTTTCCAGGTCATCTGCAGCTTGCGGCCTTCCTTTTCATCGAGCCGCTGCTGCACCTCCAGGACCACCTGCTGCAGGCGGCCGGGATTCCGGGTTCCCCGCAGAAAGGCTGCGAAGTCCACCTGCCAGGCATCCAGCACATCTTCCGTGTCCGGCCCTGCCACAACCAGCGTCATCTCCGGACGTTCCTTCTGCAGACGCTTCAGTCGTTCCAGCTTTTCCCCGTCTTTCAGGGAGATGGCGCTGATGAACAGATCCGCCTCCGGGATATCCACCCAGTCCGGTCCGGTCTGGACGAAAGAGACAACAGCGAAGCCGGCAGCCTCGTTGACCACCTCCCGGAGCCAGGCGGCATAGCCGGTGTCTTCCACATCTGTCACTGCCCTGAGCATCCTGTGTCCCCCTTCCGTTTCCGGCTCAACCGGTTTCATTCTTTCATGATACGGTTTTTCCCGGCCGAAACGTCAGCTGAATCTTACATTTTCATGATTGTAAAGCGCAGGTCTGAGAATTTCCTGCGGCAAAAAAGCCGGCAAATGACTAAAACAGCGTCATCTGGTTCTCTTCATCCAGCCCCTGACAGGCACCCAGCTGGTCCAGCTTGTCCAGCAGCGTCCGGGAGAGCTGCGTCCGGCGGAGCACATCTTCCTTGGAGAGGAACGCTCTGTCTTCCCTGGCAGCCACCACCGAGCGGCCTACGCTGGCGCCCAGGCCATCCACCGCGGTAAAAGGCGGAATGATGGCTTTTTCATCATCGGGATCGGGAATGAACTCAGACGCCGCGGACCGGTCCAGACTGATCCGGGAAAAGCGGTATCCCCTCAGGGTCATTTCCAGCGCCAGTTCCAGGGTGTCGTAAATGGCCAGTTCCTTGTCGGAGGGCTTTTCCGTCTTGTTGTCCCGCATAGCCCGGATGGCGTTCATTCTCTCCCGGATGGCGCCTTCTCCCTGCATCATGACGGCTATGTCGTAGGCATCGCAGCGGATGGAGAAAAACTGGCAGTAATAATACACCGGCATATGCACCTTGAACCAGGCAATGCGCACGGCGTTCATCACGTAGGCCACGGCATGGGCTTTCGGGAACATGTACTTGATCTTTTTGCAGGAATCAATGAACCAGTCCGGCACATTGTTTTCCTTCATCAGTGCTTCCCACTCCGGTTTGAGCCCTTTTCCCTTCCGGACGCTTTCCATGATCGTAAAGGAGTCTTTCGGGGGCAGGCCGTAGTTCATGAGATCCACCATGATGTCGTCACGACATCCAATGACCTCCGACAGAACGCAGGTTCCGTTGTCAATCAGGTCCTTGGCATTGTTCAGCCATACATCCGTTCCGTGGGAGAGCCCGGATATGGAAACCAGCTCGGCAAAGGTGGTGGGTCTGGTCAGTTCCAGAATTCCCCGGACAAAGGGGGTGCCGAATTCCGGGATCCCCGCAGCGCCGGTTTTCTGATCATACCGGGAGGAGTCGATGTTCAGGGAATCGATTCCGGAGAAAATCGCCATGGTCTCCGGGTCATTCATGGGAATCGTGGTCACGTCCATGCCTGTCATCCGCTCGAACATTTTCATGGCGGTGGGATCCACGTGACCCAGGATATCGAACTTCAGAATGTTGTCATGGATCTGATGGAAATCGAAGTGCGTGGTCTTCCACTCCGCTTCCGGGTTGTTGGCCGGATACTGCACCGGAGTGAAGTCATGGACATCCATGTCCAGAGGCACCACCACAATGCCGCCGGGATGCTGACCGGTGGTGCGTTTCACCCCTTCGCAGCCTTTGGCCAGATCCGTGCGCTTGGCTTCATTGAAAGGGGTGGCTTCCAGACCCATTTCCTCTTCGTAGCCCTTCACATAGCCATAGGCGGTCTTTTCCTGCACCGTGCCCACGGTACCGGCCCGGAACACATGGTCATCCCCGAACACTTCCTTGGTGTAGGCATGGGCTCTGGCCTGATATTCGCCGGAGAAGTTCAGATCGATATCAGGGACCTTGTCCCCGTTGAACCCCAGAAACGTCTCAAAGGGAATATCCTGTCCGTCTCCCCGCATGACAGTGCCGCAGTGAGGGCAGACTTTGTCCGGCAGATCGAAGCCGGATTTCACCTTGTCATCCGAAATCCACTCGCAGTACTGGCAGTTTTTGCAGATGTAGTGGGGCATGAGGGGATTCACCTCGGTGATGCTGGACATGGTGGCCACAAAGCTTGAACCCACCGATCCCCGGGACCCCACCAGGTACCCGTCTTCGTTGCTTTTCTTCACCAGGAGGTGAGAAATGTAGTAGACCACGTAATATCCCGCGCCAATGATGGCATCCAGTTCCCGGTCCAGCCGTTTTTCCACGATATCCGGCAGCTCTGGTCCATAGACATGATGGGCTGTCTCGAAGCAGATGTCCCGGAGCTTCTGGTCCGATCCCTCGATGTCAGGGGGATAGAGCCGGTCTTTGACCGGATAGATCGTGTCGAATTTCTGCCGCATCTTTTCCGGATTGACTACCACGATTTCCTCGGCTTTCTGCGCCGGAAGCCAGTCGAAATCCTCCAGCATTTCCTCTGTGGTCCGCAGATGCTGGTCCGGGTTGGAGAGCATCCGGCGTTCCTGGGCGTTGTATTTGTACAGCGGATGCCGGCTGTTGCCGATGGCCTTGGAATTGATGTAGATGTCCCGGATGCGCTTGTCATGGGGATGAATGTAGTGGGCATCCCCGGTGGCCAGCACCGGTTTGCCGCAGGCTTCGGCGGCTTCCATGAGAAAGGTCACAAATGTCCGCAGCTGCGCGCCATCCGCCACGGTTCCCCGGTCCACCAGGTTTTTGTAGCAGGCCAGGGGCTGCACCTCCACGAAATCGTAGAAAGGCACCGCCGCTTCCAGCTCTTCCCTGGAGCGGGTGTGGGCCAGTTCGAAAAGTTCCCCGTTCTGGCAGGCAGACCCGATCAGCAGGTTTTCCCGTCTCTTTGCCAGTTCCGCTTTGGGGATACGGGGTTCTCCCGCCGGAGACAGGTACGTTGTATGGGAAAGCGTGATCAGCTCGAAGAGTGATTTCAGCCCCTCTTTGTTCAGGGCATAGACCGTGGTATGGAACGGCCGCAGCTTGCGCATGGCAGAGGACTGATCCAGCGTGGTCAGATGCCGCAGAGTTTTTCCCTCAAACTGATTGAGCATGTGGGAGAACACGCCGGAGAGCACCTCGGCATCGTAGTCTGCCCGGTGGGCTCCCTCCCCGTCGTAGGCCACGCCGTAATGGCGGCAGACACTGCCCAGGTTGTACCGCTTGATGTCCAGGATCGAGTGCGCCAGGGGCAGCGTGTCGATCACCGGATTGGTCAGTTTGTCCCTGCCCAGGGCCTGGCAGGCTGCATTCAGAAATCCCACATCAAACACGGCATTGTGTGCCACCAGCACCGCATCGCCGATCCAGTCCAGCAGATCCGGAAGCACCGTTTCAATGGGATCGGCGGCATCCACATCCGACTGGGAGATGTGAGTCAGCTGACCGATCCTGGCCGGAATCGGCCGGCGAGGATTGATGAACATCTGCCGGCGGTCCCCGATGTCCCGGTCCCGCATCTTCACCGCACCGAATTCAATGATCGCGTCTTCCCGGCTGCTCAGCCCGGTGGTTTCCAGGTCGAAGATCACATATTCGGCGCTTTCCAGATCCCGGTCATCCGGATTACGGACAATGTGGTAGACCGGATCCACCACATTCATTTCGCAGCCGTAGATCATCTTGAAATCCCGGTCGGGATCCGTTTTTTTCAGAGCCGTCACTTTGTGCTGCGCCAGCGGGAAAGCCTGCACCACAGCGTGATCGGTCACGGCAATGCCGGGCATGCCCCAGTCCCAGGCCTGCTGAATGTAGGCCTCCACGGCCGACACCCCGTCCATTTCCGAGAATGTGGAATGGGCATGGAATTCCGTGCGCTTTGCCGGCGCCTTGTCCACCCGTTTTCTGGCAGCCACCGGTTCCAGGCGGCTGATCATGAAGGTGTCGGTATGGGCGTAGTTGTCATACTCCACCCGCCCTGTGACCCGGACGGTCATGCCCTTTTTCACGGATTCCAGCTCTTCCAGCGGACAGCGGGCGCTTTCAAACCGCTTGCAGACAATGGCTTCTTCGTAATCGGACAGATACAGCATCTGCAGCGTCTTGCCGGAGCGCAGCTGCCGGTTTTCAATCTCGAAAATGTGGCCTTCGATCTGCACGTTGTCCAGTCCCACCTGCAGATCCCGGATCTTCATTTCGCTGGCCGCTTCCCGCTTCCAGCTTTTCTTTTCCTGCACCGGCTCCCGGACCGGTTCCGGCGCTTCCAGCACGTTGGTTTCCACTTCCGGCTGCGCATCCGTCTCCAGACGGATTCCCGGCTCGCAGACAAATCCGCAGTCCGACAGCGCCTGTATCAGGGCTTTTTTTCCATGGAGCATCTGGGCATATTTCTGCTCATCCCGCGTGGAAAACCAGATGGTCTCCTCCGAGAACCAGGGATGAACAGACAGAAAGGCGGACAGATCCCGGCGGGAGGAAACCAGCCAGGAGATGTAGCTGTCCAGCAGGCTCAGGTCCGCCTTGCTGTCGGCAGCTTCAATGCGCAGGTCGATGCTGCAGTGAAACCGCAGCCGCAGGGCGGTGAGCAGAGACTCATAGGCTTCAAAGGGCAGCGGAACGGGATTGGCCAGAACCATTTCCAGCTTCCGGCTTTGATCATGCCAGACGGGATCCTTCACCCAGTCCGCCTGGCTGAAAGAACCCCGGATCTCCGGCGCCAGCAGCGTCAGAAATCCGAGGTCCCCCCGGGATTGGGCTTGTACGCGGTTATCCTGATCCATCCCGTTACCTTGCCATCTTCTCGAACGCATCCCGGGCGGCTTTCTGTTCCGCCTTTTTCTTGGATGCGGCCGTACCTGATCCCATCAGAATGTCATCCAGATACACGCCCATGGTGAAGGTGGGCGCGTTGGCCGGACCGGATTCCGACAGCAGGCGGTACTCCAGCGTCTTGCGGGAATCAGCCTGCACCACTTCCTGCAGGTGGCTTTTGTAATCCGTCACATCTTCGCCTTTTTCCGCCGTGAACTCCGGCAGCATGATTTCATCCAGCAGCCTGGCAGCGGCCGGATAGCCCAGGTCCAGATACAGCGCGCCCAGGCAGGCTTCGAAGTGATCGGCCATGAGGCTTTTCCGGGTCCGGCCGCCGGTGCGCTCTTCTCCCACCCCCAGCAGCAGAAACTCATTCCAGCCGTAGCGGCGGCTGAGCCGGGCCAGTGTGGATTCGCAGACAATCTGCGCCCGCAGCGTGGTCATCCGTCCCTCGGGCATCGCCGGCTGCATATGGAACAGCTTGTCGGCGCTCCAGACCTGCAGCACCGCGTCTCCCATGAACTCCAGCCGCTCGTTGTCGGGGCAATGGTGCTCGTTGGCATAGGAGGAATGGGTGCACGCCTCCCGGTACAGTTCCAGGTTCACCGGGTCAAACCCCCGGTCTTTCAGCCAGTCGGTAAATGTCTTCATTTCTGTTCCTCCTTGTCATTGCAGCCAGTGATGTCATGGGTCTGCCGCGTCTTTGCTGTCCGGTTTTCCTGCAGCCACCGGTTCACCGGTGCCGGCACCAGATCATCCACCGGCAGACCGTATTTCAGCAGCTCCCGGACATTGGAGCTGGAAACCAGGGTGTCTTCCGGCGCGGAGAACAGCACCAGCGTTTCGATGTCCGGGGCTATGCGCCGGTTCATGGCGGCCATGTTGCATTCATAATCCGCATCCGCAGCGGACCGCAGTCCCCGCACCAGCACCCCGGCGCCTGCCGCCCTGGCTGCATCCACAGCCAGCCCGTCAAACTCCATCACGCTGACATTGGGCAGATGGGCCACGGACTCCTCCAGAAGCCGGCGGCGAAGATCCGCAGAAAGCAGACAGTGCTTGTCCGAATTGGGGGAAATGACCACACACAGATGATCGAACAGTCCCGCCGCCCGCTGAATCAGTGCCAGATGTCCCCGGGTCACCGGGTCGAATGTACCGCAGAATACCGCTTTCATATCCTTGCCCTTTTCCTGTTCCTTTTCTCTTTTTTGCGTTTGCGCCCCGCAGACCGGTGATGCGGCCGTTCTTCTCTTTCGGCGGTCAGAGACTCCTCTGTGAAGATTGCAGTCTGCATGCTGCCGGTGTCCGCCACAATGCCAGAAAACTCCGTTTCCGCCCGCCGCAGGCCCATTTCATGCCGCCGTATCCGGGCAATCACCCGCTGGCAGATGCCAATGGCCATGGAAGCCGCCAGCAGGCTGGATCCCCCGGAGGAGATGAACAGCAGCGGAATGCCGGTCATGGGAATCAGACCCGACACGCCTCCCACGTTCAGCAGAAAATGCAGAAAAATGTACGTGCCGGTGCCCGCCAGGATCACCTTGCTGACGGTATCCCGGGTTTTCAGGGCATACCCGAACAGCTTGTACTCGATCATGGCATAGCAGAGCGTCAGCACCCCCAGCCCGAACACACCCAGTTCCTCGATGATCACAGCCAGGATGTAGTCGTTGTCTGCCTGGGTCAGATACCCGTATTTCCGGGCAGAATTGCCAAATCCCCGGCCCAGAAAATTGGAAGAGCCGATGCTGTACAGGGCATTGGCGGGCTGATACCCGGCGCCGTATACATCAGTATAGGGGTTGACTGTATTCTCGATCCGCACAGCGATGTGCTCCATGCCCGGAATCCGGCTGACAATGTCTGCCAGCAGACCGGAATACATGAGCCCCACCGCAGCGATCACGATCAGGGAAATCACCAGCAGCGTGCTGCGCTGCCGTTTCCGGATTCCTGGGTTGTCGGGAATGGAAGCGCACAGCAGATAAATGCCCGCGGTGATGGTCAGGGTGCCGAAGTCTTTCTGCAGAGTCAGAAGAATGATGTCTGCCAGCAGAAAGAGCAGCGGCAGCCGGAAATACTGACCATAGTCGACTTTCATGCGGGGATGCCGCCGGATGGCCCAGACAGAGGAAGCCACCAGCAGGATCATCAGCGGTTTTCCGAATTCGGAAGGCTGCAAGGTGAAAAGCTTCAGATTGATCCAGGCGTGGGAGCCGTTGACGGCGGGAAAGACGAAGCAGATCCCCATCAGACACAGATAGCCGATGATGATCAGCCAGCGCCAGCTGAAAAACCGCTGCATGGTGAAAACCCGGTTGACCAGCCACATGGCTCCATAGCCGGCGGTGATGAACACCAGCTGCCGGATCAGCGTGGTGAGCACGGCCTGCGCATTGGATGTTGTCTGTCCCACTGCCGTGGATGCGATCATGCAGGTTCCGAAAATGATCAGGATCCAGACAGCTGCCATGAGTCCTTTGTCATACCCGCTGCACAGATGCAGGCTGAACCCATCCCGCTGTTTTCCCGCTGCCTTGTGCATACAGTCCACCCCCCTTGACGCTCAAGTCATAATACCATAATTGAGACAGGGGAAAAAATGACGTAAAATAAGCTCCATGAAGATAACCACAGAACAGATCATTACCGATACCGATCCCCGGATCCGGGAAAAAAGCACACAAGTTGAACTTCCACTGGGGCCGGAAGACCGCCAGCTGCTGGAAGGACTGCTGGAATATGTCAGAAACTCCCAGGATGAAGAAATCGCCGAAGCCGAAAACCTGAAACCCGCCGTGGGCATCGCCGCCATTCAGGTGGGAATCCCCAGAAAGCTCATCGCCGTGGTCGTGCCTGACCCGGATGATCCGGAGAAGAATCTGGAATTTGCCCTGGCAAATCCGAGAATCATTTCCGAATCCGTTCAGAACAGCTATCTGGAAGGCGGAGAGGGCTGCCTGTCCGTTCCGGAAAACCACGAAGGCCACGCCTTCCGGCATGCCCGGATCAAAGTCCGCGCCTATGACCTTCTGCAGGACAAAACCGTCGTCATTCCTGCAGAAGGGTTCCTGTCCATCTGCCTGCAGCATGAAATCGACCATCTTTCCGGCATCCTTTTCTATGACCGCATAGACAGAAACAATCCCATGAAGGAGGATCCCGAAGCAGAGGTCTACTGAAACCGCCCGCAGCCTTCACCGGCCATCCATGTCCCCGGCACAGACCGGGGCTTTTCGCTGTCAGCCCGGCCGGCTGCCACCGCAGTCTGTTTCCATACCTGCAGTATTTCTGTACCGGGCAGCCACATCCCGGTCCCCCGGAAGGCGGCAGCAGTCTCCTGTGGTATAATGAGCTGAACGCAATGTCAGAAAGGATTCACAATGGCTGAAAACAAGAATCACAAAAACGATAATATGGAAGCCGATGTCCCCGCCCGTCAGGACAATGCCGTGCGGAAAACGGATACCCTGGTCTACGCCCTGGGCGGACTGGGAGAAGTCGGCAAGAACATGTACTGTTACGAACACGAAAACGAGATCTGCATCGTGGACTGCGGCGTGCTCTTTCCCGGAGACGAGCTGCTGGGCATCGATTATGTCATCCCGGATTACCATCATTTAATACGGCAGGACAAAAAGCGCAAGATCCTGGTCATCACCCACGGGCATGAAGACCACATCGGGGGGATTCCCTTCCTGCTCAAGCAGGTGAACATCGATGCAATCTACGCACCGCGGTTTGCCAAGGCGCTGATTCAGAAAAAGCTCTCGGAGCACAAGGGCCTGGAAAAAACAAAAATCATCGAAATCGATTCGGACTACCGCATCCGCACCAAACATTTCACGGTGGGATTCTTTGACACGATCCATTCCATCCCCGACTCCCTGGGTGTGCTGGTCACCACGCCAAACGGCAGCATCGTCCACACCGGTGACTTCAAATTCGATCTCACCCCCGTTGGCCGCAACGCCGACTACCAGAAAATGGCCTACATCGGCGCGCTGAAGCCCACATTGCTCATGTCGGACAGCACCAATGCCGGCGTGGAGGATTTTTCCATCTCCGAAAAGGACGTTTCCCGGGAAATCATGGGCATCATGCGCAATGCAAAACACCGCATGATCATTGCCACCTTCGCCTCCAACGTCTACCGCGTGGGACAGATCATCGAAGCCGCTCTGGCCACCGGCCGCAAGGTCGCCGTATTCGGCCGGTCCATGGAAAACGTCGTGGACATCGCCCGGAAAATGGGAACCATCAAGATCAAGGACTCCCAGATGCTCTCCCACGAAGACCTGGCCCGCACACCGGATGACAAGGTGTGCATCATCTGCACCGGTTCTCAGGGCGAACCCCTGGCGGCTTTGAGCCGGATCGCCGCGGGCACCCACCGGTTCATTCACCTGAAACCCAGTGACACCGTGGTCTTCTCCTCCGGCACGATTCCCGGCAATGATGCCGCTGTCAACGCCGTGGTCGACAAGCTGTTCCGCTCCGGGGCCACCGTGCTGAACAAATCCATCCTGAACAACCTGCACACCACAGGCCACGCCTCCAAGGAAGAGGAAAAACTCATGCTGCAGCTGGTGAAACCGGAATACTTCATGCCAATCCACGGCGAGTACAAAATGCTCATGCAGCACCGGCAGACCGCCATTGAAACCGGGATGCCGCCGGAAAACATTTTCGTCTGCGCCAACGGCGACGTGCTCCTGCTCAGAGACAGAAAAGTCATCGCCAGCGACTGGCGCTTCCAGGGAGATGACATCTATGTGGACGGCAATGATATATCGGGCCTGTCCACCGCAGTCCTCAAAGACAGACGGATTCTGGCGGACAACGGCCTGGTGGCGGTGATCATCGCCATCGACTCCAAGGAAAACAAGCTGCTGGCCAGACCCGTGATCGTCTCCCGGGGATTTGTCTTCATCAAGGACTCCCAGTCCCTGATCAAGGAAGCGGAATTCATCGTCGCCAACTCCCTCACCGAACGGATGAAGGAACGCACGACGTTCTCGGACATCAAGAACTGCATCCGCAGCACCCTGGAACCGTTCCTGTACAAGAAAACCCGGCGGAACCCCATTGTCATTCCGGTGATCCTGAACTCCCGACAGACCATGGACGAACTCAGAAAACGCCGGGTGCAGCAGACCGGTCACAACCGGAAACTGCACAAATCCGACAAACCGGGCGGGCAGCCCCAGGATCACACCGCACCCCGCCGGCCCAGACGCCGGCCCCAGGAAAACCAGACAGCTGCCAGCCAGAAAACCGTCGGAAAGAAGAAAACAGACAGTGAATGATCCTGCCCCATGCAGGAAGCAGCCACGCTCTGATTCAAACCGCCCCAGCTTCGGCACACAGTCAGGAACCGGCAACGGTTCCTTTTCTGTTCCTTTTCCGCCTGCTCCGGGTTCTTTGTTATAATGAAACACATGGATACGCTTCAGAAACGACTCATCGCTGTACTGGCAGTCCTGACCTGCATCGCCGTGTTCATGGCTTTTTCCATGTACCGGGCCATTTACGTCAACCCCGGCAGCCTGAACACCACAGCCCTGAGCTGGAAAAACAGGGACATACCCGCGGACATGAACGATGTGTCCCTGGTATATTTCACCGATCTGGAATACGGCCGGTATGAAACCCACGAACGGGCACAGAAAGTCTTCGACCGGATACAGAACATGAATCCCCGGGTCCTGATATTCGGCGGGGATCTCTTCGATGCCGATGCCGAAGTCACAGAAGAGATGAAGAATCAGATGATTCAGTGGCTTTCCTCCATCCCCGCTCCCCTGGGAAAATTCGCCGTCCTGGGAGAACAGGATCTGGTATCCCCGGAACGTCTGGACCTCGTCCGGCAGATCTTCAACGCCAGCCAGGTGGAAGTCATCGACAACAGCAGCCGCCTGATCTGCAACCGGACCACCGCCGGCATCCGCCTGGTGGGAATCTCCCCGCAGGAAGACTGGCAGGCAGCCCTTCAGTGCGTGCAGTCTGATCAGTACACCGTACTGGTGAGCCATTACACCGACCCCTTCGCCAGCGAAGCCCTGGAATCCGCCGGCATCGACTATGCCCTGGGCGGCAACAGCCACGGCACCCAGATCACCTATCCCATCCTCGGCGGGTACAGAAGCTGGCCGGGATCCGAAACCGTCAACCGCTCCGAAACCACCAGAATCGGCTTTCCCTACTACATCTCCACCGGCACCGGCTGCATCAAAGTCAATGCCCGGCTCAATGCCACACCGGAAATCGTATACATTCTCATCAGCGCCTGAAACCCAGGCAGCCTGCCTGCATCAAAGTCCGGTATTCCACCGGGCTTTTTTCTCCTCTCTTTGACAATTCTTTACCGCGGTTTTATACTGACTCCGTTGGACAGGGGCGCCATCCGGCTGAGATGTGCACGGCACAGTCCCTTCGAACCTGAACTGGGTCATGCCAGCGTAGGGAGTTCCGGCCGATCACTGATCCATGCCGTTAAACCTGCGCCTCATACGGAGGTGTTTTTTTTATGAAGAATCTGCAAGTCCGCGAGCTCGTGCTCATGGCATTCTACATCACGCTGTTCATGGTCCTGGACGTGATCTCCAATGCCATCCCCTTCTTTCAGATGCCCAACGGCGGCAGCTGGGGCATTTCCACCATCCCCCTGCTCATGGCCAGCTATCAGTTCGGCTGGAAAAAAGGCGTGTTCATCTGCCTGCTCGCCGTGCTGCTCATGTTTGTCACCGGTCCCATGTATACCCCGGACCTGATGGGATTCCTGCTGGATTACCTACTGGCCTTCGGCGCCTACGGACTGGCTTCCCTGTTTCCGAACTTCGGCTGGTTTTACAGCGGGGTTCTGATCACCAACGCCCTGCGCTTTCTCTTCAGCACTCTCAGCGGTGTCTATGTCTGGGGTGTTGACTGGATCGGATCCATTGCCTATCAGGCCAGCTACATGATCCCCACCCTGATCCTGGGCATGGTTCTGGTCCCCATTCTCATGAAATCCCTGCAGCCCATGCTGAAGAAAGCCGCCTGACAGTCTGCGCCCTTTTACGGTCCTGTTTCGCTGAAACAGGGCCTTTTTTCTGTCGATGGGCCTGCAGCCCTGGCAGGGTCTGAACCGGAAGGTGTCGCCGGAAGCCAGTACAAAAAAACTCTGCCGCAGCAGACAGAGCGATGCTGACAGGATACCGGTCGGGATCCTGTGATGATTACTTGAATGTTCTGGAGTGGCGGAAATACAGCCAGACAGCGATGCAAAGCACAATGGACAGCACCAGCGGACACCACATCACGGGAAAAGGCAGGCCGGTGACATTCATGCCGTAAAAACCATACACCATGTTGGGAATGCTCATGACCAGCGTGATCACCGTCAGCTCCTTCATGATGTCGTTCATGTTGTTGGAAATGACATTGGAAAAACCATCCATGGTGCGGCTGTTGAGCTCGGAATAGTTGCTGCACATTTCCACAGCCTGCCGAAACTCGATCAGCACGTCTTCCAGCAGATCCGTGTCCTCTGTATAGTGAGGAATCAGCTTGCCCCGCATGATGCGGTTGATGGTCAGTTCATCCGCTTTCAGGGAGGAAGAGAAATAGACCAGGCTCTTGTCCAGCTGCAGCATATGCAGCAGTTCCCGGTTTTTCATGGATTTGTACAGCCGGGCTTCTGTCTGATTGGACAGTCGGTCGATCTGCCGCAGACAGTACAGAAACCGCTGGGATATCGCCAGCAGAAGAAGCAGAAGAAGCCGGGTTTTCTGGGTGGTGTTCACCCTGGTCCGTCCGCTTTCCAGTTCGCTGACAGGTTCGTTTTCCTCGCCCGCTATGGTGACGATGCACCCCTTCATCATGACCACACCCACCGGCTGGGTCACAAACGTCGGGATGTCACTGACTGCCTCCGGATCTCTGGCAGGGTAATCCGCAATCACCAGAACCTGTTCCCGTTCCTCATCCTGGTCAATGTAGGAAGTTTCTTCCGGGTCCAGCGATGCGCGGACAAACTCCGGCACCACACCCACGTCTTCTTCCAGCCATCTCTGTTCTTCCCGGGTCGGATCCACCACGCTGATCCAGCACCCTTTTTCCGGCTGCCGGATCTGTTCCATGAGGCCATGCTGCCCTGTCTTGAATATCTTGATCATGCAGGTTCATGATACCAGAGCAGCCCGGAAAAAACCCGCGGCAGGCCAGAAGAGCCGCATTCCGGAAAAACAAAAACCTCTTTTTGCAAAGAGGTCATAAAACAATATATCCGTTCATAAGCCATGTTCTGTTCCGGCAAAGCCGGCGGCGGCTATTTATCTATGCACATAGGTGCATCCGCCTTCCCGTTGAATTCCGGTCCGGCAGTTCCCCTACCAAATTTGGGTTTCTCGCTTGAGGGGTTTACCCGTTCCACCCGTTCCGTTTCCGGAACGGCTTCGTCTCTGTGGCACTTTTACAGGTTCTCTGCCATGGCACAGGCTTTAGGCAAAGAACACAGCCGTTGCGCCCTGCGGCGCACCCGGGCTTATTGATTGGCCCGGCACAATCACTACTGTCATCTCAGACAGTGCGAGCATGGACTTTCCTCTGACCCGAAGGCCAGCAGCCGTCTCGCGGCATACATTGTTTTTGTCGTGTGTTACTGCTGGGGCTGCTGATCCTTGCCGAATACAGCCTGCTCCAGCCTGGCGATCCGCTTGAGCAGATCCACCTGATCGCTGTTGGCGTTCACGAAATCCGCGTTCACCTTTTCCGTCAGGTTCTGGTTCTCGGTCTGAAGAGCGAACACCTGCTGCTGCAGTTCCTTGATCCGGTCTTCGTACCGGGCCAGGGCTGTGCCGAGTTCCTGCATCTTTTCTTCGAATCCCTGGTAGTCTTCAATGACCATATCCAGAAATTCATCCACTTCGCCCGGGGCGTACCCCTTGAGATCCACATGGAACTCCTTGTCGTAGATCTCCTGTGCTGTCAGATTGGTGTCTTTCGCCATTCAGTCTCCCTCGATTCTAACCATTTTATTATGCCCGTCCCCTGTCTCTTCGTCAACTCTGAGTCGCAATCATCCAGACAGGATCTGTCACAAAGCCGGCATCACTCTGATTTTACAACAAATCGCCGATCCGTGCTTCATTCCCGGACGGCAAGTGGAAAGACCCTGCCAAATTCCGTATAATATTTTGGATGAACAAGATTGGATATCCGCAGGGATCCGCCCCTTCCGGCATCACGCCCGGCGGCAATCCCGCATCCCGTGGACAGGGACTGGAGACTGACATCAACGACTCCAATATCTGGTACCGGGAAAACGGAAAGTGTCTGGTGTACAAAAAACCTACCCCGGTACAGGTGGTCCGAGTGGACTACCCCAGCCGGCAGCGCGCCAGGATCACGGAAGCCTATTACAAGACACCCTCCACAACGGACTACAACGGGGTCTACAAAGGCCGGTACCTGGATTTCGAAGCCAAGGAAACCAAAAACATCCGGGGATTTCCCCTGTCCATGGTCCATCCTCATCAGATCCGGCACCTGGAACAGGTGGCCCGGCATGGCGGGATCGGTTTTTTCATCATCCGCTTTTCATCACTGCAGAAAACATTTCTCGTGGATGCCATGGCGCTGATCCGGGAAATGAAAGCCTGTCAGCACAGCAGCATTCCCGCTGCCTGGTTCGACGCGAACGGTGTTCTCCTGCAGGAGAGCCTGTATCCCCGGCTGGCCTGGCTTGCTGCAGTGGATCAGCTGTATTTTCAGACATGATCGTCAGAAGCTGCCAGCCTTCGGCCGGCATCTCAAACGGATACGAAAACAGAAACAAGGAGGTCATCAATGCCTGAAAAAGAAACATCCGGTTCCCGGAAACCGGCAACTGCAAAAACCGCCAGGCGGCGGAAACTCGATGTCTGGAACAAAATCGCCGTGGGTATTCTGACCTGCTTTCTGGTTGGCTGCATATCGGTGTTCTTCATTCTGGTCAACGTCATCAACGATCCGGACGGCATGCGGTTTTCTCAGGAAGGCCTGTCCACCCTGTCCAACTCCCGCATGTTTGACGGAGACGGCAACCTGATCTACGAATTCGGAAACGAAATCCGGGAAGACGTCAGCTATGAACAGATTCCCCAGTCCGTGATCGACGCCTTCCTGTCCATCGAGGACTCCCGGTACTATGATCACCACGGATTCGACCTGCCCCGTTTCATGGCGGCAGCTGTGAGCAACCTGCGGTCCGGTTCTCTGGGACAGGGCGGTTCGACGCTGACCATGCAGATGATCGACAACGCCTTCACCAAGAACCAGGAAGCCAAAATCGAGGCGGAAAAAGGATCGGTGTCCAAACTGGAAGCCATCAAGCTGAAAATCCAGGAAATCTATCTGGCGCTCATTGCCGAACAGTCGATTTCCAAGGAAGACATCTTCGATTACTACGTCAACCGGATCTGGTTCGGATCCAGCTACAACACTCGGGGCATTCAGAAAGCCGCGGAATACTATTTTGACAAGGATGTCTCCCAGCTGAATCTGGGAGAAGCCGCTTTTCTGGCCGGCGCTGTCAACTCCCCGGCCAGCTACAACCCTATCAGCAACAAATACGCCGGGCCTGAGGATACCACAGACTATCTGAAGAGTGCCACCAGTCGGCGGAATGTGACGCTGAAACTGATGCTGGACCATGGCTACATCACAGAAGAAGAGTACGAGCTGGCCAAAAACTCGAAGCTGGAATTTGCGCTGAAGGAAACCGACATGACCGTCAATGATCCCAATATGCCCTATATCCAGCAGGCAATCATCGAGGTGCAGACTCTGACGGGTCAGGATCCCTTTGTGATCCCCATGGACATCTATACATCCCTGAATCAGGGAGCGCAGAAGCAGTGCGACGACATTCTCCGGGGCAATGTGGCCAGCATTCCTTATCCCAACGAAATCTTTGACGTGGGATTCTCCGTCATTGACAATGCCACCGGTGAAATCCTGTGTGTGGGACCCGGACGGCGGTATATCCTGGGTCAGACCGACCGGGACAACTCCACCGACCGGAAACAGCCCGGTTCTTCCATGAAGCCGCTGCTGGCATACGCTCCCACCTTTGACCTTCTGGGCTGGTCCACCGTTCATACGGTGAACGACAAAGCCGACGATTACTTCACCACCGGTCAGAATCTGCAGAACTCCGACCGGCGCTACCAGGGCCTGATGTCCCTGCAGGATGCTCTGGGTGTGTCCAAAAACACCACAGCGGCAGCCGCCATGAATGACCTGATTGCCGCACAGGGTCTGCCCTACTGGCAGGACTACTGTCGCAAGCTGGGGTATGACCAGGATGTATGGGAGCAGTTCGTGGCACAGTATGCCATTGGCGGTTCCAACATGTGGGCCAGTCCCATTCAGCAGGCCAGTGCCTACACCATTTTCGCCAACCACGGAAACCGGGTGAATGCCCACCGGGTGCGACGCATTGTACGCAGGGCGGACAAGGAAGAAATCGCCGGAAACACCACCACAGAGGAGCTGATTTCCGATCAGGCTGCCTTCATGATGTCCAGTCTGCTGGAAAAAGTCGTCACCGGCGGCTACCAGAACTTCAACGAGATCCTGAGATCCAGCTATACAGTCTACGGAAAATCCGGAACCTCCGACTGGGGCGTCTACGGTGCGCAGTATGGAATTCCCAATGGCGCCGTCCGTGATGAATGGTCTGTGGGATATACCGACCGGTATACCATCGCCACCTGGTCAGGCTATACGGAAGAATTCCAGCAGCAGGGCTACTACATCACCGATCAGCAGCTCTATCAGGCCACCGCATTCCATATCTCCCACTACATGCTGGACTATATGGAACAGTTCGGCGGCTACAGTCCCATAGCCCGCCCGGACGGCGTTTCCGACTATAAGGGCGGCTACATCAAAACAGAGTTTGTGGACCGTGGAGATACGACTTCCTCCTCCGGCAGCACCTATCAGCCTTCTGAAGACGATATCCGCACCGCCTGCGAGGCCGCCGGCGGCACCTACGATGAGGAAGCCGGCATCTGCATCACGAAACAGGAAGATGACAGCGCCGCAACAGCCTGTACCGGATCGGGCGGCAGCTGGGATGGCAGTGCCTGCAGCTGTCCGGATGGCTACGAGCTCAACGGGACCGCCTGCGAGGCGATCGATCAGAACGATCCTGCCGAAGAATGCGGTGCACAGGGCGGCACCTGGAACGGCACCTACTGTGAATTCCCCAGCAACCCGGAACAGCCGGATCCCGGCAGCAACCCGGATCAGGATCAGGAAGATGGCGACAACCAGGGAACAGACGTGCCTGTCACCGGCTTCATCTTTCCCAGGTTCCAGGGCCTGTTCAATATTTTCAACTGGCTCTGATGCCATGACGCAAACCCGCGGCAAGTCCGCGGGTTTTTTGTACCCGGCAACCGGGCAGCCGGATACAGTCAGATGCAGACCATGGCCGGAAACGAAAAAAGAGGGATCTCTCCCTCTGAACCTGCACCCGTTATCCGGCCTCCGTCACAGCCAGTGTTCCCTCCCGGTACGCAGTCACCGCCTGACTTACACTGGCAAATTCCTCCTGTCCGGCATTTTCCGTCATCATCACCAGGATGTAGCTGCCTCCGCCGGGTTCCATGACAATGGCCCCATCATGGTACAGTCCTTCAGCCCAGCCGCTTTTGTGTGCCACAGAGTCCTGAGCCGGCAGCCCCTGACGCAGTGCCGTGTCATCTTCACAGGCAAGCAGCAGATCCAGCATTTTCTCCCGGTTTTCCTCATCCGGCCAGTCGTAAATCAGGCGCAGCACTTTGCCCATATCCTCGGCTGTGGACCGGTTGTCCGGAAGACCCGGATCTCCGTCAAAATACGCGTCGCCGGGCAGCAGCCCGTGATTCACCACGGTATCCCGGGTCCCTGCCCGTTTCAGGATATCCGAGATCCGCTGCTGCCCGGCCATCTGCGCCAGGACATTGTAGGAAGTGTTGTCGCTGATGGTGATCATGGCCTCCAGCATATCCTGTACATCCTTTTCCCGGATTTTTCCCTCTTCAATGCCGTCATATACCGCTGCCATGCAGACCAGCTTGACCATGGAGCAGGGATAATACCTGGCGGGATACAGCGAAAGCCGGTCACCGGTTTCCAGGTTCTCGTAATAAATGGAAATGAATTCATTGTCAGATCCTGGTGTTCCGTCCGCCGTCAGCCGGGGCGCTTCTTCAACGATTTCCATCAGAGCTTCCCGTAGGATCTGAATGTCATCACCGGGCTGCTGAGCCGTCTCCGGTTCCTCCGTCCTGGCTTGGGGCAGCTTTTCCGGCGGTTCATACCGGCGGTTGACCCGCTGACAGCCACAAAGGAGCCCCAGGACCGATACCGATACCAGGATTTTCCGGATTGTTCTGTTTTTACTGATCATTGTTTCACCTCATCCTGGCTGAGAAAGCGACAGGCCCGGCCCCTGTCCGGGATACCGGGTCTGTATGTGACTGTATACTGCAGCAGAAACCGTGCCGGAATCCGGATCAGCCTTCCAGACGGTGGACAGCATCACGCAGCTGATCCAGTGCCTGTTCCAGCACCGGTCTCGGGCAGGCAATGTTGAAGCGCTCAAAGCCGGCACCTGCCTTTCCGAAGATCTCCCCTTCATCCAGCAGCAGATGCGCCTCCTGCTTCATGAAAGCCTCCAGTTCCCGGGCATTCATGCCCAGATTTCTGCAGTCCACCCAGGCCAGATACGTCCCCTGGGGCTCAATCATCTTCAGCTGCGGCAATTCCGCTGAAAGATAGTTTTTCATAAACCGGAAGTTGCTGTCAATATATTCATTCAGATCATCCACCCATTGATCCCCGCAGCTGCAGGCAGCCCGGCAGGCATCAATGCCGAAAATGTTGGGATTTCCCGTACCGTTCCGGTCCATGACTTTCGCGAATGCCTCCCGCATAGCCGGATCATCAATCAGAATGTTGGAAGTCCAGAGGGCGGCAAGATTGAATGTCTTGGAAGGTGCCGTGCAGAGAATGGACCAGGCGCGGGAACCAGGCACTGCATTCCAGAAAGGCACCATCCGGATACCCGGACGGATGAAATCGCCGTGAATTTCATCGCTCACGACCTTGACGCCGTATCTGAGGCAGGCAGCCCCGATTTTCTGCTGCTCCTGCTCAGTCCAGACCTTCCCCACCGGATTGTGGGGATTGCAGAACAGAAGCAGCGTGGCTCCGTCCAGTTTTTCCAGTTCACTGTCCTCCAGGACATAGCCCTCTTCCTTCAGTGTCAGTGACAACGGATGGATCTTCCGGCCGTTGCTTTCAATGGCTCTGTAAAAGGGATAGTACACCGGTGTGATCACCGCCACCGCATCACCAGGGCTGGAAAACGCCTGAATGGCGGTTTTCAGTGCAGACACCACGCCATTGCTGTAGAGAATGGATTCCGGTGAAATCTCCAGCTGATGACGCCGCTGCATCCAGCCGCAGACCGCCTGTCTGTAGGAATCATCCGGTCCGGCATATCCGAAGATTCCGTGTTCCGCCCGTTTGTGCAGCGCTTCCTGTATCTCCGGCATGACCTGAAAATCCATATCTGCCACCCACATGGGAATCATCTGCGGATCCGCCAGATTGTCCCATTTCAGCGAATTGCTTCCCCGCCGCTCCAGGACCTGGTCAAAACTCTGTTTCTGTTCCTTCATGATCTTTTCTCTTTCCGTTCTTCTTCCATGTATCTCTCTGTTAAAAACAGCTCCGGTAACCGGAGCTGCACACAACATCACCGCCGGGTTTACCGCAGCAGTATATAGATGAAATAGCAGGCGTACAAGCCAATGAACAGCCAGCCCCGCCGCCGGGTCAGTCGGTCGGATCTCCAGGACATGATCACGATCAGCAGAGCCACCGCTGACAGGATCACAATATCTACCATATTTTCCGGGACCACAGCCACCGGATGAATGGCGCTGGAAAGCCCCAGAATGAACCCGATGTTCATGATGTTCGATCCCAGTGCATTGCCTATGGACAGACCGGATTCGCCTTTTTTGGCAGCTACGACACTGGTCACAAGTTCCGGCAGCGACGTGCCGATGGAGACAATTGTCAGACCCACCAGCGCTTCGCTCCATCCCCAGCTCAGGGCAATGGCTCTGGCAGCGTCCACAGTCAGGTCGCCGCCCAATGCAATGCAGATCACCCCTGCCGCAATCAGCAGGAGTATCTTCCAGACCGGCGTGCTGCCGGCAGGATCACCGGCCCCGGCTTTGCGGCTGGCCATGGCAGACCGGACCAGAATCACCAGATACACGACCAGAGCCGCCAGCAGGACACATCCATCTGCACGGGAAATCACGTGTCCCACAGCCAGCAGAGCCAGCAGCAGCGTGATGCCCAGATTCCAGGTGGTGTCACGGTACCGGGTCTCCCGGCTCATGGCAAAGGGCGCAATCAGGGCGCTGCATCCCACCACCACCAGCGTATTGAACAGGTTGCTGCCAATGACATTGGACAGTGCCAGAGCATTGCTGCCCTGCAGGGCAGCGGTCAGACTGACAGACAGCTCCGGCAGGGATGTTCCCAGGCTGACAATGGTCAGACCCACAATCACTGACGGAATGCGAAGCCTGGCTGCGGCATCCGCGGCTCCATCCACAAACCAGTCAGCGCCTTTGATCAGCAGGACAAAGCCCGCCAGAAGCAGGAGATACTGCATCAGCAGCCCAGCCTTTCCAGACCTTTGACAATGCCGTTGTCTGCATTGGAGGCCGTTTCATACTTCGCGTATTCCTTGATGAAGTCTCTGGCATTGCCCATGGCAAAGCTGGCATCCACTTCTTCGAACATCGACACGTCATTCTCTCCGTCTCCGAAAGCCGCCACTTCATCCCGGTTCCAGCCTTTCATGTCCATCAGGCGTTTGAGGGTATGACCTTTGGAGTACCCCTTTGGCAGTATTTCCAGCTGCCGGGGGCAGGTCCGGAAGATTTCGAACCGGTCGCCGTATTTCCGGATCAGGAATGCGTAGATTTCCCGGATTCTGTCTTCGTCCTGCATCAACTGGATTTTGTTGATGGGACGGGTGATCTGATCGGCACTCGTCACAAATGTCTGATTGGGATAGCCGCCCCGCAGGTCCGCCAGCCAGTCCCAGGGTCCGGCTGTCCAGGGAAAGTCTTCGGGAATGTTCCGCTCTTTGCGCAGTGCTTCCTTGCGGCGGCGGATGTCCTCATCAAAATAGAAGAAGAAGCCATCATCAAAACATGCCTGGGCTTCGCAGTTCAGGTGCATCAGATCGGTGTAGACTTCCCGGATTTCCGAGGGATCCATGCGCCGGAGCACCTCCCGCTGCCCGGCCTGCACGTCATACAGGGATATGCCGTCCACTTCAATGAGATAACCGCCGTATTTCTCCAGTTCCAGTTCCCTGGCATAGGGAAGAAGACGGGTATAGCTGCGACCGGAGGCCAGGATCAGAGTCACTCCCTGTTTTTCCAGCTCCAGAAGTTTCTGTTTCGTTTCAGGAAGGATATGATCGCCGGGGGCCAGCAGTGTCCCGTCCATATCCGTCACAATCGCTTTGAGCATCACATTCACCTCAGGGCAATTATGCCGAGAATTTCTCATTTTTTCAACGAAATACATTTGACACTCCGCCAGGTCGATGGTATTCTAATAGAGCAGTTGAGGAAATGCCTGAATAGCTCAGTCGGTAGAGCATCCGGCTGTTAACCGGCAGGTCACAAGTTCGAGTCTTGTTTCAGGCGCCATTTTGAAACTGTACAGGGATTGCGAGAGCGATTCCTGTTTTTTTTGCATTTTTCTGTCCTCTCCGGTTTTTGCGGATTCCCGGAAATCGTATCAGTCCTGCCAGATCAGCCACTCTGGTATCATAAGGTGACAAGTGTGACCTTCATGAATGTCTGTCACTTTGCATCAGAAAGGAGTCCCATGTATCAGACCGCAGTCTTTGCAATCCTGGGCTATCTCTCAGGTTCCATATTTTATTCTCAAGTCGCAGCCCGGCTGTTCGGGGTGCAGGATATCACCCGTGACACATCTGACGGCAACCCGGGGGTGTTCAATGCCTTTGCCAGAGGCGGGTTTACCGTGGGCCTGTTTGCGCTCTGCGGCGATTTGCTCAAGGGAGCTGCACCGCTGCTGCTCTGGCGCAGGGTCTGCCCGGACTGGATGAACGATCCCCTGCTGCCTTTGATGATGGCTGCGCCGCTGCTGGGGACTCTGTATCCCGTATTCCGGCATTTCCGCGGCGGCAAAGGGATCACCGTCAGCTTCGGCATCCTGCTGGGGCTGATCCCGCTCTGGAAACCTGTGCTGCTTCTGGCTGCCTGCTTTCTGTTCTTCTCCGTGATTCTGGTGGTGGAATCCCACTACTTCCGGACACTGATTGTGTTTGCCGCTTTTCTGGCTGCAGTCTGCCTGGGCAGTCTTGCGCCGCTGGTGAAGGAAGGCTGCGTTTTGCTGTCTGTCTGTGAACTGCTCACAATGATCCTGCGGTACAGGGAAACTGAACCTCTGGAGGTACATCTGTTATGGAAGCACTGATTCTGTCCTGCTCCACAGGCGGCGGACACAATGCTGCGGCAAAAGCCGTGCAGGCCTGTCTGTCCCGGAAAGGCCACCATGCCATACTTCTGGATCCTTACAGTCTGCAGGGACAGGAAGTGGCAGACAAAGTCGGCAGCACGTACATCGAAGTCGTTCGCCGGGTCCCACGTCTGTTTGGAGTGGTATACAAAGCCGGTGAGTGGTATACGAAACTGCAGGAGAGATTTCCGCATCATTCCCCGGTATATCTGTTTCAGCGAAAATCAGCCCGGAAGCTGAGGGACTATCTGCAGAAAAGCCAGCCGGACATCATCATTACCACGCATGTATTTGCGGGAGAAATGCTGACCATGCTGCAGAATCAGGGAATGAAGCTGCCCCCTGTTGTGTATATCGCCACCGACTACACCTCCATTCCCTTCACTCAGGAGGTATCCGCAGACTGTTATGTGGTGGGCCACCGGGACATCATGAAGAGCTTCGAGGCAGCCGGTCTGCCCCGCTGGAAAATCCTGCCCTATGGCATTCCTGTCAGCGAAGCATTCCAGAACCGCCGCAGCCGTCCTGATGCCTGCAAAGCCCTGGGGCTGGACCCCTCCCTCCGTCATGTGCTGCTTTCAGGAGGATCCATGGGATTCGGGCTGGATGGAATGATCCAGCTGCTTCTTCCGGTTCTGAACCGGCACCCGGAGGTACAGCTTCTGGTCCTCGCCGGTTCCAATGCCGGCATGCGGGCGCGCATAGACGCCAAATACACAACCGGTCAGATCCGGGCGCTGGGACCCACAGATCAGATGCCTCTGTATCTTCAGGCATGTCAGGTGCTGATCACAAAACCCGGCGGTCTTTCTACCACAGAAGCCTGTGTCAGCCAGATCCCGATGATTCTCGTTCATCCCATACCGGGAGTGGAAACCATCAACGCCGGATTCTTCGAATCCCATCACATGGCCCGATGGTCCAGGGACCCGGAAAAGGACCTGGCGCAGATTCTGGAGGAAGTCCTGGCAGATCCGGAGCCGATGGAGCAGGCGCAGGCTCTGCTGCAGAGCAATGCAGCCCAGAAAACAGCCTCTCTGTGTGAATCTCTTGTCCGGTCCCGCTGATTCTGCATTCCATTCTGCAGAATTCCGAAAGGAGATTCTGCTTTTTTATTCTGGTCCCCGGCTGGCGGAATGCAGCAGAAAAAAAGCCGGTGTCGAATCACCGGCCATGGGAGCTGAGGTATTCAGCAGAGAAAATATCTGGGTTCCGGCCGCGAGGACTCCGGGTTCCAGAACAGAAAGTCCTGGCTTCCGTGTTCCCGGGCAACGCTTTCCAGAAACTGCGGAGCAGCCATGAAATCCATGCCCATCTGGTTTGTATTCTCCAGATAGCGGATGTCATCATGACTCACCAGACCCACCATCATCTTGTTGGAGGCCACAACAGACCAGACATACATCTCGCTGTTGAGGATTTTGTCCACATCCGACTTCAGGTCTTTCAGATCCTGCCGCGATGTTCCGTATTCCTGTTTCCAGTTGCCGAAGGATAGAATGGCACCGGAGGAACAGGTCTGAATATACAGATTTTCCAGACCTACCGGGTTGATCACAGCGAGAACTTCCTCATCAGGCTGCAGGGAATCGAATTCCTGCATCCGGGAGCTGAACACTTCAAGCTCTTCCTCTTTCAAAAAATCTTTCATCACTTCAGAGATTTGATTCATGCGATCCACCTCCTGATGACAATCAATTTCCTGAAGACAGGTTTGTCCTGTCAAAAGTATATATAACATGGAACTATGCAGAAAAGAAGGCCACTGCTATAGTGAACTCATGCAGGACAATCAAATCATCATCGATAACAGACCATATGACATTCTGTTCACCTTCCGCTCGCCGGACCAGAAACTGTTTCTTCTTCTGCAGGAAGAAGAGCAGGTATTTGCTGTCCGCTATGAGGAAAACGAGTCCGGAGAGCCGGAGCTGTTTCCCGTTTCGGACCGCCAGATCGAGCGGATCATCTCCGCCTACAACCAGGCTGTGCAGGACACTTTCTATATCGGGGACGTTCCATACCATCGTCAGACAGAAACCGCCGGCTTCATTCTGGCTTCCAGCGAAAACGACCCGCTGATTTACGTACCCTTTTCCCCGGATAACCGGGAACCGGTCCATCTGGATGAAGCCGGTCTGCAGTTTGTGCAGGACAGTCTGCAGGCTCAGCTGAATCTGGACCGTCAGATTCTTCTGGAGGCACAGCCGGGAATTGATGATCCTGAACGGATCGTGGGAGAGGCACTGTGCGAGCAGGACGGAGTTTCTGTATACCTGAACTTCCGCCGGAATCCGGCCGGAGAACTGGTGTTTGTGGAAAACGGAAAACCGGTGGTCCGCAAAGACCGGCAGCAACAGCTGCGGCAGAAGTTTCTGGACTGGGAACAGAGCGAGTACAAAGAAGCAGCAGCGGTGCAGGTCCGCAATGCGCCGGTCCCCGAGCCGGATGGCAGCCCTCAGGGAGAATGACCGGCTGAAGGAGACTCAGAGACAATACGCAGAAAAACAGAAAACAGGCATCTGTCCCGGCAGCCGGCTTTCGCAAGTCAGCCCGCATGCAGGAACGTATGCCTGTTTTTCGCATATCCCTGTCTACTCCGGGGAATCCTCCGCGGAATCTTCTTCCAGCTTTTCCCCGTTGGAAGAAATGACATCCCTGTACCAGTAGAAACTGTCCTTGGGACGCCGTCTGCCGCCATCTTTCATGTCCACATGAATCAAGCCATAACGCTTGGAGCGCTCTCCGGTGGCGTTGGAAACAAGATCCGCAGCGCTCCAGACGAGATACCCCAGCACAGGCACTCCGTCCTGTACCGCCAGGGCCACCTGATTGATGTGCTCCTTGAGGAATCTGATGCGGTAGGGGTCGTGAATCCGTTCCTCGTCCAGGACATCCTGGGTTCCCAGACCGTTTTCCACCACAAATACCGGGAGCCCGTATCGGTCGTGAATGATATTCATGAAAATCCGCAGTCCCTGAGGATCGTACACATTTCCCCAGCTGTCCTCTTTCAGTGCGGGATTGTCTCCTGCTTCCCTGCCGTGTTCCCGGTCAGCGATCTGACTGTTGTAGTACGTGAAGGCGTAGAAATCAATGGTGCCGTTCTTCAGGATTTCCCGCTCCTCATCCGTGATGTCCAGCACGATTTTGTGCGCTTTCCAGTGTTTGGGCGCAAACAGCGGGTAGGTGCCCTTGACCATGACATCTCCGGCGTAATACACATTGCGCTCCCAGGAAGACAGCATGGTCTGCACATCAACCGGGTCCGGGCTGGCGGAATAGACTGTTTCCGCCATGATGATCCCGCCGATTCTGTTTTCCGGATCGATTTCATGTCCGATCTGCACGGCCATGGCACTGGCCACCAGCATGAAATGTGTCTGCTGATAGGCAGCCTGCCAGATTTCCGGTGAATACTTTTCCGGATCCAGATCGATCTGGGCAATCAGGCTGTTGATTTCGGAGAACGTCATCCAGTATTTCACGAGTCCCCTGAAGGACCGGAAACAGGTCTCTGCGTATTTGACGAACAGGCGGACCGTTTCCCGGCTGCTCCAGCCACCCAGTTTTTCTTCCAGATACAGCGGTGTGTCTCCGTGCCACAGGGTGACCATGGGCTCGATTCCCCGCTGCCGCAGTTCTTCAAAAATCTGCCGGTAGAACGCGATGCCATCGGGATTGGGTTCATCTTCAATCCCGTGGGGAAACAGCCGCGACCAGGAAATCGTCAGCAGGAAAGCCCTGAACCCCATCTGTTCAAACAGTTCGATGTCTTCCCGCCAGTGATGATAAAAATCGCTTCCCTGATGGTTGGGATAGTCATAGTCCTCCAGCACTGCGTACTGTGCGTCTGCGGGAAGTGTGAAGCCAATGGCCTGAGAAGCATGCGGACTGCCGAATTTGTCGATCCAGGTGATTCTGCGGTCCCGCTGGCCGGCTGTCATGACATCGGTGAGTGCCATGCCCCGTCCGCCTTCATTCCAGCCCCCTTCATACTGGTTGGCGGCAGTGGAGGCTCCCCATAAAAAACCTGCCGGAAATCTTTGCATATATTCGTACCCCCTTGTATGCGGTTTACTGCGTGTTCTGTCCCTATTGTAAAACCAACTGGTGATCCGCAACAGTACTCCCCGCTCAAAAAAAAACAGGCCGGTCTGACAGCAAGCGACAGAATCCGCTGTCACTGAACCACGAAAAAAAGCGGCCTGCGCCACCTTTTTCCGGATTTCAGTCGTTTTCAGAATGATACTTCTCGACCATCTCGTGCACCAGCTCTGTCGCCAGGATGGACGACATCAGGTGATCGCGGGAGTGTTCTCGAACATGTTCGCGACCTGTCATATCAAAGGTCAGCAGTTCAGACTCCGCCTGCTGCGCAGCCGAGCACGCGGCATCGCTGATGGAAAGGAGGCGTCTGGCTTCTTCCAGTTCTCCGTCCTTTGCCTTCTTCAATGCCTTGTATGCCAGGTCTTTTGCCTGACGCGCGTTCTTCAGGATAGAAAAACTCACCATATCTGGATATGTATCCATAATCAAACCTCTCTTTTCCACAACTTTCGGCAAAATTTTAACTCTGTTAAACCCGCATCGCAAGCCGCTTACTCCCGGTTACATTACATTTTTTCATTCTGTTTTCAGGAAAAAGGTCGAAGGAACTTCAGAATCGTCCTGTTAATTCGTGTTATCGCTTTCATTGTGCAGTGCAGTGGATAAAACATTGATTGTCATCAGACACTTGCATTCCGGGAGTGGAATTGATAGAATAACTGTGTTGTTGCGCTCGTAGCTCAGCTGGATAGAGTATCAGATTCCGATTCTGAGGGTCGCAGGTTCGAGCCCTGTCGAGCGCGCCATTGAACAGTCAGGAGCTGCAAAGCTCCTTTTTCTTTTTCCGGTCTGTGGCTGCTGATCCAGCTGGCTGCCGTTGCCATTTCTTGCCAAAGCAGCCGCAAAATGCCATAATATCCCCGTATGTCGTCATAGCTCAGCTGGACAGAGCAGCCGCCTCCTAAGCGGCAGGTCGGAGGTTCGAATCCTCTTGACGACGCCATTGTCCTTAAACCCTTCGGTATCGGAGGGTTTTCTTTTTATCTTCCGGCAGCAGAAACAAACCGGTCCGGGAGTCCACAGACTTCCTGACTCTGTATCCTCCATCCAAACAGAAAACGTCTTCCATATGGAAGACGTCATGCACAGATCTGTCCCGTTTACTTATGTTCCTTGGAAGCCTTGTGTCTGCGGGTCAGAAAGGCAGGCAGCGGTTTGCCTTCCCGTCTCCACTGCATAAACTCTGCAGTGGCTGTAAAGGCTGCATCTCCTGCGGAGTTCAGCGCCGTTTCCACAGAATCCTGAACCACACCGATGATGAATCCCACAGCCACGACCTGCATGGCCACATCCTGGCTGATTCCAAACAGCGAACAGGCCATGGGGATGAGCAGCAGGCTTCCGCCGGCTACGCCGGATGCCCCGCAGGCAGCCAGGGCAGAAAGAACAGAAAGAATGATGGCAGCCGGAATGGAGACTTCAACACCCAGCGTGTGAGCCGCAGCCAGTGTCATGATGGTGATCGTGATTGCTGCACCGTCCATGTTGATGGTGGAACCAAGGGGAATGGATACTGAATAGAAATTCCGGTCCAGTCCCATTTTGTCACAGAGCTCCATGTTCACCGGGATGTTGGCTGCAGAACTGCGGGTAAAGAATGCCGGTATTCCGGATTCCCGCAGGCAGCGCAGGACCAGCGGATAGGGATTCACACGAAGACAGCAGAAGATCACCAGCGGTGAAACCACCAGGGCCATGATCAGCATTGTGGAAACCAGCAGCAGAAGAAGCTTGCCATAGTCGGTGAAAATGCTCAGACCGCTGGTGGTCACTGTAGTGAAAATCAGGCCCAGGATCCCGAAAGGAGCCAGATTGATGATCCAGCGGACGATCATGCTCACCGCATCAGCCACATTTCCCATGAAGGCTCTGGCTGAATCGGATGCCACGGCTTTCATCGCGAATCCGAAGAGGATCGCCCACATCAGAATCCCGATGTAGTTGGCGGATGCCACGGCTTCCAGCGGATTTGCAACAACGTTCATGAGCAGTGTATGAACGACTTCTCCCAGTCCCTGCGGGACTGTATCCGCTGTGGCTGCATCCGCCAGCACAAGTTGCTGCGGGAACAGGAAGCTCATCACCACGGCGAGCACAGCGGCAAGGAATGTGGTCAGCATATAGAGGCCAATGACCGTGCCGAACCGTTTGTCCAGGCTCTGTCCGTTCTGGGCAAGGGCACTGGAGACAAGGACAAAGACCAGGACCGGTGCCACGGCTTTCAGTGCGCCGACGAAGAGATTGCCCATTTCTCCAATCCAGGTCCATCCGGGCAGCAGCAGGGCAAGGATCACACCGATGACAAGACCGATGAGTATCCGCAGAATCAGGCTTGTGCTGTTGTATCTGGCAGCTGCAGCCTTCAAACCATTCAGTATGTTTTTCATATCAATCTCCTGACAGTCTACAATTGTAGCACCTGAACCTTTCCACTGTCCGGGCAGAGTGCCGGAAGCAGAAACCGGTTTCAGAAAGTGACGTTTTTCATCGGTTTGTTTGATTATTGAACGCCGATTTGGTATCCTTTCCAATGTAATGGGGTGTTAGCTCAGCTGGGAGAGCGCTAGCTTCGCATGTTAGAGGTCACGGGTTCAAACCCCGTACGCTCCACCATATGCATACAGAGCCTTGGCATAAAGGCTTTTTTTGTTTTTGGGGTTGAAACCAGGAAAAATCTTCCTGAAATTACGTTTTTCGGGGCAGAAACCATCTCCTGTATCTTCATCAATCTGCAGCAGGCAGGCGGCAGAAACCTCTTCCATGTCATAAAGTGTCATTGAAATGACGCAAAACCATGGGAAAGCATTTCGCCGGTTTCCACAATCCTGTATAATTGAGCGGAAAATCAGAAAGTGAGAGGTTTTATGGCGAAAAAAATCTACCAGGTGGACGAAAAAGTCCCCTCCCGCATGCTGCTGCCTCTGAGCATCCAGCACCTGTTTGCAATGTTTGGCGCCACTGTTCTGGTGCCGTTCCTCTTTGGCATCAACCCCGCCATCGTCCTGCTCATGAACGGCATCGGCACGCTGCTGTTCATCTTCATCACCAAAGGACAGGCACCGGCCTACCTGGGTTCCAGCTTTGCTTTTCTGGCACCCGGCAATGCCATCATCGCATCCTTTGGCTATGAATACGCCCTGGGCGGTTTCATTGCCGTCGGCTTCTTTGGCTGTCTGCTGTCTTTCATCATCAAAAAGTTCGGCACAGAATGGATTTCCATCGTACTGCCTCCCGCTGCCATGGCACCGGTCGTGGCGCTGATCGGTCTGGAACTGGCAGGTTCTGCCGCCAGCACCGCGGGACTGCTGGGTGAAAGTGTGGATCCCGTCAATGTGACGGTATTCCTGGTGACACTGGCTGTTGCCGTGATCGGATCTGTCTGCTTCCGCAAATTTCTGGCTGTCATTCCTATTCTGGTTGCCGTGATTGCCGGCTATGCAACGGCGCTGTGTTTTGGAGTGGTGGATTTCTCCGCATTCCAGAACGTCAGCTTCTTCCAGATACCGGATTTCACCTTCCCGAAATTCGACATCAATGCCGTGCTCATGATGCTGCCGGTCCTGCTTGTCATTGCATCCGAGCACATTGGTCATCAGATCGTCACCAGTCAGATCGTAGGGCGCGACCTGATCCGGAAACCCGGTCTGGACAAAACGCTGTTTGCCGACAACTTCTCCACAATGATCTCCGGTTTCCTGGGATCGGTTCCCACAACCACCTATGGTGAAAACATCGGCGTGATGGCGCTGACTGGTGTGTACTCTGTACAGGTTATCGCCGGCGCTGCCATCATCTCCATCATCTGCGCCTTCATCGGTCCGCTGTCCGCACTGATTCAGACCATTCCCAATGCGGTCATCGGCGGAATCTCCTTCTTGCTGTATGGCATGATCGGCGTTTCCGGTCTGCGGATCCTGATCGACGAAAAAGTGGATTTCGGCAATTCCATGAACATGGTGCTGACTTCCGTTGTCTTCGTCACCGGTCTCTCCGGCATCACGCTGACTCTGGGATCGGTTTCCCTGTCCGGCATGATTCTGGCTGCCCTGGTGGCCATGGGACTGTCTCTGCTGTTCTATGTCTTTGACAAGTTCGGCTGGATCAACAAGGAAGAAGCGGCGGAGCCTGAAAATGAATTCACGGAACTGGCGGACGATCTTGCTTCCCGGTCCCAGGATGCCGCAGGAAAATAACCACCGGACCTGTGTCATTGATGTGGGCGGCGGCCTTCGGGACATCTACGGAGCCGGCGTCTTCGACACACTGATGGAGGAAGGCATTGCCTTTGATTTCGGAATCGGCATCTCTGCCGGGGCTGCCAATCTGTGCAGCTTCCTGGCAAGGCAGAGAGGAAGAAACCTGGTCTACTACCGGGATTATTCTCAGCGCCGGGAGTATATGAGTCTCCGGAATGTGCTGCAGAAAAAAGGATTTCTGGATCTGGACTATATCTACTCCACCTTGTCCAACACGGATGGAGAATATCCGCTGGATTATTCGGTCATCTGCCGCAATCCCATGGATCTCATCACGGTGACCACCAACGCCCTGACCGGCTGTCCGGCGTACTGGCACAAAAGCCGGTACAGTCAGGACGACTATGAGCTTATCAAATGCTCCTGCACGCTGCCCTTTGCCTGTCATCCTCACCGGATGCAGGGAATGGAGCAGTTTGACGGCGGCATTTCCGATCCCGTCCCACTGGAAAAGGCGCTGGCCATGGGTGCCGGGAAAATTGTGCTGATTCTCACCCATCCTGTGGATTTCAGACGGACAGATGATCATGACCGGCGGTATGCAAGGGTTTTGTCAGCCCGGTATCCGAAAGTCGCGGAAGCCCTGAAACACCGGGCAGAACGCTACAATCTGGCGCTTGACCGGGCTCTGGAACTGGAACAGCAGGGCAAGCTGCTGATTCTGGCTCCGGAAAGCGACTGTGGTCTGAAAACGCTCACCCGGGATGTCCGGAAACTGCAGGCAATGTATGAAAACGGTCTGCGGGACGGCCGGAAGGTCAGAGAATTTCTTGCCCGTTAAGCCGGTACACTGCAAAAAAACCACCTGTCTTTGAACGCAGGTGGTTTTTCTCATATCAGCTGCCTGCCATCAAACAGGCGGCTGATCCCGACTGTCTTTGACGTACAGAGTCGGAATGGCTTTTTCGTTGTACTGGGTGCTCACCACACGGCCATCTGCCAGGCGGGAATACACTCCGGCAAATTCGCCGTTGTAGACATACAGACCGGTCATGTTCGCATACAGCCGGAAATCATCGCTGACCAGCAGGTCCACATTCTCCGACATGTACGGCGTTACATATTCCTGCACCAGATAATGCCGGCCGGTGAAGTTTCTCACTTCCTTCTCCCACTGTCCCTGGTGCAGGTCCAGACCGCAGAAGACCCCTTTGGCGGCATAGGAATCCTCCGGTTTCAGGATCCATCTGTTTTTGTCATCTGCCAGTATTTCTTCCGCTTTCTCCCTGGTCAGGCGGTATGTCACCGGCAGATGCCTGTTCAGAAACTGCCGCTCTTCTTCTGTGAAATACTTCTGCAGAACCGGGTTCAGCAGTGCCATGTTGATGGCTTTGTGATGAATGATCTGCGTGGCCAGCGGTCCGGCCATGATCACTGCTTTCTGCCGCATGGCTTCCAGAAAGGGCTGAACCTGGTCATATCCTTCCATGATGTCTCTGGTCACAGCCCGGCGGTACACAAGATCAAAGGCTCTTCCCGTCCTGACTGACTTCAGTTTTCCATCCTCGAAGATCAGATTCCGGATATCCGCCACTTCTGTCTCAATGCCACGCTCCTGCATCCGCAGCGCAATCTGGTGCAGTTCCGAAAGATAAGCCTTGTCCAGAAAATCCGTGATGAGAATCACCGGACTGGCCTCCGGATTGCGGCCATGGCGCGTGGCGCTGTGCCAGACTTCCAGCAGGGCATCGATCAGAGAATCCATCAGTTCTTCTGTCTCCACCGCCGGGTGCAGAGCCTGGAAGACGTTGTTTTCACTGAGAAATTCAGTCAGGCGCCTGTTTTCGTTCATGGCACTGGTGCCGTCAGTATTGAACTCGCAGAATTTGAAATCTCCGTTCTGCTCATTGTAGAACACATCAATCCGTGCCACAGGAATGGGATAGGCTGTCATCTGTTCCAGCTGAATCAGTTCTTCCAGGCGCCTGTCAAAGGGAAACAGAGCCCGTACCTGCGGATCCTGCCGGTAGGCGTCCATGGTTTTGTAGAACACCGGCATCATGGTCTGCACGATTCTCTGAAAATTCCGGCGGTCCTGTTCAGAGAAGTATTTGGGAATATGCAGTGTATGAGTAATGTTGGTATGCCCTGCATTGAGTTCTGAATGCGTGATCCGTTTCTGCACCTGCAGAGCCGAGGCTCTGGATTCCAGCCGGTGGGTCTGAATGTACTCTCTGGATTTCTTTTCAATATCTCTGTTCATTTTCTGTCTCCTGACAACGGTCAGCGGGCCCGACCCGGCCACGCATATCCGTCAGGCACCGGGTTCAGCCCTGATAAATATGCCGGCGGGCGGCAATGTTTCTCTGCAGCGCAGCATAATGCTTCAAGTCGGTTCTGTTCATGGCTGCCCGTGCGCGTCTGTCCAGTTCATCCAGCAGTTCTGTCACAGTCTGACCGTACACCTGCGCCTGCCAGTCAATGATCCGCAATGACGATTTTGCCTCCCGGATGTCCTCCTCGCAATCTGTCAGAGACAGAATCCAGTCCAGTGTATCCTCATTGTAGAACACAGACCGGATCAGCGCTGCGTAAGCCGTGATGTAAGGCGGTGCCACGGAATCTGCACTGCGGATTTCAATGAAATTCTTGACACGCACATCCGGAAAGGCCATGGACAGCAGATGCTGAATATGCGCTCTGGTCCAGCCATATTTCTCACCGGCCTGCTTCACGGTCAGTCCAGGTTCAGAAATGAATACATCCTGATCCATCATCAGGATCACCGGGATGTTCTCCAGCCAGTGTGCATAAGCCTGATATCCGAAATCAGGCGAAAACAGACCGGAAGGGATTCCGGTTCTGGCAGGATCGGTGTGAGACCAGATGGAATCCCGCAGCAGAATGTCCCGGTTTTCCCTTCCGGCGTAGTCCGGGGTGTTGGACATCAGGAATGCCAGCAGCGGATGCAGAATATTGGCAGCCCGGACCTTGCGGACAAAATCCTCTTCCCCTGCATAGTCAATGGAGACATGAATGCTGGCTGTGGCTTTCATCATTTCATGCCCTCTGGTCCCTGTATGTGCGAACCAGGCTTCCATGTACTGATACCGGTGCTTGGCAATGCGGTGGACCTGATCTGCCGGTACGGAAGGCAGCCCGCCGGACCAGACCACATCCGCCTGTCTTCCGGCTGCCAGCCGCCGGACCGGATCCATTGCCTCTTCGTACCAGTCAGCCAGCTGATCCATATCCGCGGTATACAGGAACGAGACTTCAAACTGGGATCCCGGTTCCAGGGTGATCAGTGCCCGGTCATTCTGCAGAGCAATCAGCTGACCGTCTTCGTGGAACGCCTGCTCATACTCCGGTTTCAGCTCTTCCAGAATCTGTTCCACACTCTGAGCCGGCAAAGGCCGTCCCGAGGCTCTGTCCAGCAGAAAATGCTCGACCTCCACCCCGACACGGCCTGTTGCATCGGTCTCTCCGGACTGAATGAATTCAGCGATCGGAGTCATAGTAAATCGAAGCCTTCACCTCATCGGTGTGCTGCCTGCCTGTCAGCTTTTCCATAACCGCAAAGGCAAAGTCAATGGCTCCGGCAGCAGATTTGCCTGTCACAAGGTTGCCGTCAGTCACGGCGTAGTCTTCCTGATACTGACCGCCGAAATCTTCGTTCATGGACTTGAAGCAGGTGTAGTTTTTTCCCTTCAGCAGTCCCATGCGGCCCAGGATCGTGGGAGAGGCGCAGATGGCTGCCATGACTTTGGCATCATCCTCTGCAAAGCGGCGGATCTGTTCCCGCACCTTCTCATTCTTTTCCAGCAGTGCGTGCCCGGGACCGCCTGGCAGCAGCAGGCAGTCTGCCTGTGTAAAATCGTAATCTTCCATGGGAATGGTTTTTCCCAGCGTTACGCCGAAACGTCCGGTTTCGGTTTCCCCGTTCTCCGGAGAAACCAGATCCACATCAATTCCACCCCGTCGCAGCAGGGCAATGGGAGCCATGGCTTCCAGTTCTTCAAATCCATCATCCAGCAATACAGCAGTTCTCATCGTATTCACCACTTTCTTTCCCAACGATTATACCAGTCCTTCACCGTCTGCGGACAGCTCCAGGCACTGGGTCAGGACAGGACGCTCAATGTGCACTATACTGATAGGGATTGGAGGAACCCCATGAAACGACTGTTCAGTTCAGGCACACAGCAGACCGGACTTCTCGCCCTGGTGTATTTCATCTTCGGCGTCCTGCTCTGTTTCTTTGCCACCAGTATACTCATCACTGCCACCCGGATCCTGGGAGGCTGCCTCATCCTCTATGGTGCTCTTCAGCTGTATCTGTTCTTTTCCGGACGGCAGTCAGGCCAGGCCAATGGAACCAGGCTGGCTGCCGGTGCTGCGACTGTGATCTTCGGCGGAATCTTTCTGTTCAGTCCGGAAAGCCTGATTTCCATTTTCCCGGTGGCCGGCGCCATCATTCTGATCGTGAACTCTCTGGTACAGATCCAGAAAGCCTTCCAGCTGCGGGATTACGGCTGTGAAGGCTGGTCCATGACGCTGATGCTCGCTCTGGTGCTGCTGGCTGCCGGCGCGGTGATTCTGCTACGGCCCGTGCAGACTGCCTCCTTCATTCTGCAGATCGTGGGCATTTCTCTCATGGCAGAAGCCATCATGATGTTCTGGTCTCAGCATGAAATCGGCAAATACATGCCGCGGGATGGTCGTGACTCATGAAAATATCCACCAAAGGCCGCTACGCCCTGCGCATGCTCCTGGACCTGGCTCAGACCCAGCAGGATGGATATGTGGCGCTGAAGGAAATTGCAGCCCGGCAGAACATTTCCAAGAAGTATCTGGAACAGATCGTCATCGCCCTGAATCCCACCGGGATTCTGACCAGCAACCGGGGTTTTCAGGGAGGCTACCGTCTTGCCAGAGCGCCCCGGGACATATCCGTGCTGGAAGTGCTGGAAGCCACGGAGGATTCTATGGCACCGGTTACCTGCCTGCGCTCGGAAGTCAATACCTGCCCCCGGCAGTCACAGTGTTCCACGCTGTCCCTGTGGACTGGCCTGTACGATACAGTAAAATCGTACCTTGGAAATATCACGCTGCAGCAGCTGCTGGACGAAAGCGCGGCACTGACCGGCAACGATTACATCATCTGATCAGCCCGGGCAGAAAACCTCCGGTTTTCCTGTCCTCTCTGTCTGTCACAACACACAAAGCTCCGGCTGCACAGCCACACAGGCTGCAGAACCGGAGCTTTTTTCGTGGAATCATCAGCCGGATCTCCGTCCGGACAAAACATCCGGCAGGTTGGGTTTATCCAATGATGCCGGTCTCCTCGATTTTTTCCTCAATGTAGTCCTTGACCCTGATCAGCGGTTTGCGCAGTCCCAGGCCAATGAAGAGAGAAACCAGAACCCAGCCTGAAAGCCTGAGCAGATCCATCCAGTAGTGATTGCCGTAAATCCCGGCTACGCATTCCCGCATGCCATTGATGGAGAAGTTGAAGGGGAAAAACGGGTACAGATCCTGATACAGCTGCGGCAGCGTCTCGATGGGGAACGTGCCGCCGGAACCGGCGACCTGCACCACCATCAGAATCACAGCCAGAGCCTTGCCCACGTCCCCGAAGGAAACCGTCAGGGTGTACATGAGCAGCGAATACGTCAGTGCAGTGCAGACCGCCATGAGCACGAACAGTCCCGGCTCCACACACTGAATTCCCAGCATGTACAGATCCCCCAGCGAAATCACCAGTGCCTGCGCCACGCTGATGGTCGCAAACAGCAGATACCGGCCGAAATAAGCCTGGGCCGGAGTCAGTCCCCCGAACTCCTCCGGATCCTTCACTTTGGTCTTCACGATGGCTACATTGACCAGAGCTCCCACCCAGATGGCCAGCACAGTGTAGAAAGGCGCCATGCCTGAGCCGTAATTCCGGATCGGGTAGATGGAATGTGTGCTCAGACTGACCGGCTCTTTCAGAAATCCCGAAATCAGTGCCGGATCTCTGGCCAGCAGCTGAGACAGTTTCTCCAGACGCTCATCTCCGGAAACCGACTCGATCTCTTTGATGTATCCATCCAGTTTTTTTCCGGCTTTGACCAGCAGATCTCTGGATTTGGCCAGGGTATCATTGGCGGAGGAAATGGAATTTCTGGTGGAAGACAGAGCACCGGAAACTGATCCCTGCAGCGAATTGGCACCCTGTACCAGACCGCTGGCCATATCCAGCTTGGCATTGATCTGATCCTGCAGACCGTTGAGATCCGCCATCAGTGTGCCATCATAGGCATCCACGATGGATTCATGAACCGAAGTCACCTTCTGCAGGCTCTGGGAAGCTTTGTCCAGAAGATCCTTCGGTATCTCCTTCCCTGCCTGCGCAGTCTGCCGGATGGTTTCCAGGGTGGCTGAAGCATCGGTGAGCGTCTGTCCGTTTTCCTGCACATGAGCAATGATGGTATCCAGTGAAGAAACCGGCTGCGGCAGCGCATTCTGCAGATTCTGGAGAGCAGAGAGAATCGAGCTGTTCAGACTCTGAAGTGTCTCCATCTTGCCAATGGCAGTGGAAGCCAGCCTGTCAGCAGATCCGCTGTCAGCAGAAGCCAGCTGGTCCAGCTGCTGCCGGGCATTGTCCAGTTCCGTGCCATAGTGATCCAGTGAAGCACCCAGAGAGGAGGAAAGCGCCTGGAATGTATTATCGGCTGTGGCAAATCCATCAGCCACATCCGTCCGGGCTGAATCAATCTCCGAAGACACAGCCCCGGTATCCGGAATCAGATTGCCGGCGGAAGCCAGAGCCGAATCCAGCTGACCGGTACTGGAAATGATCATGGACAGCAGCGTCTCGTAATCCTCCAGCGAATCCCGGGCTTCATTCAGGGCAGCCGTCACCTTCGTCACAGTCTCGCTTTCTTTTGAATCCAGCTCGGCGTCCACATCCTGAAGCAGGGTGGACAGAACGGAGCTGGCTGTTTCAATGAAGGTCTCATTCACCTGCAGCTGCACGGCATTCACCCCGGCATTGGTGATTTTCGGAGCAATGGCATTTTTCTTCTCATTTACATAATAGTCAATCTGCGGCTTTTTCAGCTCCAGTTCGGTGATTGACAGCATGTCTTTCGAGAATGTCTTCGGGATGATGATTGCCGCATAATACTCTGCACTTTTGACACCATCCAGCGCTTCGGTTTCATTGACAAACTGCCAGCCGATCTGCTTGTTCTCCGTCAGTTTGTCCACAATCATGCCGCCGACATTCACGTTGAGGCCTTCCAGGGAAGCCCCATCATCATTGTTGGCTACTGCGATCCTGATCCCCTGAGTATTCGAATACGGATCCCAGTTGGAATGAATGTTGAACCAGGCATACAGCGCCGGAATGATCACAATGCCGATGACGATGATCATCGCAAACAGGTTGTGGCTCAGCTTTCCGAGGTCCCGCTTGTATACTTCCCAGATTTTCTTCATTTTCTTCCTGCATCCTTTCTGTCTGCAAATCAGTGCATCCGGCGGCAGCCTGGGGGGGGCAGGCACAGAGGTCCTGATACTGTGAATTTTAGTGGATAAAGCAAGTCATGGCATCTGTCACAACCGGGAAAGTGGTGAAACCCGGCAACTGCTCTGCCTTTTCCTCCTTCGTGCCGTCAACAGGGATCAGGCTGCTGTCTGCCATGGACATGAAAAATGGCAGGATGCCTGCCTCAGGGGTGCTGCATCCTGCCATGTTCCGGTTGTATCTGTGTGAGAGGACAGACTGCTGTCAGCCTTCCCCTGCATTCCGGAAAATCAGTCTTCCGTTACCGTCTGTGTCCAGCCATAGGGATCTTCCAGTTCTCCCCACTGAATGCCGGTGAGCGTATCGTAGAGTTTCTGCGTCAGATCTCCGGTTTTGAATCCATTGATCTGGTGCTTCTCTCCCTTGTAGCACAGTTCGCCAATGGGCGAAATGACAGCTGCCGTTCCTGTTCCCCAGGCTTCCTGAAGCTTTCCGTCTCTGGCTGCTGCCATGAGTTCGTCAATGGCCATGTGCCGTTCTTCCACTTCATAGCCCCATTCCCGGAGCAGATGGAGAATGGAATCCCGGGTTACGCCCGGAAGCACTGTGCCATCGGTGGGTGCTGTCACGACTTTGCCGTCAATCAGGAACATTACGTTCATGGACCCTACCTCTTCCACGTATTTCCGGTTGACACCATCCAGCCACAGCACCTGATCATACCCGGCAGCTTCCGCTTTTTCCTGGGCTTTCAGACTGCCGGCATAGTTGCCGCCGCATTTGGTGAACCCGGTGCCGCCCGGAGCTGCCCGGATGTATTCATCCTCCACCCAGATTTTCACCGGATTGACCCCGGAAGCGTAATAAGCGCCGGAGGGTGATGCGATGATGATGAATTTGTATTTTGCGGAAGGATGCACGCCCACGCCTTCCTCAGTGGCAAACATATAGGGGCGAATGTACAGCGATTCTCCATCTCCGGAAGGAACCCAGTCCGCTTCCTTTTCCACCAGAGCGCGGACGGCATTCACAAACATGTCTTCCGGAACCGCCGGCATGCTCATGCGTTCATTGGAGTTGATGAACCGCCTGGCATTCATTTCCGGGCGGAACAGCTGAATGGCGCCGTCTTTGGTGCGGTAGGCTTTCAGACCCTCGAAGGTTTCCTGGGCGTAATGCAGGACCATGCTGGCCGGAGACATTTCGATGGGTCCGAAGGGGACAATCGCCTGGTCCCACCAGCCGCCTTTGTTTTTATCGTATTCCGCCACATACATATAGTCGGTATAGAGTTTGCCGAATCCAAGAGGTCCCTGGGGTTTGTCCTTCAGCGACGCGGCTTCTTCAAAACGGATATCCATGATTGTTCCTTCTTTCCTTGATTCTCAATACTGAAAAGTTAGCACCGCCTCAGATTTTTTTCAATGCGTTTTTCAGTTCTGAAAGAATCTTTCAGAACAGTGATTCCTTCTGCAGATACAAAAACAGAGGAGGCAGTCTCCTCCTCATATCCGCTCACAGCTCACAGGCTTTACAGATTCATGTCCCGGACGCATCCGGACAGGACATCGATCTCCTTCACGCAGGTATCCGGATCCAGTTCCGGTTCCAGGGAAACGGTCACATCCAGTGCGGCGATCCGGGGCAGCAGGCTGATGTAATCAATATCCCCCTCCAGCATACCGGTGTGGACAAAAGGCTTTGCCAGCGCCAGATCGAGGTGATAGTTTTTCAGGTGAATATGACAGATGTCGTCCTTCACTTCCTGAAATTCTTCTTCCAGTGTTGTGTTCAGCCATTGTTCCGGCACCTGTGTGACTTCCGCCCGATAGCTGTTGCCCGGGTCCCAGAGCATTTTGAGTGAAGGGGAATTCACTCTGCGCACAATCTCCCGGGTCATGCGGCCTTTGGGCAGATGGGAATACGGGCAGTTTTCCAGAGCCAGGATTTTTCCATGATCCCGGGCAATGTCCGCTGCTTCTTTCATGACAGACGCGATCCGATTCAGGTCTTCCTCCGTTCCGCCCAGTTTCCCTGGCTGATTGTCCGGATAGCGGAAAGGAAAGACCCGGATCACATTGCATCCGAATATATCCGCCAGATCGCAGACATGTTTCAGCTGATCCAGATGGTCCCGGATATTACCCCGGAATACCGCGAATTCCGGTTTGAACAGAGAGATCTCATAGTCGTCGTACAGCGGGCACATGAAGAAAATCGTGGATGCCAGACTTGCCACTGTCAATCCTGCTTCATCCAGACAGGCTTTTGCCTCCCTGGCTTCCGCCTCGCTCAGGCATTCCACGCTTTTCCCGTCGAGTCCGTGCAATTCAACATGCTTCAGCCCATGGTCCCGGGCTGTCAGAGAAGCAATGGACAGATTCTGGGTAATCTGATCCGTGATGATACTGGTTTTCATGATTATATGTTATATCATTATAGCTTTTAACACAATGATTCTTCCGATTATTCCGGGTCAGTATGCCGCAATTTGCCACAATTTGTAAAAAAATGATATTTCATTCCTGACCTGTGTGCAATTAACACTGAAGTTGTCCTATAATGGGAATGGTGTTGTAAGCATTTTCATTGACCTCAGCCATGTTCTGAAGCCGGAAATGCTTTCGATGGTAGTGAAGGAGAATCATATGTCAGAAGTAACATTGAAGAACATCAAAAAAGTCTATCCCAATGGTTTTCAGGCGGTAAAAGACTTTAATCTGGATGTCAAGGACGGAGAATTTGTCATTTTTGTCGGACCTTCCGGCTGCGGAAAGTCCACGACCATGCGCATGATCGCCGGTCTGGAAGACATCACCGACGGTGACCTGCTCATTGACGGCAACCGCGTCAATGATGTGGAACCCAAGGACCGGGATATCGCCATGGTCTTCCAGAACTATGCTCTGTATCCCCACATGACGGTGAAGGAAAACATGGAATTCCCCCTGAAGATCCGCAAGATGTCCCAGGATGAAATCGACAAACGGGTGGCACAGGCTGCCCGGACTCTGGATCTGGAAAAACTGCTGGACCGCAAGCCCAAGGCTCTGTCCGGTGGTCAGAGACAGCGTGTGGCCATGGGCCGTGCCATCGTGCGGGATCCCAAGGTCCTGCTGCTGGACGAACCTCTGTCCAACCTGGATGCCAAGCTGCGTGGACAGATGCGTGTGGAGATCTCCCGTCTGCATGAAAGACTGGGCGCCACGATGATCTATGTAACCCACGACCAGACCGAGGCCATGACACTGGGTGACCGGATCGTGGTCATGAGCGACGGCGAAGTGCAGCAGATCGACACGCCGCAGTACCTGTACGATCACCCAGCCAACAAATTCGTAGCCGGCTTCATCGGGTCTCCCCAGATGAACTTCCTGGATGGCGTGGTCACCGAAAAGAACGGCAAAGTGGCTGTCCGGGTGGGAGACACGGATATCGCGATCGATCCTGCCAAAGGCAAGGTGCTGAAGAACAACGGCTACATGGGCAAGGAAGTGACCATTGGCGTGCGTCCGGAGGATCTGTATGACACACCGGAGCACCTGGAGCTGTACAAAGATTCCAAAGCGAAGGCAAAAGTGGCTGTCCGGGAGAACCTGGGTGCAGAAATCTATCTGTATACAGATTTCAACGGGGCACAGCTGACTGCCCGGGTGGATCCGGAATCCGGAACCCAGGTGGGAGATGTGGTGGAACTCTCCTTCAACCCTGCCAAGATCCACGTATTTGACAACGAGACCGGAAAAGCAGTCGAATAATCATTCGCTGTCATCCAGTAAAACTGTTGACCAGAGCTCCGGTGATCCGGAGCTTTTTTGCGGAACCTCAAGTGTGGATACCTCTGCATCAGACAGCAGAATTCTGATTTTCTTAAGAAAGAGATGCTACACTGGCTGTATGAACAATCAAAACAACAGTCAGACGCCGGGATACGCCTACGTATTCGCCATCGGCGCAATCATTCTCGCTGTGATTCTGCTTCCGATCATCTGGAAGATTTTCAAGGGAATCGTCAAGATCTGCCTCATTCTGGCCGTGGTGTTCTGTGCCTGCTACGGAGCCTATATCCTGTTCACCGGGAAAAAGAAATGAACCGGCTCCCCGATCTGATTTGTCGGGGAGCTTTTGCATTGATCCGCTTTGCTCCTGTTTCTGCCGCAGATTTCCGGCGACTGGTGCCGGATTCTCCCGAATTGACTCCTGCAGGATGAAAAATGCGGGACTTTTCCTTAAAATAATGCTGGAGGACCTTAACCATGAATCGAATATCATTCGCCCTTCTGGCTTCTGCCATGATCGGCCTTGCAGGCTGTACAGCCTGCACCCCCGGACAGGACAAGCCGGCAGAAACAGAAAAAGACAATACAACGCTGTCAGCCATTGCGCTGACTTCCGAATTCCACACAGCAAAAACCGGTGAAGAGGTTTCCATCACCATCAAAACCACACCGGCAGGAATCTCGCTGACTTCGCAGGATTTTGAAGTCAGCGGCGGAACTCTCACCATGGATGGCAGCAATGCGAAGTTCAAGGCAGACACTGCCGGCAATTACACCATTCAGGCCAAAAAGGACAAAATCACCAGCAATACCCTGACGCTGGAAATCGTGGATGTGGAAAGCCAGGATCAGGCAGCCGCAGATCAGGCTCCGGCAGACAGCGGGACCGTTTACGCAGACCCAGGAGTACAGAACCAGCAGCCTGCGGCCGAAGCACCGGCACAGGCTCCCGCGGACAACAGCGGCAGCCAGGACAGCAGCGGTTCCCAGAATACAGGTGCCCAGACCACAGCCCCGGCTGTCCTTACAGTCAAACAGGTTCTGAACAATCCGGCAAAATACAACGGACAGACCATCGTTGTACAGGGCTCTCTGCCACAGACAACTGTGACCGATCCTGACGGGAACCAGGTCATGGTCATGTATCCCGCTGCCGGCGACACATCTTCACGCCTGTATCTGTCCGGGAACACAGATTTCGGATTCGGCGGCTGTGACGCGAAGCTTACCGGTGTGATCCGGCAGGGCGCAAACGGTATCTGGACACTGGATGTGACCAGCGCAGAACAGACCGGACCCAGCGGTGCAGACAGCAGCGCCACAGACAAACCGGTCTCCACTCTTCCGAAATCAGGCACATTCCACTTCACAGTGGACAGAGTCCGGATCCGGTACGGAACCGATGGTCTGAGCTCCAAAGAAAGCGGAAAATACTTCAACAGGGGAGACAGCGTGAAATACAGCAAAGTCTACGAAAAAGACGGATACACCTGGATCTCCTACAAGGCTTACAGCGGCAAAACATGCTCGGTGGCTGTGGGCGACACGAAAACCATTCAGTACGGCTACGCTGACTGAGGATGCGGCTCCAGCTGTCTCCCGACAGCACAACACCCGGCGGATCATACCTTCGCCGGGTGTTTTCTGTATTGTCCAGTTTTCCATCAGGCTCAGCCCGGGCATCCTCCGGCTTCGTCACAGACTTCCAGGACTTCTTCGGTGCTGGTGTCCCGCAGAATATAGCCGGACTGGTCACGGTCCACTCTCCCGGAAACCATGACCACCGCATTGCCGGGGGTATCCGCCGGGATTTCAATCCGGATCCGGTGGTCCTGATCCGCCGGTTTCCCCCGCTGGTAATAAAACCCGATGGGGACTCCGTTCTCATCGCCTATGGTGGACATGGGTGTCTGCCCGATGACAGTCACTGTCTGATTCAGCAGATCCTGTCCCTGGCTGAGAATGTCATCCACCTCCAGTGCATCTCCGGCAGCATCTTTTGACAGGGACGATCCGGATTCTGTTCCGGCGTATCCGTCTCCTGCTGCATCTGTCTGTGTTTCCGGATTCTGTCCGGGTTTGGCGGACTGTGCCCCGCTGCATCCAGCCAGAATCAGAATCGCAAAAAGAGCCACATTCCGCAGACTGCGTTTCATGGACATCCCTCCTCATCTGCGTTTTCTCTGTCTCATCGTAACACGAAGATTTGCCACAGCACTTTTCAGCCGGAAGCTTCCACTCACTTCAGACACAGATTGATGCGGATGTGTCTTCCATTTCATCAGAACCCGGATACAATAATCCGGACGGCAGCAGCTGCGCCGCAGAAAGGATCCCATGAGACAGTCACCCTCCTTCATCCCTTTGATCTTTGCTCTCGGTCTGAGCGCCTGCACATCCCGGACCAGTCCCGCTGCACAGACCCCGGACAGCGTACAGAGCAGCCCCGCTTCTGAGTCCGGCAGCCAGGAACCGGAAAGTCTTCGTGCCCTCCACGTGGAGGGAGACCAGCTCATGGACGATCAGAACAATCCAGTTGTTCTCCAGGGGTACAGCACCTTCGGAATCGCCTGGAAACCGGAATTTGTCAACGAGTCCTGCTTTCAGTTCCTGAAAGATGAGATGGGTTCTCAGGTCATCCGCCTGGCCATGTATACAGCAGACAGTCAGGGATACTGCACAGGTGGAAATCAGGAACAGCTCAAGGAGCTGATTGACAAAGGAGTCCAGGCTGCACAGGCTGCCGGGCAGTATGTCATCATCGACTGGCATATCCTGTCCGATGGCAACCCCGCCCAGCACCAGCAGCAGGCAGTGGAATTCTTCCGGGAGATGTCTGCCAGATACGCAGGCAACCCGGCTGTCATCTATGAAATCTGCAATGAGCCCAATGGAGCAGACGTCACCTGGGCATCCGTAAAGTCCTACGCCGAAACAGCCATACAGGCGATCCGGCGCAATGACTCGGAGGCACTGATTCTGGTTGGAACACCCCAATGGTGCCAGCAGGAAACAGAAGCCGCCGCCGACCTGCTGGAGAACGCCGGCAATGCCATGTATACCGTCCATTTCTACGCTGCCACGCACAAAGACCAGCAGCGAAAGGATCTCGAAACTGCCCGCAAAGCCGAACTGCCGATGTTTGTCTCGGAATTCGGCATCACCGAAGCCTCCGGCAATGGCACCCTGGACACGCAGTCCGGCAGGGAGTGGATCAGCCTGCTGAATCAGGATGGAATTTCCCGAATAGCCTGGGCCATCAGCGACAAAGAGGAAAGCAGTTCCATTTTCAAGCCCGGCACCAATCCTGAACATCCTTCCCTCTCCGATCTCACCGAATGGGGACAATGGCTTCGTTGGGCATATACGGGAAAGGACACCATTGCATCCGGTCAGAAACAGAAATCAGACAACGAAGTTGAAGAACCCCGGAACAGCTCTGCAGAAACAGCCTCTCAATCCGGTGAAAACGGACTGGAGGCTGTGCTGACACCAGGCAATACCTGGCAGTCAGAAGGTCTGACCTTTACGCAGTTTGGCCTGGCTGTGACCAACACCACCGATCAGCCGGTATCCGGCTGGGCTCTGTCTTTTCCCTTCACCGGTGAGGCAGCCATTGACCAGTCCTGGAATGGCAGCATCACGGTCAATGACAATACAGTCACGATAAAACCGGCTCCATACCATACCCGGATTGAACCCGGGCAGACTGTTTCCGATATCGGATTCATCACAAAGAGCGATGGACCTGTAAAACCGCAGTGATCCAGGCTGCCGATGGATTGCGGCAGGGCGTATTCCGGTTGAGAATGCACCACGATTCAGGGTTTCCCTTTGGATGCCGGTGGCTGCTGCATACATCAGAATGATGACAGGCTGAAGCCGCTGAAGAAACTTCGGCCTGTTTTATGCATTTGTCTGCAATCAGAAACATCCCCCGGGAGTTCAGGAATCCGGGGGATGGTCAGGATATTCAGGGAATCATGGTGTCTGACTGCCAGGAACGGTTATCAGATACTCTGCCGGGAATCAGAGGCGGCTGCTGATCAATAGCTGTCAGCGGAGGGAGCCGCTTTATCCAGTCCCAGTACAACCGGCACGGAGCGGTACCCGACACCCATGCGGTCAATGCCCATATCAATCAGCTGCAGGAAGTGCCCGCGGGTCCGGATGCAGCCGGATCCTTTCACTTTGCACTTGTCACCGCATTCCTCCTGCATGATGGCGATCACCTCCGGCGTGGCTCCGTGAGCTTCATGCCCGGTGAGGAATCCTGTGCTGGTCTTGACGAAATCGGCACCGGCTTCCATGCACACCTGGCACATTCTGCGGATCTGTTCCTCGTTCAGGGCATCCGTTTCAAAGATGACCTTGATTTCCCGGCCATATCTGTGAGCTGCCTTGACACAGGCTTTGATGTCTTCCAGAACTTTGTCCCAGTTGCCGGAGCGGATTTCACCGAAGTTGGCCACAATATCCACTTCCTTCACTGTATCGTATTTTGCAACCTGCTCGATCTGCTGCACTTTGGATGCAGTACTGCTGGTGCCGAAAGGAAAATCGCAGACAGGGCACAGCATGGTGTCCGTTCCTTCTACATAGGGCGCACACAACTCCATATAACCCGGATTGATGCAGATTGTCGCACAGCCAAGTTCTGCACCGTCTTTGGTCAGGGCGATGATTTCCTCTTCGGTGAATTCCGGTTTCAGGACGGAATAATCGATATAGGAAGCCAGTTCTTTTACAGTCATGTCCGCAGCTTTTTTCTCCAGATGTTTCATGTTTTTCTCTTTGGGAAGCGTGTTTTTTCGTTTTGTTCCGTTTCCCTTTCCTCCACACCCAAAATATACCACATAATTTTCGTTTCACAAGTTTTGTTATTCGTTTTTCTTCGATTTTATTTCGATTCGAAGGTGAGAGCAATGCCGCACTGCTCATAACAAAAAAACGCAGGAGAATCAAGCTTCCTGCGGCGGGAGATGAACCAGTATACAGTTGTCGGGAATCATGTCCGGTCCCAGTTGTGCTCCATCATCACAGAACACAGCATCAAATGCATCCGTATCTGTGAAACTGCAGAATCCCTTGATGGACAGCTTGGAGGAATCCGCCAGCAGATATTTTTTCTGGGCTTTGTCCATGGCTTTCTGCTTGATTGCCATGGTATCCAGCTCTGCGGTATAGGCCGTTTTTCCTGCCAGATCAATTCCGGCACATCCAATAAAGGCATGATCGAAATTGAACTTCGCCAGATCCTGCTCTGTCATCGGACCCACAAACATTTTGTACTCGGGAATGTACCTGCCGCCCAGGGCAAACAGTTCGCTGCCCGGATCCGCAAACTGCTGGGCGATCAGCAGGCTGTGGGTGACGATCCGGATTTTCTTTCCCTGCAGATAGGGCATCATCTGTTCGACAGACGTACCGCCATCCAGAAAGACGCAGTCGCCATCCTGAACAATGGATGCTGCTTTCCGGGCTACCGCATCTTTCTGACGCTGATTGCGGGACCGCTGGCTCATGTCCAGTTCCGCTCCCTTTGTCAGGATCATCTGCTGACGAAGCCGCCGGGCGCCTCCATGGACTTTCAGCAGAATTCCCCGGCGGTCCAGCTCCTCCAGATCCTTGCGGATGGTGGGTTCAGAGACTTTCATCTGTTCCGACAGATCTCTGGTGGAAACAAAATCCTTTTCATTCACAAGTTCGGCGATTCGGGAAAAACGTTCACTGGCCATCATGCAAGATCACTCCTGTCCAACAGGCATTGTACCGGAGATTCACAGCTTCCGGTAGTGCGGACAGCCCTGCGGAAGAACCTGGATGCCGGAGAATACCGGATCATCAGACAAAACTCAGTCCTATTTGGAAAAACCGGAATAATTCCCGGTCATTCCTGTGAAAAAGCGGGTTCTGTTCCGGTTTTCCGCCATCTGTTTGCCTCATAGTATACTGTAGCGAAAAACAACTGAAGCCCTGCACCCCTGGATGCTCCATGAAGACAAAAAGCGCTGCGCATCCCCGGTCGCCATCAAATCGGAAAACCACGCTGACCGCTGATCAGGTTCTGATCCGCCTGGATGAAATTCCGGAATATCCAGCTGCCAGAACAGCCATCAGGTTTCCGGGGAAAGATGGAGACCTGTCGCAACCGGCTCTTTTCCGAGGATACCTCTGGAGCAACTCTAATCCTGACACCAAGCCGGAAGGCGCAGATCCCTGACCCTCCATACAGATTTTTGATATCTTATATATATTCATCATCAGAAAGTGAGGCTTTTCCATGATCGGTGCGATTATTGGCGACATTGCCGGGTCCCGTTTTGAGTGGCACAATCACAGATCAAAACAGTTTGACCTGCTGGCTTCAGACTGCTTTTTCACAGATGATTCCATTATGTCTCTGGCAGTCTGTGACGCTTTGCTGCACTGCATGCCGGATTACAGCAGTCTGAGCCAGCAGGCTGTGATTTCCATGCAGACCATTGGCCGGCCCTATCCTGACTGCGGATATGACGGCCGGTTCTGGAACTGGATGTATTCGGATCATCCCAGGCCGTATAACAGTTTTGGCAACGGAGCTGCCATGCGGGTAAGCGGATGCGAGTATGCAGGCGACTCCCTGGAAGAAGTGAAGAAACTGTCCAGAGCCGTAACCGAAGTGACACACAATCATCCCGAAGGACTGAAAGGAGCGGAAGCGACTGCCGTTGCGGTGTACCTGGCCCGGACAGGAAAGAGCAAGGATGAAATCCGCAGGCATATCACGGAGAATTACTACCCGATCGACTTCACTCTGGACGATATCCGGAATATATACCAGTTCAATGAAACCTGTCAGGATACTGTTCCTCAGGCAATGGAGGCGTTTTTCGAATCCACGGACTTTGAAGATGCCATCCGGAATGCAGTCTCGATCGGCGGGGACAGTGACACACTGGCTGCCATTACCGGATCCATCGCGGAGGCTTACTATGGCGTACCGGATCCCATCCGTGCCAAAGCACAGCAGTATCTGGATGACCTGCTGTCCGGAATCCTGGAGGAATTCGAACATCGTTATCCGCCAAAAGCAGAATCCTGATGACAGCCAGGCAATGGTCCCCACTACCATTCTGCTGTCACAGACCTCTCTCATGCAGAAAACCCGTCCGTGATTCGGACGGGTTTTCTGCATCTTTGTGATTCAGCTCCGCTTTGCTGATGGTGAGAAACATCCACCGACAGTCTGCTTCAGAGGTGTCGCTGAAATCCGGCAGCACGCAGCATGCAGAGGATATACATCCCCGGTTTCCGCTGCAGTCAGCAGAATGCAGTCGCCTGACAACAGCTGACCGCAGTGATAACAGGTTCCTTCCTGTATCCATCCCGATTCTTTCCGGCACAGTTCCGGTTCCCCATCAGCAGTCCACTGATACAGCACCATGTTTTCTGTGATGATCTCCGATTCCGGCAGATGCTTTACCAGAATCCTCTCTCCATCCAGAAAGGTGTCCACATCATAGGAGTTGTCATGATCGTTGACGATGAATATCTTACCGGTGCAGTTCCTGCCACCTGTCCGGAATTCTATCCAGTCTCCTTTTTTGAATTTCATAATCCCGCCTTTCCTTTGAGAAATCATGCTTCCCGATATCTGTCCCGGGCTATGATCCCGGACTCTGACACTGGTATCTTTTCATGATTATAAATCAAAAATGAAGAATAAAACCCTTTCGCTCGATGGAGGGTGCATTGTCTGGACAGAAAGCTGCAGCCCTTTTCCGCTTCCATCACCGGCATTGTGCAGCTCTAAGCCAGCTGCACGTCCACCTGTTTTTTCACACGGCACCATTCCAGCACCGACAGGCCTGCACAGATCACTTCTGTGATCACAAACGCCAGCCAGCCTGCATCCAGTCCATAGAGACGGGCCAGCAGCGCAGTCAGGGGAATCAGCAGAATCAACTGCCGCAGCAGTGTGATGCCCAGACTCGTGCCCGGATGACCCAGAGCCTGGAAAGCAGAGCACAGAATCATGGATACCCCCGCGAAGACAAAGCTCAGGGATATGATCCGCAGGCAGGGAATGCCAATGGCATACATATCCTGATTGGCATTGAACATGGCCAGAAGCGGTCCGGGGATGAGCTGGAACAGCACCGTTCCTGCCAGCATGATGCCCGTGGCCATCAGCAGCGAGAACCGTACCGCGGGGAAGATCCGGTCTTTCCTGCGGGCACCGAAATTGAATGAAACAATGGGGATCAGCGCATTGGTGAATCCCATGACGATCATGAACACAAACTGCTGCAGCTTGATGTAGACGCTGAACACCGAGACCGCCATGCTGGAATAAGGCATGAGGATCCAGTTCATGAACACTGACATGAAACTCATGACAGCCTGCATCACCATTGCCGGTATGCCAATCTGCAGGATCCGCAGCATGAGAGCCCCGTTCCACCGGAACTGCCGGATATCGGTATGAATCTCCGGCACTTTTCTGTGCGTGATCCAGATGCCCAGTCCCATCGCCGTGATCTGGCCGATGATGGTGGCAATGGCCGCCCCGGCCACACCCTGGTTGAACGTGAAAATGAAAACCGGGTCCAGAATGATGTTGATCAGTGCACCGGTTCCCTGGATCGCCAGGTTGTACATGGGCCGTCCGGTGGCCTGCATGATCCGTTCATAGGTGATCTGAAAGAAAATCGCAAAGGAAAAGCCGCAGCAGATCTTCAGATAGGCATCTCCCTGCTCAATGACAGCGGCTTCCTGCGTAAAGAGTCCCAGAAACCATTTCGCTCCGAACAGGCCGAACAGCAGAAATACGATCCAGCTGATCAGCGCCAGAAACAGGCCGTTGAGCACAGACTGACTGGCCATATCCGGTTTCTGCTCCCCGAGAAACCTGGCCAGAACGGTGTTGAATCCCACGCCGATGCCGCAGGCAATGGCAATCATCAGCGTCTGCACCGGGTAGCACAGGCTGACCGCCAGAAGCGCCTGCTGTGAATAGCCGGCAACAAACATGCTGTCAATGATGTTGTACAGTGCCGAAAGCAGCATGCTCAGGGCAATGGGAATGGACATTGAAATCACCAGCCGGCGAATGTCCATGGATTCCATTTTATGCATTGAAAAACCTCCAGCGAATTATGATACCACGTTTCAGCTGCTTTCTTCATGCCGCACTCTGCCCGACAGCCGGTGAGGGACAGCATGTCTCAGCATCTGCATACAGGCCGGATACCCGACCTGTATGCTGTCAGGGGCTGGTGTGAAAAATCCGCCGCAGCGGATTCTTTCACTCAGTCAAAGGACTTCCGGTAAAACGCATCAATCTGATCGAACGGAATGACAGCCAGATTGTCATACAGGTCCGTATGCACCGCGCCGGGGATGATCAGCAGCTCCTTGTTGTCTCCCTTGAGGTGGGAATACGCTTCTTTGGAGTAGGACAGCGAGTGCGCTTTTTCCCCGTGCACCAGAAGGACCGGAATTTCGATCTCCTCAATGAAGGCATTCAGCGGCATGTTCAGAAACGAAGCGCAGCCGGTCACGTTCCTGCCATCCGTTGAGTTTCCCGAGCGGGGATGATAGCCCCGGGGTGTTTTGTAATAGGCATGATAATCCTTCACAAACCAGGGTGCATCCTGGGGCAGCGGATCCACCACGCCTCCGGCGCGTCGGAGGTCCTGCGTTCTGAAATCAATGGTCCGCTGGACAGCAATCGCTGCCCGTTTCGCATTGCCGCTGCGGCAGAGTCTTCGCTGTTGAAGTAGCCGTTTTCGATGTTTTCGCTCATGTTGTACATGGTGCTGGCGACTGTGGCTTTGATCCGCGGATCATTGCTGGCGGCACTGAGAGCCATGCCGCCGAATCCGCAGATTCCCAGAATGCCGATCCTTTCCTGATCCACCTGCTCCTCATTACTCAGAAAATCCATCGCTGCACTGAAATCCTCGGTATTGATGTCCGGGGATACCAGCCGCCGGGGCCAGCCACCGCTCTCTCCTGTATAAGAAGGATCAAAAGCCAGTCTATAGTATCCCTTCTCCGCCAGTTTCTGGGCATACAGACTCGAGGCCTGTTCCTTCACGGAGCCAAAGGGGCATCCGCCGTTTTACACCGGACAATCTGGAAAACCTGCGGGTGATCGAATGTCTTAAGACCAGCGGGCTGGAAATCCGGGACATTGCCCGGTTCATGGAGCTGTGTCAGCAGGGAGACGCAAGTCTGAGAGAACGGAAAGAAATGTTCGAAAACCGCCGTCAGGTGCTGCTGGCAGAAATCGCCAGGCTGCAGGAGCAGATGAACATGATCGAATTCAAGTGCTGGTACTACCAGCAGGCGCTGGAGGCCGGATGTGAATCCGCCGTGCAGGCGCTGATCCCACAGGATCTCCCGGAGGACATTCGCCGGCTCTACACAGCAAGTCACCAGGAAAACCAGCCGGATCCCGGGAAAACACAGGACGAAAAAGGGACTGCGCAGAATGACGCAGCCAGTTGAAACACAGCTGATGAACCTGCTGGTCAGCGCGCGGCAGCTTCCCGAAGAAACAGCCGCATGACTGCTGCCATCCGCTCCGGCTGATCCGCATTGATTTCATGACCGCTTCCTTCCACCATGCGTAGCCTGGCACCGGGAACCCGGTCGGTCATGGTCAGGGCGGCTTTCCGGTTGATTCTGTCCCGGCTGCCCACCAGAATCAGGACCGGACAGGAAAGCGCCGGAACCTGATCTGCATAATCCAGGGTCATCATGCTCCGGGAAAGAGACAGCATCTGGGGTTTCGTCAGGCCTGCAGACGCGAACAGTTTCTCCGGAGCCACGGAAAACAGCGTGCTCTGCAGCCGGAGGAGCGTTTTCGGGGTTTTGTACTGCGGGGCTGCCAGGATCAGGGAACGGACTTTCTCCGGATGACGCAGGGCATAATCCAGCGCCACCACTGCGCCCAGGGACAGTCCGGCTATGTCCGCCGGTCCCTGAATGCTTTCCATGAGCTGCTCGAAGGATGCGGCCAGCCGCTCAAAGGACGCATCCTCTTCTGTCACGCCGGATTCCAGATCCGGGGCAATGACCGGAATATACGCCGGAAGGTGTCTCATCACCGGTTTCCAGCTGTCGGGTTTCTGTCCCAGTCCATGAAGCAGCACCAGCGGCACAGGCTGTCTGGAGGGAGTATTCTGCAAAGTCATATCCATACTGTCCTTTTCTGCAAACACCAGGCAGGTCCCGGGTTCTTCTGTTACATCATACCGTACTGTACTTTTCATATCCCTGAAATATGGAACCTGCAAACAGAAATTGCCGCATTCTGCGCCGCCTGCGGGAAGAACGGAAATCAAAACCGGTTTCCATTGGCTGTTCCGTTCACATATTGTATCCTGTACTCATGAAAGACATTCCCTGGAATCCCTGGCATGGGTGCCACCCTTTTTCTGCCGGCTGCAAAAACTGTTTCATGCGCCGGGCTGACCTGCGTCATGGACGGAATCCCGATCAGATCACCAGGTCCGTCACGATGTTTGATCTACCCCTGAAACGGAAACGGGATGGCAGCCGGAAAATCCCGGCAGGAGCGCAGATGTCTGTCTGCTTCAACTCGGATTTCTTCGTGGAAGAAGCCGATCCATGGCGGCAGGAAGCCTGGGACATCATCCGCCAGCGCCCGGATGTACAGTTTCTGATTCCCACCAAACGGATCCACCGGGTCAGAGACTGTCTGCCTCCTGACTGGAACGGCGGCTGGCCCCAGGTGACGATTGCGGTTTCCATTGAAAACCAGCAGGCTGCCCAATCCCGGCTGGACCTGTTCCTGACAATCCCCTGCCGGCACCGGTATATTTTCGCCGCCCCCCTGCTGGAAGAGCTGCACCTGTATCCCTGGCTGAAAACCAGAGGATTCGAGCTGGTTTCCGCTGCCGGAGAAAGCGGTCTGGAAGCACGGCCCTGCGACTTTGGCTGGATGGAACAGCTGTTTCTGGACTGCCGGCGAACCGGAACCGCGTTCTCGATTCATCAGACAGGCCGGTATTTCATCCGGAACGGCCGGCTTTACACGATCCGGAAACAGGACCAGTTTCAGCAGGCGCACAAAGCCCACAGCTGGCTGCGAAAAAGACACAGACTGCAGCAGACTTCCCTGTTTGAAGAGGCAGCCTGACAGGCTGGCTCCAACCGCGTCTTCCCGACAGACACCGTATGAATGCCCATAAACGCAAAACACCCTGATCCTGGCTTCTCATGCAAAGCCGGTCAGGGTATTTTCTGCAGAATTCTCTGCGGCTGTCTGTGGTTACGCGCCTCCGGGCCTGGTCCGGGACAGATACCGCAGCACACGGCACAATGGCTCATACAGAACCCAGGCCATGGCTGCGCTGAGCGCCCCCTGGACCAGGGAGGTCTGCAGTCCCGCAAGAAGATAGCCCGCTGCCAGGACGCCGGAAAAGAGCAGCCAGGGAATCTGCAGGATCTGACCGGTCAGAAACGACAGCACGCCTGTCAGCGCCGCTGCCTGCAGCCGGTTCATGCCATGCCGGCCGAGCCGCCGGACGACCAGGGAATACACCGGATAGACCCCCAGATACATCAGGGACCAGGGGGTGACGCCCTGAATCAGCAGCATGTTCAGTACGCAGAAACAGACCGAGGACAGAACCGCCGTCCGCCGGTCCAGGCAGCAGGCAACCGATACAACCGTCAGGGTCACGGCTTCCAGGTACAGAATGCCGGAAAATGCCGTGAACACCACCAGCTCCAGCGCCCCCAGCACAGCGGACCGGACAAGCAGCCGGACGCTCATCAGCTGCCGCTGGAGAAGGTGAATACGAACCGGTCGCCGTCTTCCACTTTCACATCATCCGCAGCCGGACAATAGGATTCTTCCTGGCAGACCGCATTGTTGTCGGATTCATACGTCCACCAGGGGCCCTTGTTCCAGTCCTCTGTCTCCAGTCCCCCGAGTCCCATGACCATGGTGCCGTACTGTCCTTCTTCCAGTTTCGCCTGCAGGGCATCGCTGTTTTCCAGGACCCCGGTCAGCGTATCCGCCGTTGTGACAACGGACTCATCCAGGACCGTCTGACCGTCCTGATCCTTTGCGACAATCTGAACCGTTTTCTCAGTCCCTGCTCCGGTACTGTTCTCCTTGTCCGCCGCTGCAGGGCTGCCTGTGCTGCACCCTGCCAGCATGGTCAGGGTCAGGGCCCCTGCTGCCATCATCTGTTTCTTCATTTCTGTCATTCCTTTCTGTAAACCGCCGGTATTCTCCCGGTGTGATTCCATACAGCCGCATAAAAGTTCTGTGCATCGCGCTGCGGGAAGAAAACCCGTTGTCCAGCGCAATTTCTTCCATGCTCCTGGTTCCCTCCAGGATTGCTTTCTTCACCCCCGCCAGGCGGCAGTACATCAGATACGTGTGAACGGACATGGAGAACACATCGGAAAAACAGTGCATCACATACCAGCGGGAATACCCCAGGGCATCCGCCATATCCTGCGCCGTCACATGTTCGCGGCAATGCGCCTCCAGCCAGCGTCCTGCCTGAGAAGCCACTTTGTTTCCCGTGATGTTCCGCCGGTGCCAGTGCGAGAGAAACTGGAGAATCACGGAGGAAATCATGTAGCCATCCGGTTCTTTCCGGATTTTTCCCGCATTCTGCAGTCCCTGAAAAAAGATGGAGGTCCGGTTGGCAAACCCCTCCGGTGCCGTTGCGATACCCGGTTCCTGCCCCGGGACTTTGCTCAGCACCGCCAGCTGCAGACTGCATCCCTGCACCCGGAGAGTCAGGGGACCGGCTGCCACCGCTGTCCACCCGCCCGGCAGAGGTCTGCCGTCAATCTGCCCGTCATCCTCTGCCGCCAGGGCCACCAGCACCTGACCGGCAGCCAGGACAATCCGTTCCCGGGCCGGCACGCTGCTGCAGAGCCGGTCCAGGGAAATCAGGTCCTGCACCCGGATACCTCCTGCAGCAGCATGGCCCTGGCGAAGGTTTCCGCAAACCGGGGATCCTGTTCCAGTTCCAGAACCTGCGCCTGCAGATCATCCGGTTCCGGATTCACAGCCAGGCGGCAGGCCCCTTTCAGTGCTGTGTTTCCGCAGAACCGGATTTTCCCGTTCCAGGCCGGATGAAACAGACCCAGACGGATGCAGGCAGCTTCATCCAGCCCCAGAGAGAACCCGCCGGCGATCAGGATCTCCTCCAGATCCGCGGGATCGGGCACCAGCAGCTGCCAGGCTGCCTGCAGCGCCCCCTTGGCCAGCTGAAACATGCGGATGTCCTGCTGTGTCAAAGCCAGACCCGCAATCTCCGGACACGCCTTCAGCTTTCCCGCCCGCGTTACCAGATCCGCCTGCCGCAGCCCATCCACCCAGGCGATCAGCCCGCTGCCGCAGACCCCGGCCGGCACCTGGCCGCCTATGGTTGCGGCTGTCCAGTCGCTCTGTTCATGATACACGCCCGCAATGGCCCCCGGCAACGCCGGCATGCCGATGGAAATCCCTGCGCCTTCCAGCGCCGGACCGCAGGCCGCGCTGCACACCGTGATTCTCCCCCTGTCATACAGCGCCAGCTCGCCGTTGGTTCCCAGATCCATATACAGAAACCGCTCTGCATGGTCCTGCGCCAGCACCTCCAGCAGTCCCGTCCGGATATCTGCGCCGACATACGGTGCAAAAGGGGCGCATACGATCTCCTGCCGCCCCATACACCTGGTGATAATTCTGTCCGGGTGCGGAATCACAAAGGGAGATCTGGCCAGAGGCGCCGGATCGGTTTCCAGCCAGATATGGGTCATGATCGTGTTTCCCGTCACCACCAGACGCCGCACCGTCCCCAGCTCCGGTTCCACCAGATGCCGGATCAGTCCCCGGGGCATCTCATGGTAATGCTCCAGACGGGACAGCACATCGGCTCCCCACCGTTTCTGAGGATTCACCCAGCGGCATTCCCGCACCAGATTTCCCTGCCCATCCAGCAGCGCCAGCACCACCGTGGTCGTTCCGATATCCAGCGCCGCACATACAGCCCGGGCCTCTCTGGAAACCGGTGCCATCCCGCTGCCAGCCGTCTCCATGGAGGAGTCTGCACCGGCCATCTCCCAGTCCCCGTTCTCCTCCTGTCCGCCAGCCCAGTCATGACCCGCTGTCTCATGCTGACACGCCAGCCGCCAGCCCTGCTGACAGCCCGCAGATCCCAGTATTCGAAGATCCGCTTCCAGAACCGGCAGATCCGGCGCCTGCATCCGGCATTTCCCGCACAGACCCCGGCCGCCGCACACCCGGCTCATCCCAGAACCCGTGACAGCTCCACCGCATCCGCGGTATACAGGTCCGCCCCGATGGAAGCCGCAAACTCCGGCGTCACCGGGGCGCCTCCCACTGCCACCTTCACAGTATCCCGCAAGCCGGCCTTGCGCAGCGCCTCCAGTGTCCTGGCAAACCCGTCCATCGTTGTCGTCAGCAGCGACGACATGCACAGATACTCCGGATGATGCCTCTTCACCGCCTCGACAAACGCCTCCGGCGTCACATCCACGCCCAGATCCAGAACCGGGATCCCCTGGGAGCGCAGCAGCAGGATGCACAGATTTTTCCCGATATCATGCAGATCTCCCTGTACCGTGCCAAACACCACCCGCGGCGATTCCTCTTTCCTGTCTTCAGACACCATCAGCGGCTCCAGCCGTTCCATGGCAGCATTCATGATCCGGGCGCCAATGAGCACCTCGGGAATGAATGCCTCTCCTGCCGCCCATTTATCCGCAATGTCATTCATCCCCGCCAGCAGCCCCTGTTCCAGAATGACTGCCGGATCCACCTGCTCCTGCAGGGCCTCGTCCACATATCCCAGGATCGCGTCTTCCTCTCCGTCGATCAGCTCCGTACGGATTTTTTCCAGTTCGTTCATATTCAGGTTTCCTTTCTTTCCGATCTCTGCCCCGGCGCCGGCCGGGCTGCAGCCTTTATTCCCTGTCGCCCGGATCCCCGGCCGCATCGGCAGCAGTGCCGGGAACATAGGCGTGGACTTCCTTCATAAAAGCTTCAATGTTCTCCATGGGCACGTTGTCTTCCAGACGGTTGGAGACTGTGAACACGGTCCGGGTTTTCTGCGGGAGATAGAAGGTATCCACCAGATGATGCACTTCCTCTTTCACGTCTTCCACAGATCCGAAGGGCAGGATCCGCTGAAGATCCATGCCGGACCAGAAGGCGATCTGTCCGCCGTACTGTTCCATGACTCTGGTTTCATCCATGGCATACTTCTGTATCGGATGCAGCACATCGAATCCTGCTTCAATGAACTGATCCAGCAGCGTCATGGCATCGCCGCAGCAGTGCAGCCACACATGGAGTCCTTTTGAATGCGCATAGTCGCAGATTTCCCGGTAGAAGGGATAGTAGAATTTGCGGAACATCTTCGGGGACATGAAGGGACCTTTCTGCATCCCGTGGTCGTCTCCGAACCCGATGGCATCTGCCTTGTGTCCGGCAGCGACCTGGTCAATGACTTCCCTGAACCAGCGCATGGTGCGGTCGTTGATGTGTCTGACCCGTTCGGGGTCTGTATAGAGATCCATGAGGGAGTTTGTCATGCCCCGGTATTCCCAGATGCGGCTCCAGGGGCCGTAGGAGAGCCAGGCCATGCGGTAGCGGCCGTCTTCCGGGGGCCAGCCTTCAAAGAGGTCCACACCGGTGGGGTCCGGGATGTCCGGGGATATCTGATCGTAGATTTCCCAGGAGATGGCATTTTCTTCATCCACTCCAACGGATCTGGTCCGGCCGATGTGGGGATCGGCGTCTTTGACGTCGCACCAGCAGAATCTGTCTCCGGGTTGTCCGAAGGTAGCCGGTTTTTTGATGTAGAAGGCTTCCATGTCGCAGGGGTATTCTTCCATGAGCCTGGCATACCGCTGCTGTTTGTCTTCACTGAGCAGATCCGGATGGATCCAGGTGCCGATGGCCAGGGCCGGTCTGCGAACCGGGCGGCCTTCGATGCAGTCGATCATTTCCTGGCGGGTAAAGGGCGTGATTTTCATTTCATAACCTCTCTTTCCTGGTGTCTTTCTGATATTGAGCAGTTTGCGGTTTCTGTCACTGACCGGCTGTCCGGTTCCAGGTGTCAAAGGCAGCCTGGATGGAATCGGGTCTGGCAGCGGCGGGAATGTCACAGCCGGAGGACAGCCGCCAGCAGGGGTGTATTCCACAGCGGCGGATGAGTTCTCCGGTCATGGAGGCGATGGTTTCCGGCGGTTCAGTGACAAACGCCACCGGATCCAGATTGCCGAAGACCGGCACATCCGGATGGGTTTCGAGAATCTGTGACAGATCCACGGCGTTGCCAAAGTGATAGGCAGCGGCGCCGGACTGCCGGAGGACGTTCCAGCATTTTCCGGCGGAGGGACCGCAGTTGTGCAGGACGACGGCGAAGGCATCGGTCTGTACCGCCGCGATGATTTTCTGCAGCCAGGGCAGAACGAATTTCCGGTTCATGGCCGGTGACATGAGGCCGCCCATGGGTTCGGCCATGATCACCCCGTCACAGCCGGCTTTGCGGTACTGCTCCAGCAGGGAGATCAGGAAGGTGGCGGCTTTGTCCAGCAGCACAGTGAGTGTGCCGGGATCGGTGACAGGCATGGTCAGCGCGGCAGAAGGGTCTGCGAGGCGGCCGGCCAGAGAAAACGGACCGATGCAGCCTGCCAGCAGCGGTGTGTCGGGGTTTCGTTTCCTGACTGTCTGCAGAGCTTCCAGGGTGACAGCCAGCCGGCGGGTGTCCGGAGCCGGGATCTGCAGGTTCCGGGCATCTTCCGGGTTGCGGATCACAGGTTCCATGACCACCGGCAGGTCATCCCGGGAAAAGCGGACGGGACAGCCAAAGGCTTCGGCTTCCAGTGACAGGTCCATCAGACCGGTCAGGGCTGTCTGCTGCGGGTAGCGGTTCCTGATTTCTTCCATGGCTGCCACCTGGCTGGCGGCATCCGTGACCATGTCCTGCACGGTGATGCCCAGCATGCCGGCGGCGGGAAACGAGAGAATGAACAGCGGATCCCGGGACCGGATCCAGGTTTGTGTTCGGTTCATGTGTATCCCCCTTTCTGTTTCTTATTGTATATTGTCATATCATAATGACAAATATCTCTGAGTGTGGTTTTTTTGTCCCGATGTGCGCTTTGGAGCCTGCTGTCTGAACCTGCCTTTCATGCAGAAAGCCCAGAGCGCAAAAATCCCCTGTCAGGATTGAATCCTGCAGGGGATTTTTCAATGCAGACAGCAGCTCAGGCGGCTTCCATCCACTGGCGGCGGGTCTGTTCCCGGACAAACCGCTGGAAGGATTCCGCTTCCTGCTCATTCAGCGACGAACGGGGAATGATGAAATACGCCCGGGATCCGGTCGCCAGATACCAGTTTCTGGTGTCTCTGTACAAACCATAGATTTTCTTCCAGGGAACTCTGGCACCCTGGGCTCTGTTTTCCAGATGCAGTTCGATTCCATACCGGTTCAGAGATACCTGCGCAGTTCTGCCCAGATAGCAGGTCCTGAAACGCCGGGCATCCTGTTCGGCACTGTTCCTGTGCAGAGCGGTCCGCAGAAGAATCAGGGATCCTGTCAGGATCAGCACTGGCATGAGCTGCAGTCCTGACTGCCACAGCATGAAGCCGGAGACGATCAGTCCGGCGATTCCGGTGAGCAGGCATGCAAACCTACTTTTTCCGGACAGTTCCGTTTTGGAAAGCAGAAACCGCTCAAACGCCTTCAGATTTCCTGCTGTATAGGTAAAGTGCAAAGTCATGCTGTCAGATTCCGCTCCTTTCTGCCATTGCAGTCCTGTGATTTTCCCAGTAGCAGGCCGCTTACCGGGATTCTGTTTTCTGCCCGTAATAGGCGTCAGGTCCGTGTTTTCTCATGAAGTGTTTGTCCAGAATATTGTCCGGAGCCGGCTGTGCTTCAGGATTCACCTGTTCTGTCAGCAGGCTCATTCTGGCGACTTCTTCCAGAACAGCAGCATGGTATACAGAATCCGCCGCGTTCTTTCCCCAGGCAAAAGGTCCGTGGCTGGCGCAGATGATGGCGGGTGTATGCATGGGATCAATGCCTCTTTCCGTCAGCGTTTCCACAATCACATGTCCGGTGTTTTCTTCATATCCGTCCTGGATTTCCTGCGTTGTCAGATTCCGGGCGCAGGGAACAGGACCGTGAAAATAGTCTGCATGCGTGGTGCCGTATGCCGGTATATCCCGATGTGCCTGCGCCCAGGCAACTGCATAGGGAGAATGCGTGTGAACGATGGCTCCGATTTCCGGATAGCGCCTGTACAGAATTCTGTGGGTTTCTGTATCGCTGGAGGGATTCAGAGTGCCTTCCACCACGTTGCCTTCCAGGTCCACCACAACCAGATCTTCCGGTTTCAGTGCATCATACTCCACACCGGACGGCTTGATCACAAACAGACCTTTTTCCCGGTCAATGCCGGACACATTTCCCCAGGTATAGGTGACCAGCCCCCGCCTGGGGAGCTCCATATTGGCTTCATACACGTCCTGTTTCAGCTGTTCCAGCATCAGTCTTCCTCCTTCAGTTCGTATTGCGCAATTTCATTGATTTCCCGGTTGGTGCAGATCAGTTTCTGCTGCCCATGTTCGTCTGTCACAACCAGCGCATTGGCTGCTCCGGCATCTGTGTCGATCACTTCCCAGCCATAGGTCCCTCTGGCCGGATTCCAGCGGATGATGATGGTCGACCGGGTTCCTTTCCGCCAGCCGACAATCCAGGAAGGTTTGCCGTTGACGACGCCTGCCCAGGTGGCATGAACCATTTCTGTCTCTGCTTCCGGAAGCGGCAGCTTCCACTGGGGAACATACTGACCGTCCTGGTCCAGATGCCAGATTGTGACAGCAGCCCCGTGAAATGGTGAAATCATGCCCAGTTCCGGTTTTCCGTCTCCGTCAAAATCCAGCAGGACGCTGTCGCTGGAAGGAACAGCGGATATCTGTCTGATCTCCCAGGTTTCATCTTCTGCTGCCGGCGGCGTGAACAGGAACGTTCCGTTTTCCGCCGCAATCAGTGCCTGCCCCTCTTCCGTCTGACTGTATCCGTGGTTGCGCAGCAGACCGGTCATCAGTGTCTGGAACCTGATCCCCTCTTTCGGATCTTCCGGAAGCCTGGCACCATACACAGCACCGGGTTTGGACCAGTCCTCTTTGTGTTCATGTCCGGATTTCAGCGCGCAGGCGATGATCCAGTGTCTGCCGTTTCGCTCCAGCAGACCGAAGCGGTGCACAAACGGCAGATCGGTAACAGGATGCACATCCCATCCCGCTGCGGTTTTTTCCGCCAGAACAATGGAAGCCTCGGCGGCATCATTCGGTGAATAGAATTTCCGGGTTGCCAGAAACCGGCTGTCCTGCCCGGGTAGAGCCGCCATGGTCATGACCCCGCCGGGTCCATCCCAGACTGTGTCGATGCGGTTGCCCGCGGCATCAAACAGATAGCAGGGATCCTGTTTTTCCGCTGCTGCCAGCAGACAGGGTTCGCCGTCCACCATGAGTTCCGCCATGGAATAGCATTTGTTCAGTTCTCCAAGCTTTTTTTGCTGATTTTCATGTGTCATTCTCCTTATGCTGCTGTATCCTCAGGACCGTGCAGTCATTTCGTGCCTGCTTCTTTGCGGTCAAGAATGCCGGTCATCATTCTGCAGGCCTCATCAACCGCAGCTTTCCAGTCTCCTGTTCCTGTATCCCACAGCTCTGTCACAAACCGCCGGATTCCCAGATCCCAGGCACATCCGATCATTGCCTCAAAATCCACATGTCCGGTCCCGAAGGGAATCTCGCGGTAGTGACCGGGAATGGTTTCCTTGAGATGCAGGGCACAGAGATGACCCTGTCCGCTTTTCAGATCCTCCAGAACATCTGTTCCGTACAGGAGCGCCGCATTGGTGAGATTTCCTGTATCGGGATACACGCCGAGCCAGGGGCTGTCCACCGCCTGGACATAAAACATGGATTTCCATACCGTATCCATGAAAGGAGTCTCCATGGTTTCAAACCCCAGCATGATTCCCCGGGAGGCCGCCATGTCTGCGGCCTTTTTCAGATTCTCCAGAAACCGCTCCCGTGTTTCTGCACTGCCGGTTTCGTAATATACATCATATCCGGCCAGCTGAATAATCCGGATTCCCATCCTGTCAGCCAGACAGATGGCCTTTCTCATGATGTCCATTGACTTTTCAGCCCGGGCAGCCGATCCCATCGGATATTTGCGGTGACCGGAGAGGCACATGGAACGGATTGGCAGTTTCTCCCTTTCGCAGTCCTGCAGAAGAGCGTCAATGTCCGTGTCGTTCCAGTCGAGCCGGGCCAGCCGGCTGTCGCTCTCGTCAATACTCATTTCCAGATAGTCATACCCTGCTTCCTTTGCAGTTCTCAGCTTCTGCCACCAGGGCATTTCAGCTGGAAGGGCTTTTTCATACAGTCCAATCGAATAGCCTTTCAATCAATAGTTCCTCGCTTTCGCACCTAAAACATAATCCGAATAGTTTTTACGGTCAATATCGAACATTTATTTTGCTTCAATTCCGGAACAAACCCCATATTTTTGTTCTTTTTCCAAATTTATGTGTTGAATCCGCTTACAGCACACGGTATAACCTAGGTGCATTCGAACAGATTGTCTCGACTGCAGAACGTAAATCAGCAAACTATCCAGAAAACGAACAGAAAAGGAGATATTTTATGAGCAAAATTTCTGAGACAACAAGAGACAGCTGGATCAGCAGCACATTCCCTGAATGGGGCACCTGGCTGGTGGAAGATATTGAAAACGAACAGGTCCCGGAAGGAAATGTGGCCATGTGGTGGCTGGGTTGCACCGGCATGTGGATGAAAACCCCCGCCAATGCCAACATCACCATTGATCTCTGGACCGGCAACGGAAAACGGACCCACGGCAATGGGAAAATGGCACCGGGACATCAGATGGCCAACATGTGCGGCGGCCGGCTCATGCAGCCAAATCTGCGGAATATCCCTTTTGTGTTCGATCCCTTTGCCTTCAAAACCGTGGATGCTGTTCTGGCTACCCACTATCACCAGGATCATATGTCACCTGAATGGGCTGCCCATGTCATCAACAGCGGCATGACCACCGTGGATGAAAACGGACAGGTGATTCCTGTTCCATTCATTGGACCGAAGAAGTCTGTGGAGCTCTGGCAGAAATGGGGTGTTCCTGCCGAACGCTGCATCACCGTAAAGCCCGGAGATTCCATCCGGATCAAGGATCTGGAAATCATTGCGCTGGACAGTTTCGACCGCACCTGCCTTGTGACCACGGACAAAACCGATGAAACCCGCGAGGAGCTGACAGGGATCTGCCCCACTGATATGGATGACAAAGCTGTCAATTATCTGATTCGCACCCCGGGGGGCAATATCTACCATTCCGGCGATTCTCATTATTCGATTTATTCCGCCAAACACGGAAAAGATCACGATGTGGATGTGGCCTTCGCCTCTTTCGGAGAAAACCCGGTGGGCATGCAGGACAAGATGACATCGGTGGACTGTCTGCGCATGGCCGAAGCCCTCAATGCCAAAGTCCTTGTACCCATTCACTGGGATGTCTGGACAAACTTCGCCCCGGATCTGGAGGAAATCAGACTGCTGTGGGATTTCAAAAAGGACCGCAATGAGTACAGGTTCCATCCGTTCTTCTGGCAGGTTGGCGGCAAGTACACATATCCGATGGACAAAGACAAACTGTATTATCACCACCGTCGGGGATTTGAAGACTGCTTCGAACACCCGCAGAACATTCCCTTCCGGTCTGCGCTTTGATCCGGACAGACTGAGACGACTACAGAAACAGAAAGAGAGAAAAAGATGTCTGAACTCCTGAAAAGAATTGTTGAACGGGATCACGTCCTGTTCAGGGACCATATAGAAACCTGGCAGGAAGCCGTGCGGCAAAGCACCCTGCCGCTGGTGAAAACCGGATACGTCACCGAAGACTATTACAGACAGATTGTCAGCTGCATTGAAACATACGGCCCCTATGTGGTTTTTGATCACCAGGTGGCTATGCCTCATACCACGGAAAATGCAGAGGGAGTCCTGAAAACAGCTGTCAGCTTCATGCGGGTCAAGGATCCGGTCAGCTTCGGATTTGACGAAGATGGCGTGGAAAAAACAGCGAGTCTGTTCTTTACCCTGGCAGCTGAAAATCCGGAAGAACACCTGAACAACATTCAGAATCTTGTGGGGATTTTCACCAATGAAGAACTGCTTGACGCACTGATGACCGCTTCTTCGAAAGAAGACATTCTGGCTGCAGATGCAGCTCATCCCTGCACAGGATTTCAGGAGGACTGAATATGGATTTTCTGATTGGCATCTGGGATTTTTTCGCTGAGTATATTCTGAAGCAGGCACCGATGATGATCGGTTTCCTGGTTCTGCTGGGATCGCTGCTGCTGAAGCGGAAATGGTATGACTGTCTGGCATCCACGCTGAAGGCCATTATCGGCATGCTGATTCTGGGCGCCGGTTCTTCCGGGCTTGTGACCACATTCCGCCCGATCCTGGCCGGGCTGCGGGAGCGGTTCAATCTGGCTGCGGTGGTGATTGACCCCTATTACGGACAGAACGCCGTGACCGAGGGCCTGGAGCAGACATTCGGTGTGGCTTTCTCCTATGCCATGACCCTGCTGCTGATTGCCTTCATCGTCAATATTCTGCTGGTCCGCTTCAATAAATGGACCAAATGCCGGCGCTGTTTACCACCGGTCACGTTCAGGTGCAGCAGGCTGCGACGGCTTTCTGGCTTGTTCTGTTTGCCATGCCTTTCCTGGCAAAAGAAGGCAACACCATTCTGATGCTGATCGTCATGTCGGTACTGCTGGGAGCCTATTGGGCTGTTGGATCCAACCTGACAATCAAGCCGATGCAGGAGCTCACCAATGGGGCGGGATTCTGCATTGCCCATCAGCAGATGTTTGGCATCCGGCTGAACTACTGGCAGGCTGAGAAATTCTTCAGCAAGGACGGCAAGCCAAGGGGCCGCAAAGTCGGAGAAATGGAAATGCCGGGTTTCTTCTCGATTTTCAATGAAAACATGGTCTGCACTGCGATTCTGATGGTGGTTTTCTTCGGAATCATCATGGGAATCATTGGCAAGGAGTATTTTGTGACACAGGGTGTCATTGCCGCAGATTACAACTTCCTGTACTACACGTTCACCACTTCGCTGAATTTCGCTGTTTATCTGGCCATCCTGCAGCTGGGTGTCCGGACGTTCGTAACCGAGCTGACCACTTCTTTCCAGGGAATTGCCGACAAACTGCTGCCTGCTTCCATCCCTGGTGTGGATTGCGCTGTCTGCTACGGTTTTGGTGATTCCAATGCGGTGACATTCGGATTCCTGGCTGGTCTCACAGGTCAGATCGTTGCCATACTCGGCCTGCTGGTATTCAAAAGTCCGGTCATCATCATCTGCGGATTTGTTCCTGTCTTCTTCGACAATGCCACGATCGGACTTGTTGCCAATGAAAAAGGCGGTATGAAAGCCTGCATCGTACTGACATTCCTGTCCGGTATCGTACAGGTTCTGGGCTCCGCCTTCATTGCCGGGCTTGTGGGTCTTGCACCATTCGGCGGCTATCTGGGCATGTGGGACTGGGCAACAGTATGGCCTGCCATCACGGTTGTGATCAAGTATCTCGGCTGGATCGGACTGGGCATCGTCACGCTCGTTCTGCTGGCTCTTCCGCAGCTGGAATACCGGAAGGATCCGAAAGGCTATTTCCTGATTACAGAAGACTATTCCGCCTACAAGAAGTACAAAGGCATTGACGACGGAGACGAGGAGGAAGACTGGTCAGAGTTTGCCTGACCTGTTCTTCCAGGGCAGCTGGCTGCCTTCCTGCTACAATAGACGCATCACTGCATATCTGACAGAAAAGGAGAAAACGCATATGTCCAAACTTGACAACAAAAAATTCATGGTCTGCTGTGCTAACGGCGCAGGTTCATCTCTGATGATGAAGATGACCCTTCAGAAAGTGCTGAACAAGCACAAAATCAAACCTGCTTCCCTCCACCACTGCGCACTTTCCGAAGGCAAATCGGCTGCCGGTCAATACGACATCGTGTTCTGTGCCCGCAACTTCGCCGGCATGTTCAAGGACGCCGAAAAGAAAGGGACTGTCGTTCTCGGACTTAAGAACATCATGTCTCCCGGAGAAATGGAAAAAGCCCTCATGGAAAAAGGGCTGATTGACTGATACAAGTCGGGAAAGAAGGAAGTTATGTTCCTTCTTCTTTTTTATGCTCAGAATACTGATTTATATGAGCATCCGGACTGTATAATGAAAAACGAAAGCAGAAGGAATATGAAACGAGATCAGAAAACAATTGACCGCAGGCACCAGGAAATGGTAGCCAGAATACGGGCGGCAGGAACAATGAGTGTGGAAGAACTGTCTTCCCTCTTCGGCATCTCCAGCATGACATGCCGCCGGGATCTGCAGATACTGGAAGAAAAGGGATATCTCCGGCGATTCCGGGGTGGGGCAGCCTACCTGCAGGATGCCGCTTCCGAGAAAAACGACTATGTTCTCTCCAGCCGGAAAGCCATCAGCCGGTATGCTGCCGGATTGCTCAAAAGCGGAGACTCGCTGTTTATAAACGGCAGCCAGACGGCGCTGGACGCGCTTGAGTTCACAGACGTACGTCTGTCTGTCTATACCAACAACGCCAGAGCTGCCAGTCTGAAACAGGACCGTGATATCCAGTTTATCCTGACCGGTGGAACATTGAAAGGCCATATCCTGGTGGGTGATTACTGCATCCGCAGTCTTCTGGCAACCGATGTGGATATCGCCCTGCTGGGATGCACAGGCATTTCAGAATACGGAGAAATCCTGTGTGACATTCCCAGTGAGCTGTCCATCAATGAAACAATGCTCTCCCACGCGCAGAAATACTTCATTCTGGCGGATTCAACCAAATTCGGGAAAGTGAAATCCATGGGCAGCTTTACACTGCAGACGCCCGGAACCGTCATTACGGATAGCGGTGCCCCAAAGGACATTCTGGACAAGCTGCGGGACCAGGGCATGGAAATCATCCTGGTGCAGCCTGCTGTCTGAACCTGCCTTTCATGCAGAAAGCCCAGAGCGCAAAAATCCCCTGTCAGGATTGAATCCTGCAGGGGATTTTTCGGTGCAGACAGCAGCTCAGGCGGCCATCTGATCCGTATAGCACTCAATGTCGTTGATCATGTATTTGTACTCATCCATTGTGCAGATGATGTACTGGGCGCCATACTCCATGACAAGAAGCGGCTGCCGGTCCATGAGGGGCATTGCGTCGAGTTCGTGTTTGGAAACAACCTGGATCATGAGAAATCTCCTTTCCCGGTTTCTTCCGGTTCTTTATTTCAGGTGCCAGATATCCTGATTGTACTGGGCAATGGTGCGGTCACTGGAGAAGTAGCCGGCTTTGGAGATGTTGACAATCATCTTTTCTGCCCAGGCCTGACGGTCTTCATAGGCTGCGAAGCACTTGTCCTTCTCATCAATGTAAGCATGCAGATCCAGCAACGCCATGAACCAGTCTTTGTTGATCATGTCGTTCTTGACCCGCATCAGAGCTTCCGGATCGCCGATTTCCATCATGGAAGGATCTGTGATGAAATCCACAGCACGCTTGACCACCGGATCGGATTCATAGACAGCCCGGGAGCTGTAGTCCGCGTTCTTGTAGTGGTTGATGACGGTATCGGAATCTGTGCCGAAAATGAAGATGTTGTCATCGCCGACCAGTTCGTGAATTTCCACGTTGGCGCCATCGTCTGTACCCAGGGTCACAGCACCGTTGAGCATGAACTTCATGTTGGAGGTACCGGAGGCTTCTTTGGAAGCCAGAGAAATCTGCTCGGATACATCGGCCGCCGGGATCAGCTTCTCAGCCAGTGTGACGTTGTAGTTTTCCACCATGACCACGTTCAGGTACGGTGCAACGGCGGGATCCTTCCGGATCAGATCACCCAGCGTCAGGATCAGAGAAATGATGTCCTTGGCCAGCAGATATGCCGGAGCCGCCTTGGCGCCGAAGATGCAGGTGATGGGACGGGCGGGGATTTCCCCGTTCTTGATGCGCAGATACTTGTCAATGATGTACAGGGCGTTCATCTGCTGACGCTTGTACTCATGCAGACGCTTGATCTGAATATCATAGATGGATTCCGGGTTCACAACGATGTTCTGGTGGCTGAAGATGTAGCTTGCCAGTTCGTTTTTCTTTTCCTGCTTGATGGCCTGCAGACGAACCTGTGTATCGGCATCATTTTTGAAAGATTCGAATTCTTCCAGCAGATCTGCATTCTGCTTCCAGCCATCCCCGATTTTTGCATCCAGGAACGCTGTGAGCTGGGGGTTGCAGGCAATGAGCCACCGGCGGAATGTCACACCGTTGGTCTTGTTGTTGAAGCGCTCCGGGTACAGCTCGTAGAAGTCGTGGAGTTCTTCGTTTTTCAGAATATCCGTGTGAATCGCAGCCACGCCGTTGGTGGACTGGGAGAAGTGGATATCCATGTGTGCCATGTGCACACGGCCATCCTGGTCGATGATGGATGTGGCCGGGTTGCTGCTGCGGCTGGCTGCAATATCATTCAGCTTCCGGATGATGGGCATCAGCTGCGGGCAGATGTCCTCCAGATACTGACTCGGCCACTTCTCCAGGGCTTCAGCCAGAATGGTGTGGTTGGTATAGGCACAGGTGTTTTCCACCTGCTCAACAGCTGCTTCAAAGCTCATGCCGCGGGCTGTCAGCAGCCGGATGAGTTCAGGAATGACCATGGACGGGTGAGTGTCGTTGATCTGTACCACCACGTGCTTGCTCAGTTCCTCAACGGGATATCCCTTGTCATCCATTTCCTTCAGGATCAGCTGGGCTGCGTTGGATACCATGAAGTACTGCTGATACACACGCAGACGGCGTCCTGCTTCGTCTCCGTCATCCGGATACAGGAACAGCGTCAGGTTTTTCGCAATGTCTTCCTTGTCGAAGTCAATGCCTGCTGTCACGATGCTGTCTTCCACGCTGTCCAGATCAAAGAGATTCAGCGCGTTGACTTTCCGGTTGTAACCGGCCACATCGATGGTGTACATGGAGCTGGTCACGGTGAAGTCCCTGAAAGGCACTTCAAAGTGCACATCGGTGCGGTTTTCCCAGGTGTCTTTATTGATCCAGGGGTTGGGATATTCCACCTGTTTGTGGTTTTCAAACTGCTGTCGGAACAGACCCAGGTGATAGTTCAGACCCACGCCGTCGCCAGGCAGGTCCAGGGTGGCAATGGAATCCAGGAAGCAGGCTGCCAGCCGTCCCAGACCGCCGTTGCCCAGAGAAGGTTCGGCTTCGATTTCTTCAATTTCAGCCAGTGTATATCCGGCTTTGGCCACAAAGGCTTTGGCATCGTTGTAAATGCCCAGGTTGATGAGGTTGTTGGAGAGCAGTTTTCCGATCAGGAATTCTGCGGAAATGTAGTACAGCTTTTTGTCGCCGGTGATTTTCGGCGCTTCAGCCAGCGCTTCTTTGGTGTACGTCAGAAGAGCTGCATATACCTCTTCCTTCGTGAGCGCTTCAGGCGCTTTATGAAAAAGCTGTTCGGCTGTTGCCGCAATCTGCTGTTCAGTGTTCATATTACCTCCATAAAAGTGTAAACGTTTCCACTTACCTTGACGTGTCTATGCTACCACAAGGAATCAAAAAAAGTCACGTTTCCCCAATGACAGGATTTTACATCGAACTTCAGCAAAATCATCAGATATGTATCTTTTGACTCACTTTATGTAATGCATGGATTCGGCTGTCTGTATGACAGCGGGATTGATACCGTTTACATACCGGATGCGGTGCAACTATTCGCCTATCTCACAGAAGTTTCTGAAAATTTCCGGCGGGACAACTGTAAATTTTCATCCCCTTCTGCCCCGCAAAAGACTGCCATGGTATAATCAGACCATTGTTACATGACAGCAGGGGGAATATATATATGAATCTGATCGTACCGAAAGACTACAAACCGACGCTGGATATCCGGCAGACGCAGGAAGCCATCAAATACATTCGTGACACCTTCCAGGACGAGCTGGGAAAGGAACTGAAGCTGCAGCGGATCTCCGCTCCTTTGTTTGTGACCAGAAGCTCGGGCCTCAATGACAACCTGAACGGCAGCGAAGAGCCGGTGCATTTCACCATGGCAAGCCAGGAAGAGGAAGAAGTGCAGGTGGTGCACTCCCTGGCAAAATGGAAGCGGGCTGCGCTGGGACGCTACGGTTTTGGTCTGCATGAAGGGCTGTACACCAACATGAATGCGATCCGCAAGGATGAAGAACTGGACAACCTGCACTCAGCTTATGTGGATCAGTGGGACTGGGAAAAAGTCATTGGCAAGGGAGAGCGCAATGTTGCCACTCTCAAAGAACATGTGGAGACCATTTTCAAAGTCATCAAGCACATGGAACATGAGGTGTGGTACAAGTATCCCCAGGCTGTGAACCATCTTCCCGATATGATTCACTTTGTCACCAGCGAGCAGCTTCTGGACCTGTATCCGGAACTGACACCGAAGGAGCGGGAAAACGCCATCACCCGGGAACTGGGCTGTGTCTTTGTCATGAAGATCGGTGCCGTGATGCGGGATGGACAGAAACATGACGGACGGGCACCGGATTATGATGACTGGGATCTCAACGGGGATATCCTGTTCTGGTACGAACCGCTGCAGCAGGCTCTGGAAATCAGTTCCATGGGCATCCGGGTGGATGAAGAAAGTCTTCACCGGCAGCTGGAAGCGGAAAACTGTCTGGACAGAGAGGCACTGCCCTTTCACCAGGCGGTGCTCAACGCGCAGCTTCCCTATACCATCGGCGGAGGAATCGGCCAGTCCCGGCTCTGCATGCTGCTGCTGAAAAAAGCCCATGTGGGGGAAGTGCAGGCCAGTCTGTGGCCGCAGGAAATGCGGGATGCCTGTGACAAAGCCGGCATCCATCTGCTGTAACCGGGAAAACTGCACAGGACCGGATGATGTATCCGGTCCTGTCTGCGCTTTCCAGGGCGCCGGTCAATGCCGGCGTCCTTTTTTCTTCTCTGCGGCCCATCGCTGGTGCCGGCGTTCCCGGTTCTTCTTCACAAACCGGTGGATTGTATACTCTTCCTCCCATTTGGTGAGCCCGGAATCGCCGCTGTCCGTTTCGTACGGACTGCTGCCTTTGTCCTTTCGGGAGGTACTGTCTGCTGCCAGGTAAAGGATGCATGCCAGCAGTATGAGGATCATGATTTCCATAACATTCTCCTTTTCTGTGTTTTTCTTTCTGTATCCTCAGTCTGAATGCCGGTTCCAGGGCTGGATACCCGGGGGTATGAAGCTGAATGCGCAAGTGCGTGCGGTTCTGCAGATGATGGCTGAATCAGGGAAACAGCCCGGCTCACCGGTGATGATGGTTCCATTCCTCCCATTCGGAGAGTCCGGACTTTCTGCCGGAGCTGCTGCAGGAACTGCTCCGGGGCCAGTAAACGAAGAGTACCAGAATGATCCAGATGATGACTTCCATAACGTTCTCCTTTTCTGTTTCTGTCAGCTGCTTTCTGTACTTTCATTCTACTCACCCTACTGACAGCATGAATGCACGTTACAGTGGTTCCCGGAAAAATCTGTTCATCCCCGCCGACTGTGTCACACCCCTCCGACGGCTGTATCCCCTTTCATGACGCGCAGATGGTACACTGAAGACATGCACAGTATCAAAGAAATTTTTAAAAAAGGACCTGGCCCATCCAGTTCCCACACTCTGGGCCCCATGAATGCGGCTCTGTACATGAAACACCAGTATCCGCAGGCAGACCGCTGGAAAGCGGAACTCCAGGGCTCTCTGGCACTGACCGGCAAAGGACACCTGACGGATGAGATTCTGATCCGGACGCTGGGAGAGAATACAGAAGTTGTCTTCAACCTGAAAGCCTCCCCGGAACACCCGAATACGATGTACATAACCGCGTTCCAGGGTTCTGATGCTCTGGGCACTGATCAGTTTGTCTCCATAGGCGGCGGAAAACTGGAAATCAACGGGGTGCCGGCTGCTTCCACCCCGGAGATCTACCCGCATTCCACCATGGCTGCGATCCGGCTCTGGTGCAAGGGACAGGACATCACCCTGGATCAGTATGTGGATATGGTGGAAGGACCGGAACTGACTGCCTACCTGGAGGACATCATGGACACCATGATCCAAAGCGTGCAGGACGGGCTGAAAGCCGAAGGCCTCCTGCCCGGTTCCCTGAAGCTGAAGCGCGTGGCGAAAGAACTCCACGAAGATGCCCTGGCATGTACCGATCCGGATGAAATCTTCCACCTGCTTCTGGCCAGCTACGCCTTTGCCGCCAGCGAACAGAATGCAGCAGGCGGCACCGTCGTCACGGCTCCCACCATGGGCAGCTGCGGGATTCTGCCGGCTCTGATCTATCATTTTATCCATGACAGGCACTACAAGCGCGAACAGCTGATGAAGGGCCTGAAAGTGGCTGGTCTTGTGGGCAATCTCATCCAGACCAATGCCACCATCTCCGGAGCCAAAGGGGGCTGCCAGGCGGAAGTGGGAGCGGCCTGTGCCATGGGCAGCGCCATGATCGCCTGTGCCGCCGGGCAGTCGGACGGACAGGTGGAGTATGCGGCGGAGATGGGCCTGGAACACCATCTGGGTCTGACCTGCGATCCGGTGGGCGGCTATGTGATGATTCCCTGCATCGAACGAAATGCCATGGCTGCCCTGCGTTCTGTAGACAACGCCCGGCTTTCCCGGCACATCCTCCGGGTCAAGCACGAACGGGTGAGCTTTGACCATGTGGTGGAGGCCATGAACATCACCGGCATGAAACTGCCAATGGAGCTCAAGGAAAGCTCTCTGGGCGGACTGGCGGTGGTGATTCCCAACGAAGCACAGGAGCAGTAACACAGTCTGCTGCCTGGCAACCTTGGAAAACACAAAAGGGCTGCAACTGCCTGTCCGTCGCAAACCGGACAGGTCAGTCGCGGTCCTTTTTCATATCGGAAATCGGGCGGTTTATACCACAGTTCTGTATCAGCTGTCCTGTTCCTCCGGATCCTGTCAGTGACGGGATCTGCGGCGCAGGTCGAAAGCTGCCCACAGGGAGCCAGCCGCAGCTGTTGTCCAGGCTGCAATACGGGCCAGAGTGCCTCCGGCCGCTGTCGGTACAGCTCCACCGGTTTCATTCCTGTTCTCTCCCGGCTGAGCAGAGGCTGCATGACGGGTATCAGTGAATACCACATGGGACTGTTTCCTGTCCTCCTGCTTCTTCTGCCCCTGCATACCCGGATCCTGCTTTTGCTGGCCAGTTTCCGGTCCGGCAGTTTTGAGTACCAGGATCCGGCAGGTCTGATCCTGACTGCCAACCGTCCACAGCCGGGGGATCTGCTGATCTGCCAGTGCATAACCAGCGGGGATTTCATACAGAATGTCCCGGTTTTCACCGGTGAGACCGTCCTGCTGTGACCGGCTGATTGTGTTCCCCTGTTCATCCACATACACAACATTCAGATGGAATGTACGGGGGAGGACTTTCAGCATGGTCTGGATGATGTCCTGGCTGCCATCCGGATACTGAACCATGATATGGACAGGTTCTCCCGCATGGGGAAGATCTGTATCAACCGGGTACACGAATATAAAACCGGTGTTCTCCGGCAATACCTCCAGGTTCTGGATGAACTGCGCAGCCGATACCGGATCAAGCTGCATGACGGTCTGATCCTTTCCTGCAGGTTCATACTGCCCTGCCTGATTGATCTGCCAGGTGGCATCATCGGCGATGATTTCCCTGATCAGATAGTTCGATCCCAGCAGATCCCGCATCCGTTCAATTCCGGTTTGACTGAGATCCACATCATACTGCCAGGGATTGGATGGATCCTGATGCAGGGCGAGATCTGACTGCGAAGTCTGAAAGGACGAGGTCAGTCTGTCCACTTCCGGCTGCAGTGCCGGATTTTCTGCTATGGCAGCGACTGAATAACTGTCAGGATCCGGCAGTTCCGTCTTGCCGGTCTGGTTGCCCCGGATCCACAGATCCACTGGTGCAGGCGTGATCTGATACGTGGCTGCCAGCCCCATTGCAGCCACTGCATTCAAATCATAGGGGCGGCCAAACGTGATGTTGTAGTAATGATCCGGCGTGGCCTGGGCAAACTGCGGCTGCCATATGTGGTTTTCGTCATAGTGGCCTGAAAGGTGATTCAGCAGGTTGTACCAGCCCTGTTCGGTGCAGATTACATAGTAATACCCTGCATTCACCGGTTTTCCGTCTGCAAGTGCGGTCTGCCCGTAAGCAGCCAGCGCCGGATTGCCTTCCTGGAAGTGTGCATTGTTCTTCAGAGCATCAAACAGAAATGCCGCTTCATCTTCTGTGACAAACCGCAGATCTTCCGGTCTGGTGACATAGGCTGGCGGCTGAACCTTCAACCCGCCTACTGTGAAACTGAAGGTATAAGCCTGAGGATCCAGCACACCCTGACCTGCCTGGAAGGGACTTTCCTGACCGCTTCTGGCTGCCCTGGCCATGACCATCGGTCTGTCATTCGCTGTCTGTGGCACAAAATCCGTGTCCTGCATTCCATCCAGACTGGAAACAGCTTCTCTGATCTGAGCCTGCTGCCCGGATTTCTCAATCCCACTTCCCTCCAGAGGTGTCTCAGCCGCTGCGTGTGTCTGGCTGGCCGGATGCAGCCTCCTGGGATTGTCTGTCTTCAGACTCCTGAGTCTGCCGGTCTTCAGCATCTCCTGATTCATCCGGATCCACAGCCGGCGCTTCCGTCTGCCCGCTCTGAGAGACAGTCGCAGAGACTGCTGCAGGCTGGGTTTCGTCCACCGGTAATTCGGTTGTATCGCCTGCCTGGGCTGCGGGAACTGCCGTTTCCGTTTCCGCCGGCTGCACCGGATTTTCAGCCGCCATCACAGGTGCACAGCTCAAAAGCAGCAAGCCAGCCGCACAGGTGCCGGAAGCTGCCAGAACTTTCGAATTGAACGAAAGTGTAAAACCATTGTGTTTCACTGATGTATCCTTGACCTCCTGTTCAGATGAATCACGCAGGTTTGAAAAATGATTTTACGTCTTTCAGGAAACAACACCGCATTTTCATTTCGATTTCCTCCGGACATCAAATTGATTTTTCAATTTATTGCATATTCATCCGCATTTTTAGTATAGGATTCACACAGATGGTTCTACAGTTATCTGACCATCCTGCCGTTTATTTCAACCTGATTGCGACAGTTGTATGATCTATCCGGTTTTATTGACAGATTTTGGTACACACCTCAATAAAACAGAAAAATCCGCTGTCCTCCGGCTATCAGACCCGCTTTCTGAACGCAGGATGATCCGTCTCATACTTCCGGTGCAAGACTTTTTCCTTCGCCGACAGCCGGCTCCCCCGGATGTGCATGCAACACCAGCAGCCCCCGGGCCAGCTTCTTCTTTCTTCGTGCCAGCCATTCATCCAGCATGGACCACAGTGCCTGTTCCGAAACCGCCGCCGTTTCCGGGGCCATGAACCAGACATCCGCCTCCAGCCAGACAAAGTCCGGGTTTCCGTCTGCTTCCTGACACTGCACAAATACCAGCATCTCAGATTTGGCTGCTGCATCTGTCCAGGACACAAGATGGAGCTCGCCTGCCAGAAATCCCTTCCACAGTTTCTGCAGTATTCCGTCATATTCCTGGCCGGACTGAATCAGCCGCTTCATCTGTTCCGACAACGAGGCTGTATCATCCGCCGCTCCGTCCGCTGTGTCTGCCAGCAGCATCTCCATCTGGTGCCGACACCGGTCATCCGGTCTGCAGTACTGTACAGACCCGGACGCCGGATTCTGTTTTCCAGCATGAGAAGAACGCTGTTCGTTTTCACTGCCAGTCATGCTGATGTGTTCTGATTCTGATAAACGCTGCATCTTTCTGCCTCCCTGTTCTCACGCAGCTGACCGGACCAGCTGGATCCTGTACCAGCAGCCGGCTGCGGCTTCATAATACGGCAGTCCGGAACCAGCCCAAACAGGAGATTCCGGAACCTTGTGATTCAGGCATGCATGCTGTCAGAACACCCGCAAAAATCAACGGGCGGTTTTCCTGTTTTCACAGCGAGACCGCCCGTTTTCCTGTTCTGTTTTCATTCTCTTTTCAGACCGGCAGATACAGATCCAGAAAGAAAACCACCAGGACCACCCCCAGAATGATCCACCAGCCAATGGCCGCTGTCCTGTCTTTCAGCTGCCGGTACCGCACAAACCAGGTCCAGAATCCGCCGGCTGCCACAGCCACTGCCAGTCCCGCAGCCAGACCAATCACAGAGGCTGACAGATTCATGGCTTTCCTCCTTTGACCAGACTTCCGTACCCCCGCGCCGGTTCCGCCTCCGGAAAACCGGCGGGATCCTGCAGCTGACCATTCACAAAACAGCCGCCATCCCGGACCATCACCGGTCCTTCGCCCCAGATCACATCCGCTCCGTACCAGAGCAGTGTATCCAGCGCCTCTTCATCCGTCGTCCAGACAGGTCCCCCGTGCATCTGTGCAAACCGTCCAATGTCTTTTTTATCCATAAGCCAAAGTATAGCAGGACCTGCCCCCAAAAACAGCATTGTCTGCCGCACCCTGCCGCCGTCACTGCCCTGCCCAGGCGCCAGCCGCATCGGCAGTCTGCATGCAAAAAGGCTTCGGTCTGCCTGAATGATCAGAACAGTGCCGAAGCTTTTTGCATTATTCGCTTTCGCCGAAGAAATCGTCCGGTGTTTCGAGGATCTCCTCGTTGAGCATGGACAGATCTTCGTCCGTGACAGCCGCATGATCCTGCTGGTCGCCGCCGTTTGCGGATACGATTTCCTCGAATTTCTCATCGTGGACTTCTTTCATCCGCGCCAGACGCTTCTCACGCAGTTCCTGGGCTTTCTGGGCAATGATCAGGTTCTGGGGACGGTCGCCTTTGGCGCCGGTGCCAGCCGGGATCAGCTTGCCGATGATGACATTTTCCTTCAGACCGATCAGGTGATCCACCTTGCCTTTGATGGTGGCATCGGTGAGCACCTTGGTGGTTTCCTGGAAGGAAGCGGCGGAGAGGAAGGAATCGGTTTCCACAGAAGCCTTGGAAATACCCAGCAGCACTGGTTTGAACTGTGCAGGGATCTTGCCCTGGAGCAGCGCATCCCGGTTGATGCGGGTGATTTCATTCAGAGACAGCTGTACGCCGACGTTGAGATCCGTGTCTCCGGAGTCTGTGACCATGACCTTTTTCAGCATCTGCTTGATCATGACTTCCAGGTGCTTGTCGGAGATTTCGATACCCTGGGACTGATATACCTTCTTGACTTCTTTCAGGATGTAGTCCTGCACTTCCCGGACACCGGCTACCCGCAGCAGTTCCTTGGGATCCAGCGGTCCTTCGGTGATGGCTGTGCCGGCTTCGATTTTCTCGCCGACTTTGACCCAGGGTCGCAGCGACTGGTTGGCGTTCAGTTTGTGGGGAACGGACTCATGTTCGTTGGTGATCGTCACTTCCTGACGCATGGTGCCTTCGATACGGTCAATGGCGGTGATTTCACCGGAGATCTGTGCAATGACAGCCACACCTTTCGGGTGACGGGCTTCGAACAGTTCCTCTACACGGGGAAGACCCTGGGTGATGTCACCGGTACCGGAACCGGCTACACCGCCGGTGTGGAAGGTACGCATGGTCAGCTGTGTACCGGGTTCACCGATGGACTGTGCGGCCATGATGCCCACAGCTTCGCCGACTTCCACGTCCTTGCCGGTGGCCATGTTCCGGCCATAGCACTTGCGGCAGATGCCCAGTGTGGATTTGCAGGTGAAGGGAGACCGGATGTACATGCCTGTGACACCGGCATCCACGATTTTCTTCGCAATGGCATCATCGATGAACTGGTCGCTTTCGATGATGACTTCTCCGGTGTTCGGATCCAGGACATCCTGCTTGGAGTACCGGCCGGTCAGACGGTCCTGCAGGCTTTCGATGACGGTGTTGGTCTTGCGGTCCACCAGGTCTTCCACCCAGTAGCCGGTATCCGTTCCGCAGTCATCTTCCTTGATGATCACATCCTGTGCCACGTCCACCAGACGCCGGGTCAGATAACCGGATTCCGCTGTTTTCAGGGCGGTATCGGTCAGACCTTTCCGCACACCGTGGGTGGACAGGAAGAATTCACTTACGTTCAGGCCTTCACGGAAGCAGGAGTAGATGGGGACCTCGATGATGGAGGGAACAAACTCTCCGGTGCGGGATTTACCGTGACCGGGGCGGGCCATCAGACCACGCATGCCGGCTAGCTGGGTAAAGTTCTGCTTGTTGCCTCGGGCACCGGATTCACTCATCATGAAAATCGGGTTTTTCCGGGGCATGTTGTCCATCAGCTCATCCGCGATCTGGTCCTTGACATCATCCCACATCTTGTTAAGGCGGGATTCCCATTCAGGAAGCGTCAGCAGACCTTTCTGCTGCATTTTCTTCAGGGCTTCGGCACGGGCACGGCCTTCATCCACGTGCTGTTCCTTGTTCGGAGCAACTTCGATGTCGGACAGGGCCACGGTGATGCCGGCGGTGGTGGAGTACTTGAATCCCATGGACTTGATCTGGTCCAGGATCTCGGCGGTCTCATCCACGGAGTAGCGCTTGAAGACTTCCGCAATGATCGTGCCCAGGTCCTTCTTCTTGAAAGCCGGCACGACTTCACGGCTCTGGATGAATTCCTTCACATCCTGTCCCGGCTTGATGAAGTACTTCTCCGGGGTGGCGGCGAAGTTTTCCTTGGATACCTCATTGATGAAGGGGAAATCCGCCGGGAACATGCCGTTGAAGATGATCTTGCCCACGGTGGTAGCCAGATAGTCGTTCTGGTGTTCTTCTCCGAAGGCAGTGTTCTTCAGACCCCTGACGGGCACGGCGATCCGGGAGTGCAGGTGCACCTGCCCGGACTGATAGGCCATCATGACTTCTTCCTCATTGGCGAAGACAGACCCTTCGTTGTCCGCATAGCGCTGCCAGCTGGCGGCTTCCAGGGGCAGGTTCTTGTCTGCATACCGCTGTGCCTCCGCGGCGAGTTCCCCGGCGGTTTCTTCCATGGTCAGATAGAAGTTGCCCATGACCATGTCCTGGCCGGGGGTAACGATTGGCTTTCCGTCCTTGGGACCCAGAATGTTGTGGCTTCCCAGCATCATGATCAGGGCTTCGGCACGGGCTTCTTCCCCCAGCGGCACGTGAATCGCCATCTGGTCACCGTCAAAGTCGGCGTTGAAGGCGGTGCACACCAGCGGGTGCAGACGCATGGCGCGTCCTTCCACCAGCTTGGGCAGGAAGGCCTGGATACCCAGACGGTGCAGCGTCGGGGCGCGGTTCATCAGGACGGGGTAGCCTTCGATGACTTTTTCCACCACATCCCAGATCCGGGGATCCCGGCGTTCAATGAGCTTCTCCGCGTTCTTGGGGTTGGCAGCCAGGTCCTGGTTCACGATTTCGTTGATCACGAAGGGCTTGAACAGGTTGATTGCCATTTCACGGGGAATGCCGCACTGATACATCTTCAGATCCGGTCCCACGGCGATAACCGAACGGCCGGAGAAATCCACACGCTTGCCCAGCAGGTTCTGACGGAACCGGCCCTGTTTTCCCTTCAGGGAATGAGACAGGGATTTCAGGGCTCTGCCGCCGGCGCCGGTAATGGGCTTGGAACGGCGGCCGTTGTCGATCAGCGCATCCACCGCTTCCTGGAGCATGCGCTTCTCGTTCTGCACGATGATGTTCGGGGTTCCCAGTTCCAGCAGCTTCTTCAGACGGTTGTTCCGGGTGATGACACGGCGGTACAGATCGTTCAGGTCACTGGTCGCAAACCGGCCGCCGTCCAGCTGCAGCATCGGCCGCAGATCAGGCGGGATGACCGGGACATCCGTCAGGATCATCCATTCGGGTTTGTTGTCGGAGTGGCGGAAGGCATTGATGGTGTCCAGACGCTTGATCAGCTTCTTGCGCTTTTCGCCCTGGGCTTTCTCCAGCTGCTTCTGGACGTTTTCGTATTCCGCTTCCAGGTCCACGTCCTGCAGCAGGCGCTGAATTGCTTCGGCACCTGTCTGGGCGGTGAAGCCCATGGGACCGTGGATGGCCAGGTTTTCCCGGTATTCCCGCTCCGACAGCACCTGTTTGTAGGCCAGGCCGGAGTCCTTGGGATCCGTGACGATGTAGCTGACGAAGTAGACAACTTCCTCCAGCTGCTTGGGTGTCACATCCAGCAGCAGCGCCATCCGGGAAGGGATGCCCCGCAGATACCAGATGTGGGCGATGGGAGCCGCCAGATGAATGTGGCCCATGCGTTCCCGCCGCACGCTGCTCTTGGTGATCTCGACGCCGCAGCGGTCGCAGACCACGCCCTTGAAACGGACTTTCTTGTACTTGCCGCAGGCACATTCCCAGTCCTTGGTGGGACCGAAGATGCGTTCGCAGAACAGACCGTCTTTTTCCGCTTTCTGAGAACGGTAGTTGATGGTCTCGGGCTTTGTCACTTCACCGTGGGACCACCGCTGGATGGTCTCGGGACTGGCAAGCTGGACCTGGATGGAGCTGAATTTGTTGATGCTCATTCGGCGTCTGTTTCCTCCTTCTCTGTTACGGCAGGAAGATCCTCATCTTCCGCAATGGCAGGAAGATCTTCTTCGGGAGCAGCCTCCGGTGCGGAAACAGGTTCTTCATCCGGCAGCCGGATTTCCTCTGCTTCCACAGCCACGGCTTTCACATCGCCATCGGCTGTCTCCTCTGTTTCCATATCATTGACCAGAACCTCTTCCTGGGCAGGAGCGGCCTGTTCGTGTTTGTGTTCTGTGAATTCTCCGTTGATGATGCCCGGTTCGTCATCCTCGGCGGTGATATCCACTTCGTTTCCGGCATCATCCAGCAGGCGGACATCAATGGCCAGACCCTGCAGTTCGTGCATCAGCACGCGGAAGGACTCGGGAATGCCCGGTTCCGGGATGTCCTTGCCCTTGATGATGGCTTCATATGTCTTGATCCGGCCCTGAATGTCATCGGACTTGATGGTCAGAATCTCTTCCAGGGTGTGCGCGGCGCCGTAGGCTTCCAGCGCCCAGACTTCCATCTCTCCGAACCTCTGACCGCCGTTCTGCGCCTTGCCGCCCAGCGGCTGCTGGGTAACCAGGGAATACGGACCGGTGGCACGGGCATGCAGCTTGTCGTCAACCATGTGGGCCAGCTTGATCATGTACATGACACCCACCGAAATCCGCTCATCGAAGGGCAGACCGGTCTGGCCGTCATACAGAACCTGCTTTCCGTCGTCGGTCATCTGCGCTTCCCGCATGATGTCCGCCAGTTCTTCGTTGGAGACACCATCGAATACGGGCGTGGCAAATTTCTGGTTCAGTTTCTTGGCAGCATATCCCAGATGAATCTCCAGGATCTGCCCGATGTTCATACGGGACGGTACACCGAAGGGGTTCAGGATGATGTCAATGGGCTGACCCTCCGCCGTGAAGGGCATATCCTCCACAGGCAGGATCTTGGAAATAACACCTTTGTTTCCGTGACGTCCGGACATCTTGTCGCCTTCGGAGATTTTCCGCTTCTGGGCAATGTACACCTTGACGCGTTCGTTGACTCCGGGGGGCAGATCGCTGCCGTCACCCCGTTTAAAGGTCCGCACGGAATGCACAATGCCGGCACCGCCGTGGGGCACTTTCAGGGAGTTGTCCCGGACTTCCCGGGATTTTTCACCGAAGATCGCCAGCAGCAGCTTCTCCTCGGGAGATACTTCGCTCTGGCCCTTGGGCGTGACCTTGCCCACCAGAATGTCGCCTTCCTTGACCTCGGCGCCCACCATGATGACACCGTTCTGGTCCAGCTTGCGCACGGCGTTCTCGCCCACGTTGGGAATATCCCGGGTGATTTCCTCGGGTCCCAGCTTGGTGTCGCGGCAGTCGATGTCATATTCCTCCAGGTGAATGGAAGTGTAGACATCATCCGCCACCATGCGCTCGGACATGATGATGGCATCCTCATAGTTGTAGCCGTACCAGGTCATGTAGGCGATGGTCACATTCTGACCCAGCGCCAGTTCGCCGTTTTCCATGGAAGGACCATCTGCCAGAATGTCGCCGGCTTTGACCCGCTCGCCGTGCTTGACGATCGGGCGCTGGTTGATGGAAGTGGAGGCGTTGGAGCGGGTGAATTTCCGCAGCTGATAGGTGTGGTTCTTGCCTTCGTCGTCTGTGACCACGATCCGCAGACCATCCACATAGGTTACGGTGCCATCGGTGCGGGACACGATGCCCACACCGGAGTCCTTGGCAATCTTGTATTCAATGCCGGTTCCCACATAGGGACTGTGGGGCACCAGCAGAGGCACAGCCTGCCGCTGCATGTTGGCGCCCATCAGGGCACGGGACGCATCGTCGTTTTCCAGGAACGGAATGCAGGCAGTGGCCACGGATACGATCTGCTTCGGAGATACGTCCGCCAGTTCCACTTCCGCTTTGTCGGCAATGATCGTTTCACCGTTTTTCCGGGCAACGACACGGTCGTTGATCAGCACCCCGTCCCGGACCTCGTTGGCCTGGGCAATGACATAATCCGCTTCCTCATCCGCAGACAGATAAATCGCCTCTTCGGAAACAGTGCCGTCCTTGTTCACCACACGGTAGGGCGTCTGAATGAAGCCGTACTCATTGGTCTTGGCATAGGTGGTCAGGTTGGAGATCAGACCGATGTTCGGTCCTTCAGGAGTCTCGATGGGACAGATACGGCCATAGTGGCTGGAGTGAACGTCACGGACCTCGAAGGATGCCCGGTCACGTGTCAGACCGCCGGGACCCAGGGCGGAGATACGCCGCTTGTTGGTCAGTTCCGCCAGCGGGTTCTGCTGGTCCATGAACTGGGACAGCTGGGAAGAGGAGAAGAACTCCTTGATGGCAGCGGTCAGCGGGCGGATGTTTGTCAGTTTCCGGGGCGTCAGGGAATCCAGCTCCTGGATGGACATCCGTTCCTTGACAACCCGCTCCATCCGGGAAAGACCGATCCGGAACTGGTTCTGGATCAGTTCACCCACGGAGCGGATGCGCCGGTTGCCCAGCATATCGATGTCGTCTGTCTCTCCGATGCCGTCCATGATGTTCAGGTCGTAGGAGAAGAAGGCGTAAATATCCGGGATGGTCACGGTGTGACGGTTGGTGAAGGGGTCGTTGCCGGTGATCTTGATCGGATTGCCCTGGGCATCCTCCACAAGCAGTTCCTGCTGCGCGGCACCGATCAGCCATGCTTCCATGGGTTCGTTCAGCGCCCGGGTGCGGATGTCCATCATCACGGCGTCATCCAGCCGGTCGGGACTGACACCCACTGTGTAGCGGGGAACCAGCAGTTCGAATTCATCATCTGTCAGGTCTTCGCCACGTTCATTGGTGAGACGGCCCAGCGCAAACAGACGCTGACCGTAGTTCAGCACAGCCTCTGCGTTGTCCGGGGTGATCTCCACCGGTTTTGCGATCAGACCGGCATAGATCTTCACATCCTTGACACCTGCAGCCTTCAGCATGTCCACATCCTGTCCGGTGAGGACCATGCCCTGTTCCAGGAGCGTGCCGTTTGCCGTCACATCCTGTGCCAGAATGCGGCCGATCAGGCCGGTGCTCCAGGCAACGGGAATGGTGACAATGTCCTCTTCGTGGAATTCGCTCCGGAAGGGATAGGGGTTCATGTAGGTACCCTTGGCCAGTTCTTCCCGCAGGAAGTTCCGCTCATCCCGGCCGATGTGCTTTCCTTTTTCCATGATCACATTGCCGTCCACATCCAGAATGTCCTGACCCAGGGTCTGGTTCATCAGACGGGAAACGGCGTTGAGTTTTTTCTTCAGCTTGTACCGGCCGGCCTTGGTCAGGTCATAGCGCCGGTGATCGAAAAATTTCGCCTGCATCAGGGAAATGGATCCGTCCAGCGTGGGGATTTCATCCGAACGCTGGTTTTCGTAGAACGACAGCAGCGCTTCCTCGTTGGTCTTCACCTTGTCGTTGAGCAGGGTGTTTTCGATTTCCTCGTATTTGCCGAAAAAGGCGTTGTAGAGCAGGAGATACAGATCCATGTATTCCCGGTGTTCCGGATCTTCCGCCACATCGGTGAAATCCCGGCCCAGGGCCTTCAGGAATATTTCCATGGGCGCCTTGTCATAGGCGTCTTCGTTTTTCTCCAGTCCCAGGGACATGCCCAGAGCCTTGAAGAAAATGGAGAACAGAATCTTCCGGCGGCGGTCAATGGACACATTGATGGCTCTGCCGTTGGTGGTCTTCTTCTGTTCCGTCATCAGCTCCAGCCAGGTGCCGCGGCTGGGAATCAGTTCACTGGCGTAGTTCTGACGGCCGATTTTCTCATCATACTGTTCGGAGAAATAGGCGCCGGGGGCCCGGACGATCTGGCTGACAATGACACGTTCCGCACCATTGATGATGAACGTGCCGGTATCGGTCATCAGCGGGAAATCCCCGAGATACACTTCTTCGTTTTTCGTGCGCACTTCTCCCGTTTCCGGGTCAGTGATCTCCAGTTCCATCTCCACATAGAGAGGAGCTGCATAGTTGCATTCACGGTACATCGATTCTTCGGCGGAATACTTCGGTTCGTCGAACCGGTACCTGACATAGTTCAGGCTGATGTTCTTGCCGTAGTTTTCGATCGGATATATCTCTTCAAAGACTTCCTGGATCCCCGTTTTGGTAAACCAGTCGAACGAATCCGTCTGGATTTCCACAAGGTTGGGCAGTTCCAGCTTGCCGCTGACTTTGGAGTAATCGCGACGCTGGCTTTTTCCGCCGCACGCGAGCTCGTGATACGCTTTGTTGCTGTCCATGCACGCCGTCCTTTCACTGCTGCAGGCATATGCCGGCAGACTATATTGCAGTTTATTATAATAGCAGTTGGAACCTCGTCTGTCAATTCAAGTCTTGAAATGAGATGGGAATTCCGATAGAATTATGGACAAATTAACCATTTTGGAGTTTCTGTGACGTTTAACGGAAGTTTGTCGACCTGGATGGAATTTTTCGCAGAATTGTCCGCTTATCCTCATGTCCCAACTTCCCATAGCTGTCACCTCTCTTCCAAAAACGGACAATCCCGCAGGCTCCGGGTTCTTCTGAAAACCCTTCCTGCGGGATTGCTGTCGTTTTCAGCCACTGCGGCTTACTGCCGGGGCACTGTTTCCTTTTCCTGCCGGGCCAGATCCGTCTCGATGGCCGCAATGGCCTGGTCCAGCTGTTCCTCCGACATGTCATTTTCTTCCAGTAGCGCAAAGGACTGCGCCATCAGCGCCATGTAGGCAGGATCCGAGGCCAGCCGCGCTTTGTCCGGATGGGTCACCAGCTGATACAGCCGGTTGGTTTTCCGGAACCACTCGTCTTCCCGGCCGATTTCATACATCAGCGCCTCCAGCGTCCATTTTTCGTTGTTCTCCGTCCGGACCGCCTTCCGGCTCACCCGGAGACCGGCTTCCTTCAGCGCCGCTTCCACCTTCTGTATCTCTTTGGAATCCAGCTTGTCGTAGTACAGAAACAGCGGCTTGTCCCCGGACAGATCCTGGGACTGTCCGTCACCATCCGCCAGTTCTCCCACTGTCGCATTCAGATCCGCATCCCCGAGATCACGCTTCGCGATCCCGAGATCACGGAATATCCGGTCAAACACCGGCTTTTTGTCCATATCCCTGCCGTAGTATACCAGCACCATTGTCCATGCACCCCTCTCCGGGTCCGCCTTTGACACCCGTTCCTATTCATCTTACTATGACCAAAAGGAGAAATCCCATGAAGAAACTCAGCAAACTCATCACTGCCCTGCTCCTGTGCCTCTTTCTGACCGCCTGCAGCCAGGCCGGTGAAAATGAAAAGAAGCAGGCGGCTCTGACATTTTTCGATGCCCTTCACAAAACCATGACCGCCGAGTCCATGGAAGTGGAAGGATCCGCAGATATCAAAGCCGGCACCTCCATATCTGGCGACTTCCATCTGTATCTGAATCAGAAAGACGACCTGCAGCTGGCTTTTCTGGTAAACGGCAGCGCCATGGGCATTCCCGTGGGCGATCTCTTCAATTTCTACATCCGGGACGGTCGGACCTATCTGAACGCCATGGGGACAAAATCCCAGAGTCTGGCTGAAAACATCGGATTGAAACCCGGCGAAAAACTCGAGTCCTGGGACCCGTTTCTGTCCCTGACAGACGAAGAAAAAGTGAACTGTTTCAAATCCGTCTCCGTGAAAGGCGATGCGTATCATTTTGTGATCGACGCAGCCGATCTGGCCTACACGCTGGATTCCATGGGTTCCACCACGCTGTCCAGGGCAGACATGGATGCCACCATCCAGGACGGCATCCTGCAGGACCTGAAACTGGATCTGGAAGGAGAATACCGGATCAGTGACCAGAGTCAGCCCTTCACGGCAGCCATTACCATGCAGGCCAGGGATGTGGATGGCAATGTGACCGTTCCCTATCCAGCCGACCTGGACAGCTGGGGAAAATAAACCGGCAGACAGAGACAAACGGCATCAGAGGGTGCCGTTTTTCATTGCCGATGGTGGCCAGGCTCGTCAGAGATCCCGCAGCCCGTGCAGCTTCAGTTTGCCTTCGAAAACACAGGCCAGTATAATGGAACCAGCTGCAGGCGTAGTTTAATGGCAGAACTCAACCTTCCCAAGGTTGCCGCGGGGGTTCGATTCCCCTCGCCTGCTCCATCGTACAGACAGACCCGGATGGCGGTTATGGCCCATCCGGGTTTTTTGTGTCAATAATCCCGGCGGTGAATTCCTGCAGCCGATCGAGGACTTTGCCCATGCTTTCGTTGACGCCGGTCCGTATTTATGACACGATTGATATAGTTAGTCATACAGAAAATATATGAAGCTTCCCGTAACCATTCGGGCCGATTGAACCGGATGATACTGATCGAACATCAGGACTATGAATATGTCCAATGACAGTCTGACTGAATGGAGGTAAACATGACCCGCGCTGACTCCTGGAAGAAAATGCATGACAAATCCAGCCCATCTGTACTGACGGGACTGCTGACCATTTTCATTGTTTTATCCGGCTGCACCACCCATACTGCAGACTCGGACAGCTATCCGCAGACCACTCCCGGACTGGTGGCGTGTCCGGCGGCTCGGGAACAGTCCGGGTCCATGCCGGAAGCCCTGAAGACGCTGCTGAAACAGGACGGCCTTCTCATTTACACGGAAGAGTACAACTGGCTGCTGCTCAGGGGCAAAGATACATTTCTGCAGACCCAGATTCAGTACAGAGATGGACTTGAAATCCGAACATATACCCTGCAGCAGGGCAGTGAAGAACTGTTTTTTGCCCTGAACAAAGAACCCTTTGACGACTGGATCCTTTCTCTGGAGCCGCAGCAGAACTCTGTCCAGGAACAGCCGGACCAGCGCTGGAAGGCAGCTGTCCTTGGAACCGCATTGCCCGGGGCCGCGGATGAAGCTGCACTTGCAGATCCCGATGCCTGGCAGAAAACAGAGACCGGCTACGTGTATACTGCGCAGGACTGGACATGGAAAGTATCCATGGCCTGCGGCCTTCCCGCCTGCATCACCACTGTCTATCCTGATGGCAGGACAAAATCTGTCATGATCCGGGTGGTCTCCAATGCACCGGACCTGATCAGCGAAGCCGGACAGGCTGCCACCAGCATCCGGAAAGACGCTGACCGGATACAGGACCCCATTCCGCTTCCCAATCCCTCAAAGACGGCATGAATCGGCAAAAGACCTGCAGACGGCATGTGATGCTCCTGCAGGTCTTTTGTTCTTTCTCTTTATTCCGCTTTGGCAATCTCCACTTCCGTGTAGCCGGCACCTTCCAGGGCCTGCTTCAGACCATCGGTGGTCTTGTCGGCCCGGATGATCATGCTGGCATTGCCATCAGTGGTGTCATACACGCCGATGTTGGCAATGTTGATGCCTTCATCCGCAAAGATCTTGGAAATCTTCTCCAGCTGGCCGATTTCGTCCTTCGCTTCCAGCGCCACCCGGACTCCTTCGCGATACCAGCCCAGGACCTCCAGGAAGGACTTGAATACATCATTCTGGGTGAGGATGCCCACCACTTTTTCCCGGTCATCCACCACAGGCAGACAGCCGATGTCTTCCCGCAGCATCTTTTCCGTGGCTTTTTCCATCAGGTCACCAGGATGAATCGTGGCGACTTTTTTCTGCATCACAGTTTTCACCTTCGTCTTGGACAGAAGGTAATTCAGCTCGTAAATCGACAGGCTTGTGGCATTGCCACCGGCACCGGAGATCATCCCCTCGGTGATCAGACCCACGAGTTTTCCATCTGTGTCTGTCACCGGGATCCGGTGCAGATTGTTTTTCTTCATGATGTCCAGAACCTCCGTGATTCTGGCATCCGGCTCTGTGCAGATGACAGGCGCCGTCATGAAATCTTGTACTTTAAACATATTTTCCTCTCAAACCCGGCCGGAACCTGGTTCCATGACAGCCGGCTTTCTTTCAGGTTCATTATACAAAGGAACAGTTGATATGCAGACTTGCACAGGCCTGTATCAATAGCGTTACAGCATCGCAACCTGCACAGTCTTTCCTGACAGCGGGCTTCTTGGCTGCCAGATGCAGCAATGAAGGTGGCTGTCAGCCTCCCAGATAGGCTTTCTGAATCTCAGGGCTGTCCGCCAGTTCCTGCCCGGTTCCCTGCAGGGAAATCCGGCCGGTTTCCAGAACATAGGCATAATCCGCAATGGACAGTGCCATCTTGGCGTTCTGTTCCACCAGCAGCACGGTGGTGCCGGTGGAGTTGATCTCCTGAACAATGGAGAAAATCTCCTTGACGAGAATCGGCGCCAGACCCATGGACGGTTCATCCAGCAGGAGCAGTTTCGGACGGGCCATCAGGGCCCGGCCCATGGCCAGCATCTGCTGTTCGCCGCCGGACAGGGTGCTGGCATCCTGGTTCTTCCGCTGTTCCAGGATGGGAAACTGTGCATATACCTTCTGCAGATCTTCCTCGATCCCCTGTTTGTCCCGGCGCAGAAACGCACCCATCATCAGGTTTTCATACACGGAAAGACCGGTGAACACCCGCCGTCCTTCCGGAACCTGTGTCAGGCCCTCGGACACAATTTTCTTCGGCGAAGCGGACGTGATGTTGTCCGACAGGAACATGACCTCGCCGCTGGTCTTTTTCTTGATTCCGGAAATCGACTGCAGCAGCGTGGTTTTCCCCGCTCCGTTGGAGCCGATCAGCGCCACGATCTGTCCTTCGTTCACAGACATGGAAACGCCTTTGAGCGCTTCGATGACACCGTAATGAACGTGCAGGTCCTTGACTTCAAGCATGGCCATGACTAGATTTCCTCCCCGAGATACGCCTTGATGACGAACTCGTTTTTCCGGATTTCCTCCGGTGTGCCACTGGCAATGAGCTTTCCGTAGTCCAGCACAAAGATCCGCTCGCAGATCTTCATGACCAGAGACATGTCGTGCTCGATCAGGATCACCGTCAGACCGTATTTTTTCCGGATCCGGTGAATCAGCTCCGTGAGCTCTGCGGTTTCCTGGGGATTCATCCCGGCAGCCGGCTCATCCAGGTACAGGATTTTCGGCTGAATTGCCAGGGCTCTGGCAATCTCCAGCTTTCTCTGCTCGCCATAGGGCAGATTGACTGCCATCTCGTTGCGCTTGGCATACAGACCCACTTCCTTCAGATACTCGCAGGCTTTTTCCTGCACCCAGCGCTCCTCGGAATAATACCGCGGCAGCCGGAGAATCGCGCTCATCACCCCGTAGCGGATATTCCGGTGCATGGCCACCTTCACGTTCTCCAGCACAGTCATTTCTTTGAAAAGCCGGATATTCTGGAACGTCCGGGCCACGCCCAGTGCAGTGATTTTGTAAGGGGGCAGTCCGCCGATCTGCGTGGGCTTGCCATCCACTTCCATCTCGATCAGCCCTTCACTGGGTTCATACACCCCCGTCAGCAGGTTGAACAGCGTGGTTTTTCCCGCACCGTTGGGCCCGATCAGACCAATCAGCTCCCCGGGCTGAATCTCCAGAGACACGTTGGCCACAGCAGTCAGACCGCCAAAATGACGGGACAGGTTCTTGACCTGCAGAATCGGTTCCATCAGCTGGCCTCCTTTCCGGCCTCCCGTTTGGCCAGGATCTTTTTAAAGGAAAGCTCCCGTTTGCCCAGCAGACCATTGGGCTTGAAAATCATCATGATGACCAGCGCCAGACCATAGATGATCATGCGCAGGTCGGTGAAGTTCTGCAGAATCGTGTTCAGCAGGCCGATTGCAATCGCCGCCAGAACCGAGCTGGTCATGCTGCCCATGCCGCCGAATACCACCATGACCAGAATGTCAATGGACCGGTTGAAGGTGAACTGGCTCGGTTTGATGACATAGAAGCTGCAGGCAAACAGCGCCCCGGCCAGACTGGCAATCAGTGCGCCGATGACAAAAGCCAGAACCTTGTACTTCGTGGTGTTGATGCCCATGGCTTCCGCGGCAATCTCATCGTCCTGAATCGCCAGACAGGCGCGCCCCGGTGCACTGCGCATCACATTGCTGCAGACAACGATGGCAATCACCACACCCAGAATCAGAATCGGCCAGGTGGTCAGCGCCGGAATCCCCGACAGACCCGCTGCACCGTTGGTGATGGTCATGTTCTGCACCAGGATCCGGATGATCTCCGCAAATCCCAGTGTGGCAATGGCCAGATAGTCGCCCTTCAGCCGCAGGGTGGGAACGGAAACAATCAGGGCAGCCACGGCGGAAATCGCAAATCCCGCCAGGATCCCCAGCAGCAGCCCGCCGTAGTTGGGAATCATCTTCGTGATGACACCCGCACTGTAGGCACCGATGCACATGAATCCCGCATGCCCCAGGGAGAACTGCCCGCAGATCCCGATGACCAGGTTCAGACTCACAGCCAGCATGATGTTGATGCAGATGTTGAACAGCGTGATTTTATAGTAGGAGTTGATGATGCCCACCTGCATCAGCAGTGTCAGCACCCCGAACAGAATCGCAGAGAGAATGACCCAGCACAGGTTCTCCTTTGTGAAAATGCTTTTTGGCACAGACTACACCTTCTCTCTCTGGTTCTTGCCCAGCAGACCGGTGGGCTTGACGATCAGCACAACAATCAGGATCGCATATACAATGGCGTCCCGGTACAGGCTGGACCCGTAGGCAACGACCATCGTTTCGGCAATGCCGATGAACAGACCGCCGATCACCGCGCCGGGGATGCTGCCAATGCCGCCGAATACCGCAGCGACAAAGGCTTTCAGACCGGGGGTGAGGCCCATCAGCGGGTTGATTGTGTTGTAGTAGATTCCCACCAGAATGCCCGCAGCACCGGCCAGGGCAGAACCCAGCAGGAAGGTGAAGGAAATGGTGGTATCCACGTTGATGCCCATCAGTTCCGCTGCCTGTTCATCCACGGAGACAGCCCGCATGGCCCGCCCCATTCTGGTTTTGGAAATGATGAACTGCAGAGCGACCATCAGCACGATGGTGATGGCAAAAATGTAGATCTGGTGGGTGGTGATGGACACCGGCCCCAGCTGATAGATGGTTTTGGGAAGAACGTTGGGATAGGTGCGCACTTCGCTGCCCATGAAATACTGCATGGTGTATTCCAGAACATAGCTCACGCCAATGGCGGTGATCAGAGCTGTGATCCGGGGGGCTTTGCGAAGGGGCTTGTAGGCAAGGCGCTCGATCAGAACACCAAGCAGCCCGCAGACTACCATGCTGGCGATCAGCGCCGGGAAAAACCCGAAGCCAAGCCATGCCGTGCAGATGAAGGCAGTGTAGGCGCCGACCATATATACATCGCCATGGGCGAAGTTGATCAGTTTGATGATGCCGTAGACCATGGTGTAGCCCAGGGCGATCAGCGCATAGATGCTGCCAAGTGACAGGCCGTTGATGACCTGCTGGAGAAACTGGCTCATTGGACCTCCTTTACTCAAAAAATGGGGAATCTACATTCCCCATTTGTCATGATGCGGTTTCGCTTATTTGACTTCGACTTCGTCGACTTCTGTCTGTACGCCATCCTTCTGGTTGACGACAAGCACGGTCTTTTTCGGGGTGTGAGTCTTTTCGTCAAAGACGAAGGAACCGGTCAGACCTGAGAAATCGGCTTTCTTGATGGCCTCGTTCAGTTCGGCGCCGGTTTTGCCTGTGGCTTCCAGCTGATCGAGCACCAGGTTGGTGGCGTCGTATGCCAGGGCGGAGAACATGTTGGGGGCCTGGTCGTATTTGGCTGTGTAGTCATCGATGAAGCTCTTCAGTTCATCGGATGCGTTGACTGTGGTGTAGCAGGTGGTGTACCAGACGTTGTTCAGGTTTTCCTTGCCTGCCAGTTCCGCCAGCTTTTCGGATTCGAAACCGTCAGCGCCGACAATGTTGCAGTCGATGCCGGATTCACGGGCCTGCTTGATGATCAGACCGGCTTCACCGTAGTAGCCGGCAATGTACAGAACATCAAAATCCTTGCCCTTGATCTTGGTCAGAATGGACGCGAAGTCCGTATCCTTGGCGTTGTACTGTTCCTGTGCCACGACTTCGCCGCCCAGGGACTCGAATTTTTCCTTGAAGGTTTTGGCAAGACCCTGACCATAATCAGAGGTCTCGTTGATCACAGCGGCTTTCTTGTCGCCCAGCGTATCGTAGGCATAGATGGCCATTGCCGCCCCCTGATAGCTGTCTTCGAAGCAGACACGCCATGCATATTCATAGGGGGTGTCTCCGTTGAGCATCGCGTCCACCTGTGTGGCGGAGGGAGATACCACCGGAGTCTGCTTGTCTGTGGCAGCCTGGTATGTGGAAATGGAGGGTGCGGAAGTGGCAGGGCCCACGATGGCAGCCACCTGGTCTTCGTCAATCAGCTTGATTGCTGCTGTGGTCGATTCAGCCGGATCGCCTTTGGAGTCAATTTCCACGCCTTCCACGGTGAAGGGCTTGTCCTCGCGGGCGTTGAATTCATCAATGGCCAGCTGCGCACCGTTGCGTTCGGCTGTACCGTAGCTGGATACTTCCCCGGTCAGTTCGAAGTTCAGTCCGATTTTGACTGTGTCGCCGGTTTCGGCGGATCCGCCGTCACCGGCGTTGTCGGAGCCGGATGCGGATGAACATCCCGCCAGCAGCACGGCAGCGCCGAGGCCGCCGGCCAGGAGCTTCCTGAAATCTCTCTTCATAGTTCGTTTCCTCCCGTAATATGCGTTTATCATACGCTTTGCATTTTGGGATTGCAACGTTCTGAAAGAATTTGTAACAGTTGTGAAAATCAGAGGGCCGGCCATGATAACAGCCATCATCCATCAGGAAGACAGTCACTATGTGCCGGTTTGACTGCTGTGAGACAGATGTATGTGTATTGCCCTCCTCCTGAATGGCAACCGCGGCTTTCATCGGCCATGAAGAAAAAGAAAAACCGGTCTGCACAGCAGGACCGGCTTGTCCGGAATGGACTCGGATTCACATACCCAGCAGGAACATTGCCGCTGTGGAGAAGGCATCGATCATGCCGCCCCGGAGCATGGCAATGGGACCGGAGATCACACCGGACCACAGCAGGGCAATGAAAACCAGCGACATCCAGGGGGTGCCCCGGGTAACGCGGTAATAGGTCTGGTCGGGAAGAAAGGCGAACAGAATTTTGGAGCCGTCCAGGGGCGGAACAGGGATCAGATTGAAGATCCCAAAGCCCGCGGAGATGATCGCCGTGGTAGCGAAGACCGACTCGATGAAACTGCCCGCAGCGCCCAGGGCGAATCCCGGAGAGATCTTCAGCAGCAGGTAATAGAGAAACACACAGACAAAGGACAGCAGAAAATTGGCCAGGGGCCCGGCAAATGCGGTCCAGATCATGCCGGCTTTCGGGTCTTTGTAATACCGCGGATCCACCGGCACGGGTTTCGCCCAGCCAAACCCGAACAGCAGCAGGCACAGCAGACCGCTCCAGTCTATGTGGGCAAAAGGGTTCAGGGAGAGCCGGCCAGCCTGACGGGCTGTGGGATCCCCGAACCAGTATGAGACCAGGCCATGGGCCACTTCATGAATGGACATGGAGAGGATCACCGCAATCACCAGCACGATGATCTGGCTCAGGCTCTGTCCGAGTATCATCATGCCCGGGTCCTGCCTGCAGAAGGCACGGAGAGGCAGATCATACGTTGAAGCGGAAATGCATCACATCTCCGTCCTGCACCACATACTCCTTGCCTTCCATGCGCATGCGCCCGGCTTCCCGGATCGCCGCTTCGCTTTCCAGCTCGTCCATGTCCTGGAAGCGGTAGACTTCTGCCTTGATGAATCCCCGCTGGAAATCGGAATGAATCACGCCTGCGCATTCCGGTGCTTTCATGCCTTTGCGGAAGGTCCATGCCCGGCATTCATCCGGTCCGGCGGTCAGGAAGGTCTGCAGCCCGAGCACGGCATAGGCTTTGGTGATGACCTGATCCAGGCCGGAGGCAGGCAGTCCCAGTTCATCCAGAAACTCCTGTTTCTCTTCCCGGTCCATGCCCGAAAGATCTTCTTCCATTTTGGCACAGAGCAGCACCGCTTCGCTGCCATGGTTTTCAGCATAGGATTTCACCTGCTGCCAGTAGCCGCAGCCATCGGGATCCGATACCCCTTCTTCATCAGTATTGGCGATGTAAATCACCGGTTTCATGGTGATCAGACCATATCCTTTGACAAGCGTCAGTTCATCTTCGTCCATTTCCAGGGTCCTGGCAGGCTGTTCCGCTTCCAGATGCGGCTGCAGGCGTCTGAGCAGCGCCAGTTCGGCCATGGCTTCCTTGTCTTTGGTCTTTGCCTTGCGTTCGACTTTCGCAATGCGGTTTTCCACTGTCTGCAGATCCGCCAGGATCAGTTCCAGGTTGATGATTTCAATGTCCCGGACAGGATCCACCGTGGTTTCCACATGGGTGATGTTGGGATCGTCAAAGCAGCGGACGACATGACAGATGGCATCCGTGAGGCGGATATTGGAGAGAAACTGGTTGCCCAGTCCCTCGCCTTTGGAGGCGCCTTTGACCAGTCCGGCAATGTCCGTGAACTCAAAAGTGGTGTAAATGGTCTTTTTTGGCTGAAACAGTTCTGTCAGCCGGTCGATCCGCGCATCCGGGACTTCCACCACACCCACATTCGGGGAGATGGTGGCAAAGGGATAGTTGGCGGCTTCAACCTGCGATCTGGTGATCGCATTGAATAATGTGGATTTGCCTACATTGGGCAGACCCACGATTCCTGCCTGCAATGGCATGGCTATCGTTCCTTTCGTATTGTTTTCAGTTTCATCTGACAGCTGCATTCCGGCTGAGTCTGAGTCTGAGGCAGCGGGAACCAGCTTCAGTCTTTCTGCGGACTGCCGGATTCCTCCGGTGCTGCCACAGCGACTCTTTTCAGTTTCTTCTCGAATTTCGAGCGGGGCATCAGCACACTGGTGCCGCACCCGAGGCATTTGATGCGGATATCAGCCCCCATGCGGATGATTTTCCACTGTCTGGACAAGTGACACGGGTGCTCTTTTTTCATCTCCACGATGTCGTTGAGCTTGTACTCCATTCACTGACCTCCCCTGTCTCAGGATTCTCTGTCATCCTGCAGCTGTGCTGCCAGCAGCGTGTTTTCCAGCAGCATCTGCACGGTCATGGGCCCGCAGCCCCCGGGAACCGGCGTGATGGCAGCGGCATGGTTTTCCGCAGCCTCTGTCTGCACATCCCCTACCAGATGACCATCCACCCGGTTGATTCCCACATCGATCACATAGGCGCCGTCCTTGATCCAGTCGCCCCGGATCAGTTCCGGCTGACCCACAGCTGCCACCAGAATATCCGCTTCGGCCACGTGGGCTGCCAGATCCTTTGTGCGGGAGTGGCAGATGGTCACAGTGGCGTTGCGGTTCAGAAGCAGCTGAGCCATGGGTTTGCCCACCAGGACCGAACGCCCCACAACCACCGCTTTCAGCCCGGTCATATCCGCAAGCCCGGCCTGTTCCAGCAGAGCGATTGCCCCCTGGGGCGTACAGGGCACAAACCCCTTCAGGCCATTGGCCAGGCGGCCGGCGTTCACCGGATGCAGTCCGTCCACGTCCTTGTCCGGATCAATGGCGGCAATGACCGCCTGTTCGTCAAGGTGTGCCGGCAGCGGCATCTGCACGAGAATGCCATGAACCGACTGGTCCCGGTTGAGTGTTTCAATCAGATCCAGAAGCTCCTTCCCGGATGTATCCGCGGGCAGCCGCCAGGTGCGGGGTTCGATCCCCGCTTTCCGGCAGGCGTTTTCCTTGTTGCGGACATAAACCTGGCTGGCAGGATCATCCCCCACCAGGATCACAGCCAGCACCGGGACCGGCAGGCCCTGACTGACACGTCTGCGGACTGCTTCCGCCGTGGCTTCCCGGCGGGCTGCAGCCAGCGCTTTTCCATCAATTCGCATCACTGTTCCCCCATTTCAAGCTCGATCGTCACAGGTCCGTCGTTGACCAGATGGATCTGCATATCTGCACCGAACCTGCCCGTGGCTGTCGGCACCTGTCTGGCGAGCTGTTCATTCATATAGTTATACAACGAAATGGCCGTTTCCGGACAGGCCGCCTGCGAAAAACCCGGTCTGTTTCCCCTGCGGCAGTCCGCATACAGGGTGAACTGACTGATGTTCAGCACCGAGCCCTCCACATCTCTCAGGCTACGGTTCATTTTTCCTTCTTCATCGGAAAACACCCGGAGAGCCAGGATTTTCCGGATCATCCGGTCCACAGTATCCCGGGTGTCCGTGGGGCAGAAACCGGTGAGAATCATGTATCCCTGTCCGATTTCTCCCACGACGCTGCCGTCTATGACACAGCTTGCTTCCGTGACGCGCTGCAGTACGGTTTTCATCGGTCTGTCTCCATCAGGCAGACGCAGACAGCTGCGATGCCTTCTTCGCGGCCCACAAAGCCAAGTTTTTCGCCCCGGGTTGCCTTGACGGAAATCTGCGACACATCGCAGTTCAGCACCCGGGCCATGTTTTCCCGCATTGCCGGGATATGGGGCGCCATCTTCGGTTGCTCTGCCAGAATCGTGGCGTCCAGATTGGAAAGTCTGAATCCGCAGTCTCTGGCCAGTTTGGCAGTATGAGCCAGCAGCAGCAGACTGTCGGCGCCTTTGTATGCCGGATCGGTGTCCGGAAAATGGGTCCCCAGATCTCCCAGCGCCAGCGCACCGAGAATGGATTCCGCCACGGCATGCACCAGCACATCCGCGTCGCTGTGTCCGTCCAGTCCTTTGTCATGACTGATCCGCACACCGCCCAGGATCAGATCCCTGCCCGCTTTGAGGGGATGAATGTCCACAGACTGCCCGATGCGGATCATTTCAGGTACCCCACCCGGGATGTTTTCGCTTTGACCGCCGGCTGCTGGGCTGGATGTCCGGCGATGACAAAACCGATTCCTTCATAATCCAGAGGCAAGCCGGCTTTTTCCAGAATGGCTTTCCCCTGATCAGTGGCAAAGACTTCCTTTGCACGGTGGATCCAGCAGGATCCCAGCCCCAGTGCACTGGCTGCCAGCAGCATCTGTCCGGCAGCCAGGGAGCCGTCATACAGATAAGTGGAAACAGCAGGATCTGCCAGCACCGCAAACACCGCCGGTGCCTGATAAAAAGGATCTGCATCTGTGTGCAGGACTTCGGCGTTCAGGCGGGAAAGTGTGCGGCGGATTTCGGGATCTGTCACCGCCAGAAATGCGGTGGGCTGCCGGTTTCTGCCGGAGGGAGCCGCCTGGCCGGCCTGCAGGATAAGGCGGACTTCGTCTTCCAGCAGCGGCTGAGTCGTGTAGGTTTTGCAGGAAGCCCGGTCAAGAAGCAGTTCAATGGGTGTCATGGATGTTCCTTTCTGTGATTTTTCCAGGCAGCTGCCATGCAGACACACGGCAGCCGGAAAAAGAAAAGCCCGACTGGTGTCAGGCTTTCGTCTTACTGTGCAATCTGGATAAACTGAGGATTTCCGGCAGTGGACAGATAGGCATCTGCAATCACTGTCTGACCGTCATAGTTTCCATGAACGGCCTGGCCGTCACCGATGTAGACAGCAATGTGATCATAGCCATTGCCGCCGTTGTTGTAATAAATCAGGTTGCCGGCTACAGCCTGGGAAGGATCCACATAGTAGCCGTACTGGATGTATTCACTGGGCCATACCACACCAGCATTCACACCGGCTGCGTTCAGAGCGCCTGTGGCGACCTGTGTGCACTGCCAGCCGTCTGTCACGCCGACCATACCCAGGGCCGCATTGGCGATGCTGCTGTTCAGGTCCGCATTGGGATCCACAACAGGTTCCGGGGTGGGTTCGGGTGCAGGAGCCGGTTCCGGTGCAGGTGCAGGTTCCGGAGCGGGAGCCGGTGCCGGATCCACAACGGGTGCTTCCGGGGCCGGTGTTTCATCCACAACCGGAGCCGCGGGCACTTCCGGTGCCGGTGTTTCGTCAACAACCGGAGCTGCCGGTACTTCCGGAGCCGGTGCTTCGTCCACGACGGGCGCCTCGTATACATCCTGAACCGGTGTCTCGTCAACAACCGGAGCTGCCGGCACTTCCGGGGCGGGAGCTGCTTCAACAGGTGCTGTTTCCACGGGAGCGGTTTCAACAGGAACCTCTGTCACAGCGGGGAGTTCCTCCACCGGAGCTGCGGGCGTCTCTTCTGTGTAGACTGTTTCTTCCACAGCAGGGGCTGCTTCTGCAGGGGCTTCCACCGGTGCTTCTGCCGGCTGTGCCTGTTCTGCAGCGGGTGTCTCTTCCGCGACGGGGGCTGCTTCTTCTGCAGCGGGTGCTTCAGCAGCTGCTTCTGCGGCTGCCTGTTCTGTGATTGCTGCTTCCGCTTTTGCCTTCATTTCATCTTTTACATTGGATGAAACACTTGCAACAACGGCGCTGCGGGTTGTTTTTGTATCGACAGTTCCGTCTTCTTCAGAGAAGTACCAGGATTTGCCTTCAATCTCCTGCCAGCCTTTGGCTACAGTGGAGTCATTGTTGATGTACTTGTCGCCGTGCCATCCAGGTGCGGTCTCCATTGCGTAGACTGTGGCAATCACGGGGAAACATGATGCCACGCACAAGACAGCTGCGATTTTTTTACCATTGTCCTCTACAAAATTCATTCCTTGCCTCCTGTTCTGCGAAAGTTCAAACATACACTAACACACGCCCGATCCAAACTCAATGCTTCCCGGCGTAACCACCCGGATTCAATCTGTTTGAAAGCGCTGAATTTCTGTCACTTTCTGCAGGGATTCTGCGATGGAGTTCGCGTGAAAAGCCGCCGCTTTTTTTACAATATGCGGGCTGCCGGAGAAAGTAAAGCCATATGATACTGTCTCGATCAGCGGCAGATCATTCCAGGAATCCCCCATTCCCGCCGTTTTTTCCGGATCCAGCCCCAGCAAACGGCACAGTTCCAGGACCCCGGTCCCTTTCGAGATCCCGGCAGGTACATAGTCCACCGTCGCTGCATTGGCATAAGCCGCCAGCCTCAGATCCGTGATATCCAGCCGCTTTCCCTCTTCATTCCAGGAAGACAGTCCATAGTACTGCCGGTCATCCGGAACATCCTGGCGAAGCGGGAGGTCATGCCATGCCTTCCCCATGCAGAAAAGCTCCCGGCTGTTGTGCACAGCCAGGGAATCCGGGCAGCGCTCTGCGGCTGAGCGGATCACATCCGCTTCGATTTCATGAACTGCCATCACTTCTTTTTTGCCGTTCACAATCAGCGCGCCGGAGGAACTGATGTAAAAATCCGGAACCACACCCGCCTGATGCAGCACCGTTTCGAACTTCTGCAGCAGATGAGTGAGCGACCGCCCGGTGCAGATCCCGAACAGATTGCCCGCCGCCTGCCACTCTCTGATGGCCCGGGCATCTGTCTCGTGCAGCCCTGTGCCATCGTGAAAGAACAGCGTATTGTCAAAATCCGAGGCAAATATCCAGCCGGTTTTCCCCTCCGGCTTCTGCCTGTTTGTCTCCATACTGTCTCCACCTTCCTTCCGTTGTCTCCTTTATACCATGCACCTGCGCATGGCAAAACCTTCAAATATCTGTCCTCATGGCTGCCCCTGCCACTCCGGCCCGAAAAAAGCGGGTGCCTGTTTCTTTGCAGAAACTGACACCCGCCAGAGCAGAAATCTGCGGAAAGCAGAACTCTACTTTGTTTTTTCGATGATTTCCAGGAAGCTGTCCGGTTTCAGGGACGCACCGCCGATCAGAGCACCGTCGATATCCGGCTGTGCCATGTATTCCACGATGTTGCCGGGCTTCACAGATCCGCCGTACTGAATGCGTACAGCCTCCGCAGCTTCTTCGCCGACCATGTCGCGAACGACATCACGAACCAGCTTGCAGCAGTCTTCTGCGATTTCCACAGAAGCGGATTTGCCGGTGCCAATGGCCCAGATCGGTTCGTAGGCGATGACGATGTTCTTGTACTCTTCGGCAGGAATGTCTGCCAGAGAGCCATTGAGCTGAGAGGCAATGACGTCCTTTGTCTTGCCGGCATCGTACTCCTCTTCGGTCTCGCCGATGCACAGAATCGGCGTAATGCCTGCAGCCAGCAGTTTCTTTGCCTTTTTGTTGACTGTTTCATCCGTATCACCGAACATCTGACGACGTTCGCTGTGACCGATGATGCAGTATTTGATGCCCAGTTCTTCCAGCATCGGAACGGACACTTCGCCGGTGAATGCACCGGAGTCTTCGAAGTGAACGTTTTCTGCTGCAACAATCAGGTTCTTCGCGTTGTCCAGCGCTGTTTTCAGATCCGTGAAAGGAGCGCCGATGCCATACAGAGCCTTGTCGCTGACAGCTGCGGGATCCACTTCCTCAAAGAAAGCCCGGGTCTCCGCGTTGTTTTTGTTCATTTTCCAGTTTCCGACAATGATTGCTTCTCTCATGATGTCCTCCAGATGACCTTAGTCTTTTGCGCTGATCACAGCGATGCCCGGCAGAGTCTTGCCTTCCATGTACTCCAGGGAAGCGCCGCCGCCTGTGGAGATGTGGGAGAACTTGTCCTTGAAGCCCAGCTGAATGGCTGCAGCTGCGGAGTCACCGCCGCCGATCACGGTAATGGCTTCCGGCAGTTCGGAAATGGCAGTGCAGACTTCCAGTGTGCCCTTGGCGAAGTTCGGCATTTCAAATACGCCCATGGGGCCGTTCCATACCACAGTCTTCGCACCATCCAGCGTTTCCTTGAATTTCTCAACGGATTTCGGTCCGATATCCAGACCCATCCAGCCTTCGGGAATGTTGCCTTCCACAACCTGCGTATTGGCATCGTTGGCGAATGCATCCGCAATCACGTGGTCAACGGGGAGAACGATTTTGTCCTTGCCCTTTTCCAGCGTGGCTTTGGCCAGATCGATTTTGTCTTCTTCAACCAGAGAGTTGCCTACGTTTTCTCCCAGCGCCTTCAGGAATGTGTACGCCATGCCGCCGCCAACGATGACTTTGTCGGCTTTCTCCAGCATGTTTTCAATCACACCGATTTTGTCGGATACCTTGGCACCGCCGATGATGGCCACGAAGGGATGCTTCGGATCATCCACGGCTTTGCCCAGCATGTCCACTTCCTTTTCAACCAGGAAGCCCAGACCGTTTTCCGGCAGGTTGGACGGGATGCCCACGGTGGAAGCGTGTGCCCGGTGTACAGAACCGAAAGCGTCTTCCACAAATACATCACCCAGGCTTGCCCAGTATTTGCCCAGTTCGGGATCGTTCTTGGATTCGCCCTTTTCATACCGGGTGTTCTGGATCAGCAGAATCTGACCATCTTTGAGATCGTTGACCATTTCTTCCAGAACAGGTCCGCGGGTCTCGTTGCAGAATTCCACTTTTGTGTCAGGCAGCAGCTCAGCCAGACGGACAGCCACGCACTCCAGGCTGTTCTTGGCCTTGTCTTCCTCTGTCTTCACCTTGCCCAGGTGGGACATCAGAATGACTTTGGCTCCCTGCTCCAGCAGATATTTGATCGTCGGCAGCGCCTGCACGATCCGGTTGTCATTTGTGATGACGCCGTCCTTGCGGGGCACGTTGAAATCGCAGCGGACGATGACCTTTTTGCCTTTGACATCCAGGTCTTTGACAGTTCTTTTTGCCATGATAATCCTCCTATGCTTTTTGCATCGTAAACAGTATATCACCTGCAGGCAGGAATATGTCCATGTCCTGAGGATTTGTAAGCCCGGCGCAAATCTCCGGTTTGAGAACAGAAGAAAACCGAAAAGGACAAACCCGGCCTGGGACTGCCATGGTTTGTCCTTTGTGCTCGTAACCGTCCGGGTCTTTCACAGTTCCATCTGAACATATCTCAGATTGGAATTTTTAATAATA
>NZ_CAJUPA010000002.1 GCF_910588395.1 uncultured Faecalibaculum sp. | reverse complement strand
CAGATAATCGTGGCTGGACTTTCACCAGCTAGAAGTGCACCATGCCCGGTACACTAAAAAAACGACAGGATTTCCTATCGTTTTGCCTTGATGTACTTGGTCGCAGCCATAAAGCTGGCAAGCCAGCCCACCAGCAGACCGCCTCCGAAGAGCAGGGCACCGGACCAGAATACAGCCTGTGACGGCTGCATGAGCTGAAATACATTCGCGAAAAGAATTCCGCCAAGGCCACTGTAGAGCCGGGGATAGCCCCAGGCAATCAGAAGAAAAGGAATGAGCGCTCCCAGAAGTCCCAGCACCATGCCCTGGATTTCAAAGGGAATCTTGATGAATGCATTGGAAGCTCCCACCTGCCGCATGGTGATGATTTCATCCTGCCGGGAATAAATCGTCGTGCGGATCGTGTTGTAGATCAGATACATGGACAGAAGCAGCAGCAGGCCACTGCCAATATAGCCGGCAATCCGGACGCGGCTGAGCAGCTGTGCAAGCTCCAGGGTGCTCTGTCCCCCATAGGTGACTGTCTCGACCCCTTCGATCCGTCCCACTTCCCTGGCAGCTTCTTCAATGTCGGTTCCATTCTCCAGATAGACAAACCAGGCATCCGACAGGGGATTCTGTTCCCCCCGGTACACCGAAAACGCATCCCCTTTTTCCTGAATCATCAGCTCCAGTTCCGCATCCTTGTCCGAATAGTCCGCATGATCCACGAAGGACAGGCTGCGGATCTGCTCTCCCGTCTGCTGCACCGCCGCTTCGTCCAGCCCCTGATTCAGCACAGCGTGCAGCCGCAGACCGCTTTCAGCCCGGGATGCAAACTGCTCAGTGTGATAGCCAATCAGCGAAAAGCAGGCAATCAGAAACAGGGAAACCGTAACGGCTCCCAGTGCGGAGAGCGACAGAGCCCAGTTCCGGGTGATTCCCCGCCAGGCGCTTTTGAGTTCGTAGAGAAACTGGAAAAACAGCCGCTTCATAAGGATTTGTATCCGCCTTTGCTGGAATCATGCACGATGTACCCTTTGTCCAGCATGATCGTCCGTTTCCGGAAGCGGTCCACAAGGTCCCGGTCATGGGTCACCATCACGATGGTGGTCCCCTGCGTCTGGTTGATTTTTTCCAGCAGCTCGATGATTTCCAGAGACATGTTCGGATCCAGGTTGCCGGTGGGCTCATCGGCAATCAGGATGGCAGGCCGGTTGGCGATGGCGCGGCCAATCGTGACACGCTGCTGCTGCCCGCCGGAGAGTTCATCCGGATATGCCCGCTCCTTGTCCTTCAGATCCACCAGCTCCAGCACTTCCCGGACCCGCTCTCTGATTTTCCGGGAGGGCGTACCGGTGACTTCCAGGGCGAAGGCAATGTTTTCATACACCGTCAGACGGGGGAGCAGGCGGTAGTCCTGAAAAATGCAGCCGATGTTCCGGCGGTATTTCGGAACCTTGCGGTGCTTGAGGGCGCCCACATTGGTGCCATTCACCGTCACTGTTCCCGAATCGGCCACTTCTTCCCCGTTCAGGAGCTTGATCAGCGTGCTTTTCCCGGACCCGGTGGGGCCGATCACATACACGAATTCCCCCGGGTCAATTCTCAGATCTATATGGTTCAGCGCATGCACGCCATTGGGATAGGCTTTGGATGCGTCCTTCAGTTCGATCATACAAGTCTCCTTTCCGCCACCGGGTATCCTGCCCGGCCGGGTATTGTCACAAGCCGGAACCGTCAGCTGCCAAAGAAAATTTCCGGGCGCTCACGGCAGGGCGTGCTGCCTTTGTTCTCGCAGGCACCCGCCGTATTGCCCCAGCCGGTTCCCCAGGCAAAGTCTGCGCTGGAAGAGAAGCGTTTAATGGCTTCTTCCACACTCATGTTTCCCAGATTGACCACTTCGATATGACAGTGCGGTCCGGTGGAGTTGCCGGAGTTTCCCGTCAAAGCGATCTGCTGACCGGCCGATACCGACTGCCCGGCGCTGACCGACATGCCTTCCTGGGAAAGATGCGCAAATGAGAAGGCATAGAGCGTGCCATTCATGGAACACAGCAGACAGATGGTGTTGCCGCCGCCATAGGGATATCCCGACATATTGCCCAGATATCCGGAATTGGAGGGAACCGGGTTGGCGGCATACAGAACGATGCCATTGGCCGGCGCAACCACCGGCGTCCCAATGGGAGCCGCCCAGTCCAGACCCAGATGAATGCCGCCACCGGGATAGGCCCAGGTACCTGCAGAATACTGTCCCCCGAGAACCGGCACATTGAAGCCTGAACTTGTGGTGATGGAGGCACTTCCGGCACCCGCCGAGGTGATGACAAAATCACGGATGGAATTCATATCCGCCTGTGCCGCCCGCTTCTGCGCCTGCAGATCGGCAATCTGCTGCTTGTACTGCGCCACCAGCTGATTGTAGGAATCTTCCAGCTGTTTTGCCTGGGCTTTCTGTTCCTCCAGCTCCGCTTTCTGCGCAGCGTTTTCATCCTGCAGCCGTTTTTCCTCGCTCACGGAGAGTTCCAGCTGGGCTTTGAGTTCATTCAGCCGGCTGATCTGCGCCTGATCATCTTCCGTGATCCGCTCAATGCCGGAAATCCGCCGCAGCATGTCATTGAGATCACTGGCACCCATCACCAGATCCACCAGCATATTGGTTCCCACATTTCCCTGTTCATGCCGCATCCGGGATTTGATCTGGGCATCCCAGGCATCAATTTCTGCCTGCTTCTGCCGGATCTGTTCCTGAAGCGCCTGGATATTGGCTTCAATCTCGGCAATGGCTGCTTCTTTCTGGCTGATCTGGGCAGAAAGTTCCTCTGCCAGGGCTTTCTGTTCCTGCGCCAGAGCTGCAACTTTGTCCGTTTCTCCTTCCAGAGAACTGATGGAGCTGGAAAAGTCTGATATGGACTGCTGCAGCTGCTGTCTTCTTTCATTTTCATAGGCTTTGAAGCCTTCACAGGCTTTGACCCCATCGGCAGAGGTCTGGGGTTTTGTACACTGGCCATACCAGTATTCTGTATCCGAATAATCCTCTGCGTGCACCGGCATCAGCGCCACGGGCAGACAGCCTGCCACAGCCAGAGACACCGAGACCAGAGATCCGGTCAGCTTTTCTTTCAGTTTCATCGATACCACCTCAGATATTTGCGGACAGCCAGCCAGGATCCCAGCGCACCGGTCAGCAAACCGATGCCAAAGACACCGGCACTGACCCAGGCTGCAAAAGGCCAGGGAGGAATCAGCACAAACATATCCGACAGAAGGACACCATGGAGCAGATTGTACAGCGCCGGATATCCGGTCAGAACCAGCAGGCCGGGAACCAGAGCGCCCCAGAAGCCGATAATCAGCCCTTCGAACACAAAGGGAGTGGTGATGAACCAGTTGAAGGCTCCCACCTGACGCATGATGGCGATTTCCTCCTGCCGTGTATGAATGTTCATTTTTACGGAAATCCGGGTGAGATAAACTGCCAGCAGAATCATGCAGCCCACCAGAATCCAGCCCCCTGTACGGGCGGCATCAAACACATCCACGATTTTGGAAATCATGCTGCCGCCGTAGGAAACGCTGGCAACACCCTGGAGCTTTTCCGCTTCCCGGGACACAGTCTCCACCTGCTGTGCGTTTTCCAGATGGACGGTGAGTACATCCAGGAGCGGGTTCCGGTCCTGACCGGCATACTGGCTGAATATTTCGCCGTTCTGCGCGATAAGTTCATCCAGTTCCTGTTCCCTGGTGGAAAAAGTCACTTCCCCAGCGCCTTCCATAGCGGAAAGCTGATCTGTCAGCACCTGACGCTGTTCTTCTGTCACTGTCGGCAGCAGGGAAACCTGGACGACAAATTCACTCTCTATATTTTTGGTAAACTGATCCACGCTGGCAGCCATGACGGTCATGAATGCCGCAATCAGCAGAGCTATCGCAATGGACAGACTGCTGGAAAATGCCGTGGAGAAATGCCGGCTGATATCTTTGTTGGCGCTGCGCACCATGCGGGGCAGGCTTTTGATGAATAAGAGCATAGATTCCTCCTTTGCATAGATAAATCAATTGTACCATGGCCTGCAGGCATTCCCCAAACGCAAGAAAATGTTAAGGTGATGTAATGATTTGCGTGGATTCACCCATAATTCATCGCAACTACACAAAATTTCCCATCATCCCGGCAAACTTTGCCGATAATGGTTTCGTATCTTATAGGTGTGCCAAGAGAACACAGAAAAAAATCTCTTCATAAATCTCTCTCCTATATTAGATGAAGGCAGCCGCAGGGCTGCCTTTGTCGTATTCAGCTGACCACGCCAGATGCACTGGATGAATTCCCCCAGAGTAGTCTGTTCACGAAAAAATCCGCAGGCGGATTGGATCCTGCAGATTTGAATTGCTCTCATTTTGTTATCCGGAAATCCGGCAGAACACATCAGCAGCCGGATTTTTCCAGAACCCGGTGCTGCCGCTGCAGTCGGGCGTTTTCCGGATCTGCCTCCAGTCCCTGGAGATTCCAGTATTTCGCCTGTTCCAGATCCTTCGGCGTACCCTGCCCCATCATATACATGGAAGCCAGCGGTTCACAGGCCTTTGTGCAGCCCGCCTGTGCCGCTTTGCGGACAAAATAAAACGCCTTGTCAAACTCCCGGCGCCCGCGCAGAAGCAGACCAAGTCCGAGCATTGATTCACTGTCCCCGTTCAACGCCGCCAGCCGGGTGTATTCCAGTGCCTCTGCCGGATCCGGGACTGTCTCCGTATACAGCTTCGCCGCCAGTATCTGGCTGCTCACATCTCCCCAGTGAGCCGCCTGGCGAATCAGCGGCAGCGCTGCAGGCAGATCACCTTTATCCAGCAGTTCCCTGTACTCACGCACCACATCATTCACGATATCCTGTTCCATACCCATCACACTTCTTTCTCCTCTCAGTGTACCGTTCCTCTTCCACCGGCTCAAAGCGGATACACAAACCCATCGGCAGGCTGACCGGATTTTGCCTTTGTTTTCCTGTCTCAGCCGGATTTCTTTTGCCGATGCGGCTGGCGCCTGGGGCAGGGCATAAATCCGGGCATACCGAAACTTGCTCCTTCAGAGTATGGTTTCTCCTGCGCATTGGAAAAACTGTTGTATTTGATCCCCGCGGAATTGGCGCAAATGGCGGAAAAGCTCAGCAGAGCCCCGGCAGTTGCATCCAGTGTCAAAAAAAAGCCCTCAGGATTTCCCTGAAGGCGAATTTGCATATTGGTGGAGCGTAGGAGGATCGAACTCCTGACCCCCTGCGTGCAAAGCAGGTGCTCTCCCAGCTGAGCTAACACCCCACATATAAAACAGATGGTGGGCCTGAATGGACTTGAACCAACGACCTCACCCTTATCAGGGGTGCGCTCTAACCACCTGAGCTACAGGCCCATCTGTTGACTGCTCATTGATATTACCACAGTCCCCTTTCTCCTTGCAAGCAGAAATTTCACCCAGTCTCAGCCAGTTTTCTGCACAACCAAAGGTTGTGCAGAAAACACGCTGAGACTGACATACTGCATTATCACAGCATTCAAATCAGAAACTCTGAAACCTTGTGGATTCCGACTCAGTCAGCTGTGTAACGTCCAGCCTTCTTTTTTACAGCGGGTGGCGTGAACAGCGTCCGCCACAGCCCTGTGTACAATATAAGAAAGCACTGCATCCTGCCTTTTCCCAGCCATGCAGCCCACAGAAAGGAATCACCATGAACATACTCGTATTCGGTTCACTGAACCAGGACATCGTCTATGACATCGACCACTTCGGACAGCCCGGAGAAACCACCAAAGCCCACCAGGTCAGTCAGTATCCCGGGGGCAAAGGTCTGAATCAGGCAATTGCCGCCTCCCAGGCCGGCAGCCCTGTCTCCATGGCCGGATGCATCGGCCTAGACGGAACCTGGCTGACGGCACTGCTGGAAGAAAAAGGCGTACAGACCGGTCACGTCCATACACTGGAAGCCGCCCGAACAGGCACGGCCATCATCGAACGGGATCCCGCGGGACACAACCGCATTCTTCTGGACCCCGGCGCCAACAGCCTGTGCACCCTGCAGCAGATTCAGGATACGCTGACGGCGTACCAGCCCGGGGACCTGCTCATCTGCCAGAACGAAACCAGTCTCACCCGTCAGCTGGTGCAGGAGGCCGGCAGCCGACAACTGCAGATACTGTTCAATCCGGCTCCCATGACAGCGGATATCCGGGACATGGATCTGTCCTGCGTGACATGGCTGGCTGTCAACGAAACAGAATGTGCACAGCTTCTGGACACCGGTTCCCGGGATCCTCTCACCCTGTGCCGCCTGTTCCGCCGCCGCTATCCGGAGACCTCCCTGCTTCTTACCCTGGGATCCCGGGGTGCCATCTGCCTGCAGAATGAACAGCTCTGGTTCATGCCCGCCTTTCAGGTGAAAGCCGTGGACACCACCGGCGCCGGCGATACCTGGCTGGGCTATTTTGCAGATGGCCTTCGCCGCGGTCTGCCCATGGGTCAGGTGATGAAACGCGCCTCTGCAGCGGCAGCTCTGGCTGTCGCCCGGGAAGGAGCGGCTTCTTCCATACCGGAAGACAGCCAGGTTGAAGACTTTCTCCAGTCACAGACAGAAGAGCCGGAGAAGACCGTTCTGTCACCTCTCTCTGCCTGATTCCAATATTCCTGATCCCTGCCAAACAGGCTCTCACAGGCAGACATCCAGAATGCACATAAAACTGATATATAAACATCAAAAGGCAGAGCGCCGCTTCCTTCTCCGAAGCTCACTCTGCCTGTTTCGCATCATCTTTTCCGGCGCCTGCTTCTTCAGAAGCAGCCTTGCCGTTTGCGCCACTGGCCGGCTTGTCTCTTTCCTGCCGCAAGGCATTCACCCGCTGCGAGACCTCCTGCACATGGCTCTCCACCATCTCCTGCGCCTGCTGCACCCGGGCACCAGCCTCCTGCACTCTGGCATTTACGGCACTCTGCGCATCCTGCACACGGGCCGTCACAGCATTCTGCGCATCCTGCATCCGCCGGCCGGCCTCCTGCACATGCCGGTTCACCCGGTCCACACTGCTCTGATAGGCTTCATCCAGCCGCTGATGCACAAACCCCCGCATATGCCGGCTGTTTTCCTGCATCTTCTGCAGACTCGCCACAGCCGCCGCAAAGTTTTCATCCTGATACGCCACACTGCCGACAGCCCGCTGCACATGCGCATGCAGCTGCTCCAGCGCTTTCTTGTGACGCCCCATCTCCCGGTTCGTCGTAATGAAATCAATGCCGAACACAATCGTGAACAGAATCATGATCCCCTGCATCGCATGCAGCGGAATATGCGCCACCAGATCCTCCATCCAGGGCTGGAACACATACGTCACCACCAGCCCCGCCACACCATACAGCGTGGAATTCAGCAGACACACCCGTCCATGGATATTGAATTTATGCTTTGAATAATCCCACCACAAGCGGTGATACCGCTTCTGGAGATACCAGCTCGTGATATACTCCAGCACACTCGTCAGCCAGAACGTATTCACGAACACCCAGAACGGATTCATGCTCAGCCTGTCCACAATATAAATAATGAACAGGCAGCCAAAACCGAAAATCGGCACATAGGGACCATGAAAGAACCCCGTGTTCACAAACCTGAAATCCTTCGCACCCACATACAGTCCCTGGACCACCCAGCCGCCAAAGGAGTACACCATAAAATAAAAATAAGCATGGAGACAGTTGATCAAGAAGGTTTCCATGTCGTCTCTTCCTCTCTCTGTTTCCTTTATTCTACCCTGTACTGCTCATTTCACAGTCAAAAACGCCCACACAGGGGCGTTTTGCGCATTTGGATATATCTGTAAACTCTGCAGCCGCATATTCTGCAGCCCGGTCATGAAAGCAGCCAGCCTACCGCCGCCTGAACAGACCTTTCAGAATCGCCACAGCCCCGGCAACCATCAGAATGCCCTTGCCGACCTCCTTCAAAGTCCCCGCAGGATCCTCCTGCGCCCGGTCAATAAACGCCTGCGCCTTGTCCTGCACCTCGCTCAGAAACTCCGGATATTCACCATCCACCTCTTCGCCGATCTCATCCGCCAGATCATCAATCGTCTCATGCATCTGATGGGCTTCCTTCGTCAGAGACTCACCGGCATCCGCCGCCAGGATCTCATCAGAGATTTTATCCTGTTCCTTCGTCGGAGTCCTCCGGAAAGTGGAGTACTGATCCGGTGCATCATTCGTGGAAGGCTGTCCCACATCCAGTGACAGATCATTGTCCAGAGGATGCTTCTTGTCATCCTCGCTTCTTGCAGTCACAGTCGCATTTTCATTCACATTGCTGCTGTTTGAATACGTCCCGAAAGACTCATCCAGTCTTGTGATCTCTCTCTGTGCTTTATCATTCATTGCAATTACCTCTTATCCGCCGACATACCGTACGGCTATCTAACAGAAATTATACGTTCGTGCCAAAGCAATCACCCGCCTCGTGCCCCGTGTGCCATCACATTCCACAACAGTCACACAATGCACCTCAGCGGCGCCTGCCGCCCTCCAGGAAAAACCCGAACGCGGCACCCGCGATCCCCCCGAGAATATGCGCCATCTGCGAAACATTGTCCGCCGTCAGCACTCCCGCCAGGATCTCCTGCCCCAGATACAGCACCACCACCAGAATCATCGTCACCGGGATTTCTCCCCGCTTGAACGACGTCATGCTGCACAGAATGATGAACGCAAACACCACCCCGCTGCAGCCAATCAGGCCATTTGCAGTCACTGCCATATTCGCAGCCGCCGTCAGAAAAGCCGTCACCAGAATGATGATCAATGTGTTTTTCGAACCGTATTTCTCCTCCACCACCGGACCAACCAGCAGCAACAGCATCATGTTCCCCGCAAAATGTTCAATCGACGCATGACCCAGTACATAGGTAAACATCGTCAGATACGTCCGCACGCTATCCAGCGGACCCCGGTGCGTCACAAACCAGTCAGACACATAGCGGTAGCCGGTGAACTCCGAGAAAACAAGCACCGCCAGACACAGCAGCGCAAACGTCAGAATTACCGGAGCATTGTACTTCAGGCGAACTTTCATGTTCTGATATCCTTTCAAATCCTTTCCAGTGTAACAGACACCGCCAGCCTGCACCGGAAAAACCGTTCTGCCGATGCGGCTGCCGCCTGTGACAGGGCATCAGAGCCGACTGGACAGGAGAGCCTGTACCGGATCTGTCCGTAAATCAGGACCGGCCCGGCGCCTGGTTACAGAGTCGCAGAAAAGGCGGGCCTCATCAGCCCGCCTTCTCCTTCTGCTCAGTAATCGATCCGCAAAGTCAGAAACCTGCAGTGCCCGATGGGATCAATCTGCAGCTCCCCGTTCTCCAGCTGCAGCTGACGCACCGGTTCCTCCATCAGATTCAGTTCCTGTATCCGCCTGGGCGGTCTGGAAAACCGGATGCAATCTCCCACCGCTTTGCGATGCTGCCCATTGTACAGCCGCAGTACGATGCCAGAACCATCTTCCGCCTGCTTGACTGCCGAAACCGTCAGATTGCCATCTGTCTCAAACAGAGAATGCACCGGAGCCTGACAGCCTTCTGTCTCCATCTGCGAGAAAATCAGCCGGCCGTTCAGGAAGCGGGCATACTCATACACTTCCACCGGGGAATTGAAGTCTTTGGCCATCTGAGAAAGCCGCGCACTGTTGAGGTCCGCCGGAATGAAAGCCGCACCAAAAGTATAGGTCATGGATTGCAGCAGCTGTGCATCCGGTGTCTCAATGATGCTCTCCCCGGAAGCCCGTCCCGGGCGGTACAGCAGGTTTTCCCTGCCCATGAATCCATAGGTGCGAAACAGCGTCAGACGGATCACGGAATCATCCAGAATTTCATATTCCCGCACCCCCTGGGGAAACACAGCCACTGTCCGGCCATCTTCACTCAGGGCTGCATAGCTCTGACAGGGTTCAATGGGAACCGGCGGTTCCTGCCAGGCACTGGACTGTGCCCAGTTCACCGGCTGACCGGCAGCCATTTCCGTTTTTCCATCTGCATCCCGCCGGTACCAGGCCATTTCCTTCTCATACCGGTTCGGACGGCGGATGCTGCCAAACTGCTGATCGGCAAAATTGAACGCCGACTGCATCTGTGCATCAAACAGCACACAAAGCCGGTGCGACAGACCTCGGTTCTCGATTTTTGCCTCAAAACCAATCACCGGATCCCCTTCCTTCAGCGTTACCGTCAGAGTAACCGGCAGCCGGGTATCCGCCACACCCGCCGCACGCTGTTCCAGATCGCCAGGGACCTTCATCTCCAGGCTGATCACAGCCCGTGAAACAAGGGGCGAGGATTCGATGCGCACAGCCGCCTGACAGCCGGTGCTCCGGATCACCATGTCCTGCCGCGGGGGAGAATAGTTGAAGCTGTCTCCATCATCACCGTTTTCCTCCAGAATCGCCTGGTTTTGGTACAGCCGGCCGGTTTTTTTCTCCAGCACATCCAGGGAACCATCTGCATTGACCGTGATCCGGTAAAATCCGTTTTCCAGGCAGTCCGTCTTTTTCAGGGCAGTTCCGGAGCTGTTTTCTGCAATCCGGTACTGCACATACCCCAGTGCCGGCACTTCATATTCCACTGCAATTACAGCTTCAAATACCTTTTCAGGCCGGTGCGGCTGGTCGGAAGGATTCAGAACAATGGTCTGGTTCAGCACATACTCCGTCAGATCCCGCATGGACAGAATGGTGTAAGCCACCGGTTCTCCCTTCTCATTCACGATCCCAAAGGAATCCGAAGGCACATACGTGGTGAAAACCCGTACACCTTTGCGCTTTTCCGGCAGCGGATTGATCAGCGTCCAGGACAGCTGATTTTTGTCTCCTTTGATGCCCGTGGCTATCAGCCGCTCATGGAGTTCCGCCAGAGCCATGGCCGTCTCCAGCGCCTGCTTGTTGCGCATATGCACATCTTCATTCACCGTATCTGCTATACAGCTGCCAATGGAGTCATGCGCGGCATTTTCAAACAGCAGCTTCCAGATTGCTTCCACCGCTTTTTTCGGGTACTCATTGCCCAGCGAAGCGCTGATCACCAGAACCGGTTCCAGCACATTTGCCACAAAGTTCTGCACTGCTGTATTCTCTGCCTTCAGATCCGAACGGGAACTGAAAATGGATTTATGGATCCGGGAGTGCTTGGCCATCAGCAGTTCTCCCTTCACCAGCTCCAGCTCCGGATGCGCATTCCGCACATCCTGCAGATAGTCCTGAACCGTGGAAATCACATAGGTGTTCTCCGGATCCGCTTCCTGCCGTTTTTCAACCAGCTCCACCAGGTTTTTCCGCACCGGCGCCTGATCGAATCCATTGGGGAAACAGACATTGTCCGTTGCCCCATGTCCCATTTTCTCCAGACACTCCCGTTTCCAGAATTCACCGCTGGCCGGCTCTTCTTCCGGAATGTTCCCGCCAATGTAATACCCGAAAGGGATCTGCGCTGCCAGCACCCGGCTTCCGTCGTCCCCTTCCCATTCAAAATCCGTACATCGCACCATGTCATCGCACACACCCCGCCAGAACACCGTGGAATCCATGCCGAAAGAACGGTAGATCTGCGGCATGTTCCCCGCCTGGCCAAAGGAATCCGGAACATACCCCACCATCATCACCGGACCGAATTCTCTGCAGCGGCGGATACCGTACATCAGATTCCGGACAATGCTCTCCGCCGAGATCACCATCTGGTCTGTCTGGGTGTACCAGGGACCAGTCACCAGCTGGCCTTTTTTTGTCAGCTCTGAAATCCGGGCTGCATCCTGCGGCCGCCAGGCCAGGTAATCATCCAGCAGCGATGCCTGCCCATCCAGCATGAACCGCATAGCCGGCTGCTCTTCCAGCGTATCCAGCACATCCTGGAGATCCTTCATCAGATAGACCTTCGACCGGGAAGTCGTAAAGTACCATTCCCGGTCCCAGTGGGAATGAGGAATCACATGTATTTTTTTCGTCATTGTCCTTCTCTCCTTCTGCAGCCGGTCATGCGTGTGGCGACCGGCACAATTTCCGATACACAAAAGGCAGGACCAAACCATCGCAGATCCCTGATCCTGCCCGTCTTCATGTTCTATTCGATCGTGATGTCAATATCGATGTCATCCAGACTGATATCCGGACTGTCGCCTTCCACATTGACGTTGAAGTTCACCAGCCAGGTGGAAACAAAGGCAATGAACAGCGCCCCCGCCAGGATACCCACCAGATAAGCCCAGCCATTGGCAATGGAAATGAATCCATAAATGCCGCCCACAGGAGGGATCTCCGCTGTGGCCCCCAGCAGACAGGTCACCGCAGCACCCAGAGCCCCGCCAATCATGTTCACCGGAATCAGAACCTGGGGCTTGACCAGTGTATAGGGAATTGCGCCTTCCGTAATGCCAATGAAGCCCATGACCCAGCAGCCCTTGCCGCCTTCATACAGATCCGCAGAGAAACGCTTTTTGCGGATCGTTGTGGCAATGGCATACGCCAGCGGCGGAATGCAGATGGCGCAGTTGATGAATACATTCGGCTGGAAAATGCCTTCGGTCATCAGAACGTTGCCGGCCATCCAGGCAGACTTGTTGATGGGACCGCCCATATCGGAGCAGATCATGGCACCCAGGATCAGCGCCAGAACCAGCTGAGAAGTACCGCTGGTGCACAGCTGCCGCAGCCATTCCACCAGCGATGCATTGATGAAAGACAGAGGTCCGGCCAGGATCACACCCATCAGCAGAGCCACAGCCCCGGTCGCCAGGAACGGACAGATAACCAGCGGCATGATCTGCTGCATGGCCTCCGGGAGATGAATGTGTTCCTTCGCCCATTTCACCGTGTAGCCCGCTGCAAACGCAGCAATCAGCGCGCCCAGGAATCCGGCATTGGTGTTGGACGCCACCATGCCGCCAATCAGACCCGCGCCAATAGCCGGCTTGTCCGCAATGGAGTAGGCAATGAAGCCCGCGAGCACTGTGTTTGTGAGTCCGATGCCGGTCCAGCCAACCTGTTCAATCAGATACAGAATATGTGTGAAACCTTCTGTTTCCGCATACGGATCCAGGGACGTGATGCCCATGCACAGGGCGATGATTTTCGGAATCGCAACAACAAGAGATGCGGCTACAATCAGGGGAAGCATATAACCGATGCCGGTCATCACATGACCGACAGCGTCTTTGAAAAATTTCTTCATGACAATCCTTTCCTTTCTGTCAGTTGGTTCGGGAAAGGTTTCTGATATAATCAATACAGGTCTACTGAGTGATCAGAAACCGGCGGCATTTGTCTTGGCAGAGACAGTGCCGCTTATTTTTTGCCTTCCATGGCCTGCATGCACTTGGTCAGCACAGCCTGGGGCGCCTTGATGCACGTGGTGATGTTCACCCGGATCACCGGTTTTCCCTTGAACCGGTCCATGCCCTGGATCTTCTGATCAGATGCGATGATCACAAAATCCGCGGCTCTCGCCTCCGCCGGCGTGATTGCATTGACCTGTCCCATGGACCCCTGCTGTTCCATCTTCACATCCAGTCCCATTTCCCGGCCGGCTTTTTCCAGCGCCTTGGCAGCCATCGGTGTGTGTGCCAGTCCCGCGGGACAGGCGGAGATTCCAACAATTTTCATGATTCATTCCTCTTTCTAAGCAATGGTGTGCAGAATAAACGACTGAAGAACCTTTTCATCCCGGCACTCTTTCACCGTCCGGCAAAAATCCTCTTCCATCAGATTTGTGGCCAGGGAACTGATCATCTGCAGATGGATGTTCCCTTCGTTTTTCTCCGGGACCAGCAGAGCAAACAGACACGTCACATCCTGTCCATCCAGCGTTTCCCATTCCAGGGGCCTCCGGTTGCGGAGAAAAAACACGCTCACCCGTTTCACGTTGTCCGTCCGGGCGTGGGGAATTGCGAACCCTTCCGACAACCCCGTGCTGAACTCCGCCTCCCGGTTCTTCAGATCCTGAAGCAGCGCTTCCCGGCTCCCTGTGATACCGAACTCCTCTGCCTTGCCGGCAATGAAGGACAGCATTTCTTCCTTGGATCCAAAGTCGCAGTCCAGAAAAATCCCCCGGCTTTCAATCAACTCGTTCATGGCTTTGCACCTCCTTGCTTTTGACAGCCTCATCATATCCGGCACCCGGCAGCGGCTCAATCCAGCGGATTTCCTCTTCAGGGGAAACACCCCGTTTCCTCTGCACCCGGAAATCCGCGATTTCCCGTCAAACGGAAATGAGCAGTTTGCGAAACCGCCGCAAACCCGGCACTATATCTCTGAACAACAAGACAACATGCAAAGGAGGGAATCATGCTGAGTCAGCCGCGTTTGAAAGAAATCCTGCAGCTGCTGCTGCAGCCTGTCGGACAGAACACCACGGATCTGTCCCAGCGCTTCGGCGTCACAGTGCGCACGATCCGCTCTGACATACAGGCCCTCAATCGCCTCATGCCCGGTGCCTCCATTGCCCTGAAACGGGGCAAAGGCTATGAACTGACCATCACCGATCCCGAACGCTTCAACCCATGGAAACAGCAGGCTTTGAGCCGCGGCTGGACCCTGACACTGGATTCCATGGAAGAAAGACAGCGGTATATGCTCTCTGTTCTGCTCATCCAGGATAACTGGCAGGATCCGGATGATCTGGCAGATATGATTTACGTCTCCCGGAACACCAGCCAGAGCTATCTGCGCAGCATCCGCCAGATCTGCAGCCGGTACGGCCTTTCATTCGAAAGCAGAAGCCAGAAAGGAATCCGGATCACAGGACCGGAAATCCGCCGCAGGGAATGCCTCCTGCAGGAGGTTCTGGATATGGACCGGAACATGAAAAACTATGTCACGGAATTCTCGCCTCTGGAAAAACAGCTGTTCCGGCACACCGATCTCTCAGCCCTGTCAGCCGGGCTGTATACCTCTCTGCAGGAACACAGACTCGTCTGCTCGGACTATGCGCTGAAAAACCTGGTGCTGCACACCGCCATGATGCTGGAACGGATCCGCACCGGCGGAATTCTGCCTGAACTGGAACCAGGCGGATTTCCGCCGGAAATCATGCAGGCCACGGAAGATATCTGCGAAACGCTTGAGAAAAAAGAAAAGCTGGCCATCCCCGCCAGCGAACGCGACTCCCTGAGCCTGCACATATCTCTGAACACCCGCCTTGGCTGCGCCCCGGAAAGCGAAGACCTCCGGACCGCTGTCACCCAGATGCTGGAACACATCCGGGCCATCTGGCGATTCGACCTCAGAAACGATCAGGTGCTCATCAAAGACCTGTACAATCATCTCTTCAGCATCTTCAAAGCAAGATACAGTCACCAGAACCGCACCAATCCCCTGCTCAACACCATCCGCAGCAGCTTTCCCCTGGCCTACGACATCTCCCTGGACGCAGTCAGTCACGTCTTCCAGCCCATGCAGTTCTCCGAAGATGAAATCGGCTACATCTCCCTGCACATCGGCGCCGCCGTGGAACGATGCTACTCCGGACAGATGAAACCTGTCAAAACCTACCTCGTCTGCGGATCCGGCATGGCCACCTCCCGCATGCTGGAAGCCCGGCTGAAATCCTATTTTCAGTCCAAGCTGGAAATCCTGGCCTGTCTGTCCTACCAGCAGTATCTGTCTCTGGACGAACACAAGCTGCTGGAAGCAGATTTTCTCATCACCACCGTCCCTCTGCCGGAACGGGGCCTCCCCTTCGTGGAAGTCGATTTCTCTCTTACCCGCGAAAACGCGGAAACCGTCGCCAGGATGCTGACCCCGGCACAGAACGAAACCGAAGGAGCCACGCGATTTTTCCAGGAAAACCTGTTTGTCCGCTTCCGGGACCCGGTATCCAAGGAACAGGTACTGGACGAACTCTGCACCCGCCTGATCCAGAACGGAATCTCAAGCCCTGAACTCCGGGAATCCGTCCGGCGCCGCGAGGAAATATCCCATACAAACCTCAACGACATCTTTGCCATCCCCCACCCCATGACCCCGGAAGCCAGCCGGACAAAAGCCGCCGTTGCCCTCCTGGATCATCCCATTTCCTGGAACGACAGTGTGGACACTGTGCAGATCATCTTCCTGCTGGCCTTCTGCAAAGGCGAACAGAAAAACATCGAGCGCCTTTATGATTTTCTCCTGGAAATCGTTCAGTCCATCCCGCTCCAGCAGGAAATTCTCAAATCGCAGACCTTCGAAGAGTTCTTCAGCCGCTGCCTCAAGTGAATCTGTCTTTATGCCGGAGCCTGCCCTGCTCCGGTTTTTCCTTGCCGATGCGGCTGCCACCTGTGACAGGGCATCAGGGCTGACCGGACAGGAGAGCCTGTACCGGCAAAGCGGCACAAAGTCGATGTCACCATCAGCATTCAGACAGGTTTGCATTCCAGATAATAAAAAAAAAGCCCTCAGGTAGTTTCCTGAAGGCGAATTTTCATAGTGGTGGAGCGTAGGAGGATCGAACTCCTGACCCCCTGCGTGCAAAGCAGGTGCTCTCCCAGCTGAGCTAACACCCCACATATAAAACAGATGGTGGGCCTGAATGGACTTGAACCAACGACCTCACCCTTATCAGGGGTGCGCTCTAACCACCTGAGCTACAGGCCCATCTGTTGACTGCTCATTGATATTACCACAGTCCCCTTTCTCCTTGCAAGCAGAAATTTCAGCCAGTCTCAGCCAGTCTCAGCCAGTTTTCTGCACAACCAAAGGTTGTGCAGAAAACACGCTGAATCTGATATACTGCATGCTAATAGTGTTCGAATCAGAGACCCCGGAATGCTGTGAATTCCGGCTTATTCGGCTGTATGAGGTACAGCCTTTTTCAGCGTGTTCCGTGACCAGCTACCGCTGTCACGGAACTGGCTGCAAAAAAGCACGATCAGTGTACCAGCACCGACCGTGCTCAGGATGATCGCTAGATCATCTGCTAATCAATAAACAGCACATCGGTTGATGTCTGCTGTCTGTACCTTCATTATAGCGCAGCCAGTTTGCTGCACAACTTGCAGTTGTTCAGCAAACCCGCTGCGTTTTTTCGCTTACAGCCAGCAAATCAGCGACTTCACCGGAATCTGTCAGTTATGGCGGATTCCATTTTTCAGTCTTGTCAGATCCGGATTGGTCCGTCACGCTGCAGCATTTCCTTTTGCAACGGGTTCGATGCCCAGTCAGCGGGCAGAATGACCAGCCTCCGGCTGTTCATTCCGCTGGCTGACGGCTGTTCAGTACACCCGGAAATCCTCCTGGATCTCCTCCCGGCTCCGACCGCTTTGAAGCCCCAGCATCAGCAGCAGCCTGGCCTTGTGCGGCATCAGATCATACGCTGCAATCGTCCTCTGCATCGGATCAAACACCTCATCCGGGACCGCCTCGCCCTCCGGCAGACGGCTCGCCCGCACAATCATGCACTCACCATCCCAGGACTCAATCACATCCTGCACCGCCCGGGGATAATTCCCGCCACCGGTACCTGCAATCACCACACCATCATAACGCTCCAGCATATACCGCAGCAGCCCCGGGTCCGACTCCTCATGCACATAGAAAATCTCCACCTCAGGCATATCCCGCAAATCCGTCACATTGAACCGCGAAGCACTGGTATGAAACCGGTACGGCCGGTGAATCAGAGACACCCGCCGGTCCCGCACATACCCCAGCAAACCGAACTCATTCTGCCGGAACGCATCCGTGCTCATCGAATCCGTCTTCTTCACATCCCGGCCCGCGAACACCATATTCGACAGCACAACCAGCACGCCCATCCCCGCAGCCTGATCATCCGCCGCCAGAGACACCGCCTGCATCAGATTACCCGGTCCATCCGCACTCGTCGCCGTCGCCGGCCGCATCGCACCCGTGATCACCACCGGCTTCTTCACATCCAGCACCAGATTCAGCAAAAACGCCGTTTCCTCCAGCGTATCCGTCCCATGCGTGATCACCACGCCATCCACCGATGGATCCGCCTCCAGTGCCTCCACCAGTTTCTTCACCTCGCGGTACACCCCGAACGTCACATCATTGGAATCCACCTGGCACACCGTATACATCTCCAGATCCGCCACATCCGCCAGACCCGGCACAGATTTCACCACCTGCTCCACAGGCAGTTCCCCCGCCCGGTACCCCGCCGAATCCCCCGCAGGACCTGCCCCCGCAATGGTTCCACCCGTGGCAATCACCGCAATCTTCTTCCGATCTTCCGCCATACAACATCCTCTTTTCCCGGCATCGCCGATACCCGTTTCCTGCCGATACAGCCAGGGCCAGCAACCGCCTGAGTGCATCAGCCGCAGCCGGACTGCAGAATCCGGCTTACGGCAGTTGTTCCCGGCTCACACCTGCAGCCGCACGTGGCTGGTACCCTGGTTCTTTTTTACCTGAATCTGCCGGTCAATGGCAGTCTTCAGCCCCGAAACATGGGAAATCACCGCCACACACCGGTACTGCGCCAGTTCCTGCAGCACCTGCATCGCCTTCTGCAGGCTCTCATCATCCAGCGAACCGAATCCCTCATCAATGAACAGCGTATCAATGCTGATCCCCGGATTCGCCGCAGCCACCCGGTCACTCAGTCCCATCGCCAGACAGAGACTGGCCTCAAAGGACTCACCGCCGGACAGTGTCTGCACCGCCCGGATCTCTCCGCTGAACCGGTCTTCCACCGCCAGATCCAGTCCCGTTTTCCCGGCGCCTTTTTTCTGGCTCTCGCTGCGCACCAGCCGGTACTGTCCCCGGGAAAGCTGCAGAAACCGCCGGTTGGCCGCTTCCAGCACCTGATCCAGATACATCATCTGCACCCAGGCCTCCAGGGAAATCCGCTGTACGCCGCTCTGGGTTCCCGCCAGAGTGCGGGACAGCATATTCAGGTCCGCTACCTCCTGCTCCAGCCGCCGCTGTGTCTGATACCCGGATGTCAGCGTCTCCAGCAGACGGCGGTCATTTTTCAGGACATGCACCCGCTGCTCCAGACTCTCCCGGTCCGCAGCCAGCGCTGCCGACAGCTCCTTCTGCTGGGCATCCACAGACTTGAGCTCCTGTTCCGGGCTGCCAGTCACAGCAGGGATCTCCTCCATGGCCTTCCGGGCTGCCTCGCCGGCTGAGCGGGCGGAGGTCAGCTGCTCCCGGGTCTGCTGCAGGCGGGTCTCAAAGGCCTCGCAGGACTGTTTCATCCGGCTGGCCCGGGCTTCCAGCTCTGCCGCAGGGACGGTTCCCTGCAGCAGCTGCACCGAGGACTGCAGACCCGCCAGCTCGGACTGCCGGTTAGTCTGTTCCTGCCGGCGGCTCTCCAGAGCCGATTCCCTGGCCGGCAGACTTTTTTTCAGCTGCGCCCGCTGTTTCTCTTTCTCTTCCAGATCCCGGATCCTGTTGCTGCTCTCTGCAAGCTCTGCCTTCAGATCCGTATCCGGCACCGGATCCAGGGATTCCAGGTTTCCCTGCAGCCGGGAAACCTCGGAAGCCGCCTGCTGCTGCGCTGATTCTGCAGCCTGGGCTTTGTCCCTGAGCCGCTGTACCTGCGCTTCATCCGGCACATCCTGTTCCAGCCCGGCAGGTGCCGGGTGGTCCCGGCTGCCGCACACCGGACACGGTTCGTGATCCCGCAGAGACTGCGCCAGAATCCCGGCCTGTCCAGCCAGAAACCGGTGACTGGCTGTCAGCCAGGTGCCATTGGCTTTTTCAAACGCCGCCATGGCAGTTTTCAGCCGCTCTTTTCCCTGAGCCAGCGCCTGCTCAGCGGCTTTTTTCTGGACCAGCCGCTCCCGGATCTTTTCCAGATCCTGCTGCTGTTTCCGGGCCTGTTCCAGCCTGGCAGGAACATCCTGCAGATCCAGCAGCTGCCGGCGGTCTTTCTCCAGATCCGCCGCGGATTTCTCCAGATCCAGGGCTCCGGCTTTCACTGCCTGCGCCAGACTGGCTGCCTGCTGCTTCAGCGCTTCCGCTTTCCGGCTGTCCGCCGCCTGTTTTTCCAGCACCGCGGTTTCACTGCGCTGTTTCTCGAACACCGGCTGCTGCGGCTCCAGTTCTTCCAGCAGCCCCTGACAGCGCCGTTCCGTTCTGCACGCATCCTCCCGGCGCTGCGCCAGCAGCTGCCGCCGCTGCTCTTCCTTCTCCCTGGCCCGCAGCTGTTCAATCCGGGCAATGCAAGCCTGCAGCCGGGTTTCCTTCTCCTTCACCCCCTGCCGAAGGGCTTCCAGACTGACCGCTTCCTGCTCCAGTGTCTTCCGGCAGGCGGCTTCATCAAAAGGCGTTTCCTGATACAGTCCCAGACCGGATCGCCGGACTTCGTTTTCCCGGACACAGACATCCAGTTCCTCCCGCTTTACGCGGGCTTTTTCCTGCAGCTCCTTCTGCACCCGGTCATAAAACCCCGTTCCGAACAGATCCCGGAAGATTTCCTGGCGCCGCTGGCTGTCCGCCGTGAGCAGATCCCGGAATGCCCCCTGGGCAATGAGCACCGTCTGGGAAAACTGGGCGGCGTCCAGCCCCAGCAGATCCCGGATCCTGGCTGCAGCCTCCCGGTTCTCCAGCACCTCTGTCTCTGTCTTCAGCTCCAGCCGCTCCGGATCGGCGTTTTTCCGGAACTCCTTTCCGTTCTTTTTCAGCCTGGCCTGCGCCGGTTCCCGGGTCACGGTATACACGCGCCCCTTTTCCTCGAACGTCAGACTCACCCGGGTCATAGTCCCGGGATCGGCATTTTTGCACCGAAGCATCTGCGCATCCCGTTCTTTCTGGGAAGGCTGTCCATAGAGGGCATACATCAGGCCGTCAAAGAGAACGGTTTTTCCCGCACCGGTTTCCCCGGTGATCAGAATCAGTCCCCGGGAACCGAACGCCGAAAAGTCAATCACTTCCCGGCTGGCATAGGGACCAAACGCCTGCAGTTCCAGTCTCAGCGGTCTCATGCGTCTTCCATCTCCTTCAGCAGTTTCTCCAGCAGCGTTTCCTGCCCCGGACTCAGGCTCTGCCCGGTCTGTGCCAGATAGAACTCCCGGATGTTCTCAGCCGGGTCATCACTGCGCACAGCCGCCGAAGCCCCCGCTGCTTCCTGCACCCGGGCCTCCAGCGCCTCGTACCCCAGTCCCACCAGATACGGCCAGGCTTCCTGCAGCCGCATCAGCGCCAGGGGATTGGGCTGTTCATCCTGCAGCGCCGCATATACATAGGCATCCCGGTCATGGGCCGCCACAAACGCCGGATCCGTCAGTTCATCCAGGGTGCCGGTGAGTTTCTCAAACCGCCGCAGCGGGTCAATCTGCACCGGAGTGACCGTTACCCGGCTGCCGGGTTCAGCCTGCGGATCCACATCCACCACCAGTGCGCCTTTTTGCTGCTCCAACTCGCTGATGGACAGCCGCTGCAGCGTCCCGGGATACCACACATTCTCTGCGATCCGCTGCGGCGAATGCAGGTGCCCCATCGCCACATAGTCATACCCCGCAAAGACCTCTGCCCCAATCTCATCCAGGCCCCCCACCATCAGCGTCTCCGACTCGCAGGTCGTAGCCCCGGAGACAAACTGATGGCTGATCAGCACATGGGCCTTTCCTGGTGCCAGTTCTTCCCGGGACAGCACCTGTTCCATCATCTCCTGATACGACCCCGGGCGCTGCTCCAGATACGGTCCAGCGGTAAAGGGCTTGATGAACGGCAGCAGATGGAACACCACATCATCCGTCTCCACCCGTCGTATGGAGCCCTGGTACACCGTTTCCAGATACAGGTTCCGGTCCTCCAGAAAGGATCTGGCATAGCCGAGTTTCTTCGGCGAATCGTGGTTGCCAGCAATCATGAACACCAGCAGACCGCTGTCCTTGAGCCGGTTCAGAAACCGGTCCAGCACCGCCACAGCCTCCGCCCCGGGATCCTGCCGGTCATAAATATCCCCGGCGATCACCAGCGCATGACAGTGCTGATCCTTCGCCGTCTGAATCACCTTCGTCAGCAGATCCTCCTGAAGCACCAGAAATTCCCGCATGTCCTGATGATAAAACGGCTTGCCGATGTGCAGATCCGATATATGAAGGAATCTCATGCGGCTACCGCAAACCAGATCCCCGTCAGGACATAGAGGATCCCCAGCAGCCAGAACGCCGGGGCCTTTTTCACACACCGGAACAGCCGGACTTTTTCCATCAGCGCATCCCAGTCCCGGCGAATCACCGGTGCAGCCAGAACAGTCAGCACCAGTCCCACAGCCGCCAGCACCATCATGATCCACACCAGCTGCGGGAACCAGCCGTTGAGAACCGCCAGGGTGTTGTTCGTGACATGCAGCGCAATGGGCAGCCAGATGCTTCCCGTCCGTTCATACCCCGCGCAGAACACCAGACCGAAGAAGAACACCGGGAATCCCTGCACGAAATTCATGTGCAGAAACGAAAACCCCAGACTGCTGATCACCGCCGCAAACACCGCACCGTAAGGCTTCAGACAGTTGTAGGCAAATCCCCGGAAGAACAGCTCTTCCACCACCGGGCCAATGAATCCCGCTATCAGCAGCATCAGAACCATGTCCAGGGGATCAGGCGCTGCGGGGAGTGTCTGGTCCGAGACCTGAAACAGCTGCCAGAACAGACCGAAGGCAATGTTCCAGAAAAACATCATGGGGACATAGCGCAGATACGTGGACACAAAGTGATGACCGGTGGTTTTCAGCCCTTCCACTTTTGTATGCGTCGTCTGCAGCGCCACAGCCATCGCCGGCAGCCCCGCCACCACCGTACCGCCCAGAAGCACCAGCCAGGTGGTGTTGATCCCCAGCAGAGCAGGCAGCGCGCCGACAAAGCCGGTCACAAACTGCAGCACGACATAGATCCACATGGCCAGACCAAAGTACTGAATGCGGCGGGCACAGCTCAGCCCTGTATCAGTTGTGTGATTCATCATGTATGGTTCCTTTCTGTTTCAGTCGGTGAAATACCCAGGCGGTCACACCGCAGCAAAGCAGCGAGACCAGAATGCCCCCGGCCAGATCCGTCGGGTAGTGCACCCCGAGATAGAGCCTGGTCAGAGCGATGAGAACTGCGTAGAGAAACGCCGGGATCCACCAGCGGTCTTTGGCAAAGAGCAGACCCCAGAACAGTGCGAACGCCGCTGCGGTATGGCTGGAGGGGAAGGAGGTGCCGCCGGGGACCGGCCCGACCCGTTCCAGACCCGGAACCACCAGAAACGGCCGTGGTTCCTGCACGAAGTGCTTCAGGGCGGTGGAGAGGATCAGGGTCAGTGCCAGTCCGGCGATCAGGCGCCAGCCCAGGGTTCTGGTGCGGCAAAAGAGCAGCAGGACCAGCAGCAGGGCAGCCGCCAGCCAGATGGTGTTCGTCAGCAGGAGCACGATCTGGTTGAGCTCCGGGGTGCGCAGGGTCTGGAACCAGAGCAGAATCCGGCCGTTCATTGCCGGGACCGCAGCTTTCCATAGTACTGGGCATCCGCTTCTTCGTCGATGAAGGAAGCCGGGGCGTGCAGGACGAAGGGACACGAAGCCCACAGAGCTTCAAAGTCCTGCAAAGGGATGCGTGCGGTCCAGGTTCCGGAACTGGCCAGAATCATGTCGTTCCGCCGCTTGAGAAGTGTGTGACCGGACTGCAGGGTGTGCCCTGCTTCCAGTTCATTCATCGCCTGTTGAATGTTCATGGGTTCATGATAGCATGCCCGCCCCCATGCAAAAAAAAGCCTCCTGAAATTCAGGAGACCCCTTTTGATGATTGTTGGCTGTGACTAGCAGTTGTAGTCAATCAGTTCCTGGAACCAGGCCTGCGGGTGAGCGCAAACCGGGCACTTTGCAGGAGCTGTTTCTGCTTCTGCGATGTAGCCGCAGTTCAGGCAGATCCATTTAACCTTTTCAGGCTTTGTGAAGATGGTCTTGTTTTCCAGCTCATCCAGCATAGCCTGGTAGCGGTTGCGGTGGTGCAGCTCAATGTTGCCGACCATGCGCATCTTCGCAGCGATTTCCGTGAAGCCTTCTTCCTCGGCAGTCTTGGCGAAGTCTGCATACATGTCAGACCACTCGTAGTTTTCGCCTTCCCATGCATCCTTCAGGTTCTGTTCTGTAGCAGGTACAGCACCGTCGTGCAGATACTTGAACCACAGTTTTGCATGTGCTTCTTCGTTGCCGGAAGTCTGGTTGAAGATGTTGCGGAGAACAACATAGCCATCCTTCTGAGCCTGCTTTGCATACCACTGATATTTCGTGAACGCCTGGCATTCGCCGGCGAAAGCAGCCATCAGGTTCTGCTCTGTCTTAGATCCTTTTAATTCCATTGGATATTACCTCCATCCACCGCTATTGTAGTATGCTGGCCGGCTAACTTTCAACTGACTGAATCAGTCTGAAGTGGCCCAGGAAGGTGCTTCATTCCCCCGCCTGACCAGGATGGCTTTCTGAAATTCCGTCTGGTTGAGGAACTCCAGAATCCGCAGGATTTCATGTTCGGTGCAGCCGGTGATCAGCTTCACTTCGCAGTCTTTTTTCAGGATATCCGCAGACACCGCAATGGCCTGCACTTTGATTCCGCCTTTCGATCCTTTGAATACATCGATTGGCGCCTGGTCAGAACCTGTCGTATCCGTCAAAAAGCCATAATCTACAGGATAAATCAAATTTCTGTACTTATAATGATGACTTCCTTTGGGACGGTCGATGGTGCAGCTGCTTGAAAGCAGGAGTGTATCCAGTTTCTGCCAGAAGAATATATTGTTTTCCAGTTGACCTTCCATGATGCCCTCCAAACAATGCCTTTTTATTATATAGCCAGCTTTCAGGGAATGAAACTATTTTCATTCAAATCCGGTTTCTTTCAGAGATAAGGCAGAAATATGTGAAACTAGTGCCCATGTGGCACTCTGTCCCGAAGTGTCACTTCCCGCACCCGGTCCGCATAAATCAGCTGCAGGAAGATGACCGCAAGCGGTATCAGGGCAAACCAGATGGTCCGTCCGGAGAAGAACATGCAGAGAAAAGAAGACAGGATTCCACCCAGCACAAACACCAGCAGCATGGCCGAGTGCATGGACAGCCGGCGTTTCTGATGCAGAGATCCGGGATGACGGATCAGCTTCACCAGGGAAATCCCCAGCTGGCGCAGATGGTTGGTGCAGAAGGTGGTGGCCATAGGCAGGCCTCTGGCCTGACGGAATGTGTTGTACTGCATGGAACAGATCAGATTCACCGCAATCTGAGAAATCTGAAAGGGAGCCGAGTCAGGAATGAACCCGAGCAGCAGCACCACAAGCATTTCAAACCCTATTAACAGAGTATCCCAGCGCAGGGGGTAACGGCGACGGATTGGCCCGGGCAAAAGTTCACTGAGCATGGAACCGAAAAGGTAGGCGCTCATGGGGATCAGATAATAGAGGGCGCCGAGCCATTTGCCCTGGCCCAGGTTCAGAGAGAAGAGAACGAAGTTGGCGTTCTGGGCGTTGCAGAAAACGCCACCCCGGCAGGAATAGGTGTAGGCACCATAAAAACCTCCCACAAACATAAGCAGGAGGAAGATGTGGCGTTTCTCGCATTCCAGGTAGATTTCCTGTTCAGACTCAGAGGCTTTCATAGGTAAAAGTATAAACCTGAAATTTGTTACAGCTGGCGAGTAAACGGTTTCAGAAATGAAAAGGAGAGGGAAATCCCTCTCCCGGCTTCACGCATTGTTTTTATGTGATTCCAGAACATTCTCCAGATAGCAGATTGAACGCTGGTATTTTTTTCTGCGCTGCCTGTCTTCATCCACAGGAAAAGGTATTCTCGAAAGATCTGAGTTGTGGCGCAGGTCTGCTAATTTGATCTGTGAAGCATCAGGGTCTTTGGATATTCTGTCAATATACTCCTGATATGACTCTCCAGGCTTTCTGGTCAGCTGTTCAACAAGATGGATTACAGATGACTCAACTCCCAATTTCTGAAGATCTTCAGCAGTCAGTTTCGTATCCTCCAGTGAATCATGAAGATATGCCGCAGCTTTCAGCTTATCTCCAGAGACTCCTTCAGCCACTGCCTGAACATGCAGAAAATAGGGTGACAGCCTTTATCATACTGTCCCTCATGAGCCCTTTCTGCAATTGTCCTGGCCAGTTCTATCTGATTCATTTACCAAAACAAATCATGCGTTCTGCATCTTTCCGTTTGATTGCCCGAACTGGCATATCTCCAAAAAACATCCGACAAAGCCTGACATCCTCCAGCCACTGTTTTGTCTTGGGATCATATCTTTGTGGCAGTTTGGATCTGCGGCTTCTGATAATCATATTTCCATCATCGTAGGCAAGAAGATATTTATTCAAGATACGTCACCCTCTCTGTTACCTAGTGTGTTCCATGCAATACAAGGAATCGCTAAGAGTCACCAATGGACTCTATATATTCTCTCGCAACTTTCAATTTTTTAGCATTAATATCGGCATTGAAGGTGTTGACTCTTTTACCGTATTTTGACTCAATATCTGCTTTTTCTAAATATATTTTCTGACGTTCTATAGAATCATCTACAATCGCAAGACAAATATAACACCATGTTAGTAGATTATAAAAATCAAGGGATTGGTTATAATGTTGCAAATCACTTTGAATGCCAAGGTGAATATTATTGAGCTTTTTTAAAATTTCTTTCCTCGTTTCATTATTCGAAAGAACCTGCTCAATAATATTCCAGTTTTTCCCATCATCGCTTATTTCCAATATTCTATCACTTATCAGTTTCAGCTCTAGACATCGCTTTTTATAGGCGGCTTTATCACAGAGTGGGTCTATTTCAAGCGATTTCTCGAAATAATCCAAAGCTATTTCCGGATCAAGTATCCGCTCATAAATCATCCCTATTATTCTATATATTTCCGAAGTGCTTAAATCTAGACTAATTGATTTCTCTGCATATTTATTCGCCTGCTCTATCCAATTCTTTTCATCTTTCTGATACTCACGATTAGATTGGTGGCCTAATAAATAAATATAGATATGGGCTATTTTCTGGTATAAATATCCCTTTAACTGTTTCTCGTCGCTTCTTGATTTGAAAGATTCAAGCAGGAAATCCTCATTATTAATTAAATTAGCCACATTTGATTCGGAGAAATACTTAAACGATTCCCACTGTTCCTCTTCTCGGCATGCTATAGAATGATACAATTCAACCTCTGAATCTCTTAGGACTCGATAAATATTTAAATCTTGGTAATCACTTTGACTATCAAACTCTTCCCTAAGAATGTCAGGTTTATAATTGGTCAGTTTTTTTACAAGGGCCCAATTCTTAGAGCTATATGCATTTTTTATTCTTTTAAAATATAGTTCTCCCTCTATAACTTTAGCTATTGCAATATCCTGCGCTTCAAACTCTAAGGCATCAATAGTATCCAAAAATAGCTGTCCCCAAATCGGATCACTATCTAACTCTACCTCTAATAGATTGCGTTTATGCATTGTATTCTCAAATTCAATTTCAGACAGCTTGATATTAATACCAAGTTCATATTTGCCTGCTTTTTCGTTCAACTCTTCAAGGCTATCGCCTAGCTCACCAGTACTTTTAGTAAGTTTGTCGATTTCGTTCTTTTCTAATGCATTGAATATGTTCAAACTAACCCATGTTGTTATGGCAATACTCATAACCCCGACTGCAAATGTTGATAAGTCTTTATATATAAAGCTTACATCTTGATCTTGTTTATACCATGAATAAATACAGTCAAAGAAAATCAGAAAAAATAATCCTGCTACTAATCCAATATTTAGCAATAATACTTTATTAAGTATCTCTTGCTTACTGCTTTCGAAGTTCATTTCCTTTTCCTTCTTCATAATTCATAAATCTCATTTATTATTGATACCATTAAAATTGGAGAGGACTATGTCCTCTCCAATTTATTATTATCTGGCTTTTGACCGTTTTCCGAGACCAATCAGAATCAGCAGAGCCGCACCTCCCAGCAGGATCCAGAGACCAGGCTGCGCATAGACAGAAGTCTTTGTCTGCAAAGCCTTTTTCGGATCCCGGGCTGTCGGGCTGGGAGTGGGAGATTTGGGCGCTTTATACTCAATATAAAACATCGTATCCACCTTCCCATTGTCACTGGAAGCATCCGACTGGGAATGGTAGGCAGTGACCACACTGCTCAGACCTCCCTTATCATCGTTTACCACCGTGACGCGGACAATCAGCTTTTCATCCAGGTCGGAATTGTTCTCACCTTTTACCAAACTGGCAGTCAGCTGGTAATAGTAGTTTCCCGGTGCAGAGAAGGAGACAGGTCCCAGACTTGCCTTTCCCGCTCCATCAATGGAAACCTGTGCAGCTGCCGGAGCCGGAGCTCCCCCCAGAGGTTCCAGTTTGAAATCGGTTGTCAGTTTGACTGTACTGGCAGGCTGGTCGGAGGTTTCAGTAAATTCCGTGGATACCGGAATCTTAACATCCACCGTACTTTCCTGTGCCATTACAGCAGAAGGAGCAAATGCCAGAAGAGAAAGTGCACCGGCAAAGCCGATTCGCATCAGTTTTTTCAGAATGCCTTTCATCAGCTGTCTTTCACCTCCCGTTTGTTTTCCAATCTGCCAAAGACGATCACTCGTCCATTGGTTTCCGTGTCATAACAGGTGGACAAGGCAATAACCTGAGAATCCGAAGGAACAGAACGATAGTGAAGCGCGTTCTGTTCCAGATAGGAAACCACATCCGAAGCCGAATTCTTGTAAGACCCGGCATTGTAGACCACAGGATCTCCTGCATCTGTCTTCAGGACAGCAAACAGCGAAATATCCCAGGTGCACGTATCGTTGTACAGGGCTCCAGTCTTATGAGACTCAAAGTACTTCTCATCCAGAAACTTCGTCACATCCCCATACATACCGCCGTTTTCCATATGGTGGCCATATGTCAGGTTGTACATATCAGAGAAGGTACGATCATTCAGACACGAAAGGAAGACAGATCCGGACAGGGCAAACTCTCCAAGAGCATCCTTGTTTACATACTCCATATCATCCTTCCCCTGCGTTACAGGCTGATCGATATGTGTATCGTCAACAGTGATCCAGCCGATCACATCCGGATTGATCTTCATCAATTCAGCCAGGGAATATACATGACCCTCAGACGGCTTGAACTTCATCATCTCAGAACCGTATCCTGCCTGATTGATCAGCCAGTTATCGTACAGCGAATAGCCACCATACAGCATCATGCAAAGCACCTGCAGCATGGCAACAAACGTGACGAACCGGTCACCAAGACGGGCAATCCTTGCCGCATTTGACATCAGTATTTCTCTCGACTGTCAAACGGCAGGATTAGTCTTCTCTCTTGCGGCGGAAGAACAGACCAGCGAAGATTCCACCCAGAGCTACCAGTCCAGCATAGGGAGCAGCAGTCATCAGGATACCTGTGGGGACCTCTCCAGATTTTTCGTTAGTAAATGTAACTGTCTTGTCTTCACCACCCATTACTGCAGAAGCAAGAGAAGCTGTTGTAGTGTCGCCGCTATCACTCTTTACTACACTTCCGCTATCTGTAGTGACCGTATATCCTTTCGATTTTGCAAATGATTCCTGAATAGCTGCAGCATCTGCGGCTGAAAGGCCAGAAATAGTCATTGTCTGGTTGTTCCCCAGATTTGCAGTAATAGTAGCAGTTCCATTTTCCGCATAAGCCGCTGAAGCATCTGTAGAGACTTCATATTTCTCACCGCTCGTAGAAGGTGTAACTGTAACGGTAAACGGGAATTTATCAGACATATTCGCCTGGTTGCCAGTAATCACTTTTTTTACAGTCAGAGTTCTTGTTGTGTAAGTGTTCGCAAATGAAATGTTTCCCTCGCCTAGTTTGGATCCATTCCCGTTATCAACGGTCAGGTACAATCCGTCATTCGTTTTAAATACGTGTGCGTTATAGGAGGTGTTTACTATAGGCAATCCATCGATATTAGAATTTTTCTGGCTGATGGTATAGCAATACTGACCTACAGGCAGGTTAGTAAAAGCAGAATTATTGATTGTAATAGCTGCAGTTTTAGTCGTTATCTGTTCATCATTATCACCCGGAGTGAATGTTACATCAGCAACGCTCAATCCATTTGCAGGTCCTGCAGTAATTGTATCTGCACCGTAAAGCGGAGTTTCATCTGCACCGGGCGTTCGAGGATCTGCTTTGAAAGAAATTATACCTACTGGATCTTTGACATTTTCTGTTTTTGTGACAGTAACAGTGACGTTAGCGGTATCAGTTGCCGCAAATACAGGTGCAACACCCATTGCACTCAGAGCCATAAAACCAGCAGCTGCAGCCGCGGTCAGCTTTCCATAATGTTTCATAATTTTCCTCTCTTATCTAAATCTTTTTTATATACTTACAATCCTGATCTTCTCAGTATTGTCAGTACCTTGCCTATGATCTGGTCTTTTTTGACTGATCCAAACTGTCTGCTGTCTTTGGCACCTTCTCTGTAATCACTCAGAATAAAATATTCATCCTCTCCCAGCGAGACTGGATAGGTAACATCCGAATCGTATGCTGGGGTGGAGTAATAAATATCTCCTTCCGATACCACAGAACCGTTTACCATGAGACGGTCATCTTCCGTGATTTCCACCGTATCTCCAGGTCTTGCGACAATCCGTCCGGTTCTCGTTTTCTCTCCGCCTTCGTAAACAACAACATCGTTGTTCCAGAGTTCGGAGGGATACCGATACACCAGCTGCAGGTCTCTGGCCCGCAAGGTGGGACGCATGTCATCATTGGGAACCGGAATGATCCGGAAAATCACATAGAACAGAAGAATCACAAACAGGACCAGTCCAACCAGACGGACGATGAAGCTCTGGATATCTCGGTGATCCAGCGCCTTTCGCCGCTTCAGTTTAATTGAACGTTCAGGGCTGACAGAAACCTTCTCCTTGCGTTTTTTCATCCTCTTCTCAACCTGGCGATGATCGCATCTCGCTCGTCAATCAGGGCCTGATAGTATGCGGCCTGATTCTCATATACAGACCGGTATACCTGCTGAAGAGCTTCCATCTGCTTGAGGACGTCGAGCTCATCCACACCCCCAAAAGTTTTCTTTCTGAACTTCATTCCATCAATGAACTCCGCAATATCCTCCATCGTTTTGTAGGAAGACCTGCTGTTCACAGGCTTAGATGGCATTCATCCTCCGACGAATCATGACAATCGCTCCAACCAAAATCAGAGCTGTACCTGCTGAGAAAAGAAGACCATATATGGAATTGTTACGATCCCCCAATCCACTCGGAACTTCCCCCTGCTTATGGTTAATAAATGTAACAGTCGAAGCAGTGGTTAATGTACCTGAATACTCACTGCCACTAACTGCATCTGCACCATCAACTACATAACTAATTTGATAACCAGCGGCTGTTTCGCTCGATTCAATCACTTTGTATGTGGCTCCATAGGGAAGAGTCAATTTAATATTTTTACCATCTGTCAATGAGAAAGTATACAGACCAGCCATATCACCCTTGGTCAATCCCGTGATTTCAGCTGTTACGGGTGATTCATCTGGATTCGTAAGCTGAATCTCAAAAGCAAAGGACTTTGACTTATCACCAAAATTACCTGTCACCTGTTTGACAACCGTGAGTTCAGATTGTTTCAGCGTATTTAGGAACGTAATGTGGTGACCATCAAGAACATCATTAGTATGATCATGAACCAAGCCATTCTGAGTGGCAGTATCCAACCCATGAGTGGTTGTATAACCTGTCTTCTCAGTTTGGGTAATCTTGACATTCAGGTTTTTCGGAATTGAGGGTTCGATCGACTCCCCATGTTTCAGAGATACAACATGACCCTGTCTAGTCTCATCATAGGTATACGTATTGTCCCCGTGGACGAGATCTTTCGTATAGGGCTGTCCATCCTTCGTCAGCTGAATCAGAAATTCAAATGGATCCTGTAGGTTAGCTCCAAGTCCTTCAACATTATTTGAAAGTTTGAATGTCGTAGCTTCCTGTTTATACGTGTTTTCAAAATGGACTATCGTGTTTTGTTCACGGGCAAGAGTAGCCGTTATGGACCTTTCCTGATTTGTAACAGCACTAGCGTCCTCACCACCATCACCAATCCAAGATTTAGTAGTTAAATCATAGCCTTCAATCTTTGACCCCTGATTCGTAGAGTTATCACCATATACCTCTGTTATGGTCACCTCTCCTTGATAATCCAGCTGCTCAATATAGACAGGGCTGTTTGAGTCATAGACTGGAACATCAATCGTTTTATCCACATTTCCATATTGTATTCTAAACTTCAAAGCATTATATGAAGCATCTGGCCTGGTATTAGTTTTGAAATCCTGGATGGTAATTTCAGAATCAGCACCAAAATCTTTATAAATATACAGCGTGGATTTTTCAGGAACCGGTACTGGAATTTCTGAACCGAAGCTAACAGCATCAATATAGTTACCAATGGTATCTGCATTCTGCTTTTTCGAGGCTGTTGGACCTGCAACGAAGTAAAAGCGCGTCTGGTATTGCTTATCAGGAACTGTATAACCACCTGAATGAACTGACCATTTGGTATTATCATCAGTAGCTGTATATACAGTGACACCTGGATAAGCTGTAGGATTAGCTTTTACCTTAGCAATGAACTCTTCAACGCTCGCCTGATTGGTGAGATTATTCTCTCCTGCAACTTTCGTTGAAGTTATCAAAAGATACATCGTGTCTTTTGTATTTTCATTTGGTCGATTAGGACTATCGCCTCTAGCTCTATGTGCGAAACTCCAGTTCAAAGTCGTACCTGGCAGCGTGATGACATCCTGATACAAAGAACCTGGGCGTTCAGCATTCAGTTCAGCCCACTGATAGTTTTCATCAGCATCGGTGCCTTTGTAATGAGTAGTATTGTCTTTATGCGTACCTACCAACTCAATGTTATTGTCATCGTCTGTGGTCTTCCAAATAACGTCCGATCCACCTGAAACGTTTTTTTGAGCAGTTCCTCTATTGCCCCACCTATCACTGCTATAGTCATTGAACTTCGGAGTTCCAAAGTCTCCGTTTCTGATTGAGTCATAATACTCAATTTTCTTCGAATCGGATTGATACTCTTTAGTCTCCCCGTCAATATCAACCGTTACTTTAACTTGGTATGTACTTTGGAGGCCTTTAGCCGCTACTGCATTCACCCACGATGCTTTTTCTGGATCTCTGTCAATAGTGTAGATGTTTTCGCCACTTTCGATACCGTTGGCAACTCTGGCTACCTCTACTCCGTCTTTGTACCAGGTATAAGTAGTTTTTGCGCCTTCCGGAATTCCACCAACTTTCGCTTCAATACGTCCGTTTTGGGTTACCTTATCTTCCAGCGTGATATTCAGGCTCTCTGGGAGTGCGGCTTTTGCTTTCGCAAAAGTAGCTGTAAAAGTCGAAAAACTTTCCACTGCGAACTGTGATTCTACAACTGCATCCCTGACTGTCACCGTGTCATTGGCGGACGCAACAGGCTTTACTTCAATTCCACCATCAGTCTCTTCCAGATGCTGGATTTCAATGGAATCTTCCTTCAGATTCTCCGGAAACTTGTCTCTCTGAATCGTCAGTGTGACATCCACTTCAGCATCCTGAGCAGGCTCTACTTCTTCCCCAGCGGGATTTTTGAAGCTGAGATCATAGGCGATAAAGGATTCATTCTCACCAAGACCGGATCCAACCTTTTCTTCAGCTTCCCGGTATTTACCTGCTACTTCAGGGTCTTCTGACTCTTTTGTCAGTTCTTTGACCTCCAGAAAGGTCCCCTCCGGGAACTGTGCATTTCTCGCTACAACCTTTACGGATGCTCCATCTTTGCTGGCAGTGAAAGTCTCTTCCTGCTCCTCTTCCTCCGGTTTTGCCTCTTCACCATCCTGTACTGGATCTGCGGCTTCTCCGGGTTCTGCTGGAGCCTGGCCTTCATCGGCAGGCTGCTCGTCTTGTACCGGATCCGTTCCCTCAATGGGGACGACTCCCGGTTCTTCTTCAGTCGTCACTTCCGGTTCGGGCTCTGCTGCCGGTTCTTCCGCTGCCGGTACTGTCTGTTCCGCCTGAGGCTCCTCTGCCGGAATCTCATCGGTGGCTGCGACAGGAATCAGCTGACCAAGAACCATGCTCAGTGCCAGAAAAAGGCTGAAGCACAGGGTTATGTGTTTCTTCCTAATCAAATTCCCCCTCCTTCTCTGTTTTGTGTTATGGGGTTCGACCTGTTCCGGAACAACAGGCACTTCCCTTTCAGCCTGCATATCTGCAGTCCTGACTGTGCAAACTCCTAAGGAGGAAGACAGCCGGCATGTTCGAATCTCATACCTTTCCCCTTTCTGTATGATCTGTGCTTTATTCCATCAGCGGGATGGTTCTGAACCATCTCAGAAATGTGGTGTGGGATACATGCAGCTGCTCAGCTGCTCCCCGGCTGCTGATGTCTCCCTGCTTGTACTTCTCGCTGATTTCTTCAAATTCCACGGGAATGTCCTTTGGCTTGGGTCCTGACTGAGCCATGCTGCGGCGGATCACATTGATCGATCCGCTGTTTTTCAGTTCCTCCTGCGTGTGCTGCAGGTAGTGAACCATGCGGTCCAGGAGTTCCGGAGCCATGGTCTGAGAATCCGGCCAGTCCAGAATCACAATCCTGGCGCCGGTATCTCTGATCCGTTCCCATCTCTCCCAAATCCGGGAAAAGCTCCATCCCAGACAGACAAGACTGGGAACCATCACCTGATCTTCCGGATTCAGAACGTGAATCAGTTCCTCAAATGCGGGCAGCTTTGCATCCCCCAACTGATCAATGAAGATCTTCCCGACACAGAACGGCTCAAAGGGCTCATCGGGCCGCATGGATGTGTAGCCATAGTTCATACCGGGCATCTCCTCTCTGTTTTCAGGCTTGTAAATGTATCGCTCTGGTTTAGGAACGACCTGACACCTCCGATAATAGCATTACACTTACCGGGGTAAAACCATGGAACGATACAAATGTTATGTTTTTGTTCTTTCCGTGTAATATTTGGTTCTGGTTTGTAATGAATAATTCCGGTTTCAGAGCCGGATTTTCTGTAACAACCCATTCCAGGACTCTGCAGTCCGCCATTTCCGCTGAAACCTCATTCATTCATCGGCAATTCAGTCATTCTAAGTGCCCTGGCATTACATCCTAAGGTTTCTGCCTTGTTCCGAACTCCGTGCATTGCTTTTAGAATTGTCATAGAGGGACACATGAAAGAACCGAAAAAGAAGAAACCACTGAACATCGACATTGGTTCCAGGATCCAGAAATGCCGGAAAACAAAGGGACTGACACAGGAACAGCTGGCTGAAAGGCTGGATGTCAGCGTGCAGTACATTTCCGATCTGGAACGCGGTGTGACAGGCGGGTCTGTTTCCACGATCATCCGGATTTGCCAGCTGCTGGATACATCTGCGGACTACATTCTGCTGGGCAGGCAGGAGAACATGACTGCCAGACTGTCCGGGAGGCTGGAAAGCTACAGCGAGGCGCAGAAAGAACAGGTGCTGCAGATTCTGTCTGAAATCGACGTTTTTGCGCAGCTGGACAGAAACTGAAAAATCCCCTCTGCCGGGCAGGACAGAGGGGAGCGATTCATGCACTCGAAAGGGCAGCGGTCATGCACCGCTGCCCCTGTTCTGTTTCTTTCGTCTCAGCTCATCTTCCCGGCCTGCCAGGACCAGATCAATGGCTTTTCCGATTCCGTTGTTTTCATTGGTATCCGTGACATAGCTAGCGGCCTCCTTCGCGGTTTCCATGGCGTTGCCCATAGCTACCCCGATTCCCGCTTCCTGCAGCATCGGAATGTCGTTTTCCGCATCGCCAAAGGCCATGACTTCTTCCATGGTGCAGCCGACCCGCTCTGCGACTTTCTGCAGACCGCTGGCTTTGGACACACCACGGGGCATGATCTCCAGCCAGTCTTTGCCCACCATGAGCAGGTCGTAGTCTTTCAGCTCTTCCCGCAGCTTCGGGAGGTTTTTCTCGAAGAACTTCGGAGAATGGATCATGCAGACTTTGTTGATGTCTTTGGTAATGACTTTTCCTTTGGAGGGCAGATTGGCGAAGGTCCGCACATCGCTGGCGGCTTTCAGGCCGTAATCCCCGGGTTCGCCGGTTATGATCCGCCGCAGCTGTTTTCTTACTCTGCCAGGGGTGGTCAGGTAGGAGTAGAAGTCGTATCCGCAGCAGAAAATCCCCTCCACACCATATTTCCGGCAGACGTTCTGGATCTTCACACTGTCTTCGGGGGTGAGCACATCATCCACGTCGTATTCTTTCTTCGCGAAGTCATAGAGAATCTGACCGTTCACCAGTGCCAGATAGTTCTCCCCTTCTTCCAGTCCCAGGGGCTTGTAGACAAATTCGCACCCGGCCCGGTCCCGTCCTGTGGCCAGTACGACGTGCATGCCGGCATCCATTGCCCTGTGGATCGCATCGGCAGTGCGGGGATCCACGGTTTTGTCCTTGCGGAGCAGTGTCCCGTCCAGATCAAATGCCAGAACCTTGACTGTCATCGTTCGAGAAACTCCCAGAGCCCTTCGGTCTTTGCGGTGTCAAAGTCAATGGTACTGGTGGTGTCCCACAGGCTGATTTCGTCGGTGACCACGTTGAAGCCAATGGCTGCTTCGTCGGCTTTGCCGTTTTCATAGCGGTAGATGGCCGGGGTATAGAGAAAGTACGGCTGCAGTTCCAGCCACGCTTTGCCTTCTTCTGTTTCAGACACCAGGGTCTTGTCCTCGGCCTGTTCCTTGACCAGGTCAAAGTCTGTGGTGTCCAGGCGGAAGAGCTTCACTTCGGGGTGATCCGCTTTGGTTTCTTCCATGTATTCATTCATGGCCTGGCAGAAATCACAGCCTTCCCGTTCCACGAGCAGCAGGAAAGTGTCTCCTGCATCGGCCATGTCTTTGACATCCTGCACGGTCACGTCTGTGATGGTGAATTCCTGTTTCTGTCCGGCACAGCCGCAGAGCAGAAGCACCGACACGAGCAGTGCCATCATCCATTTTTTCAATCTCAACTGGGTTCCTCCTTTGTACCGAAAAGCCGGAAATCCGGACTCAACGGTTCTTTTCAAACGCTGGAATTTGTGCCGTGGGCACATCCGTTCCTTATTATATAGGCAGTCTCCTGCATGCTGTATATCGCCCTGCTTATTTATGTTCGTTTTGTGCTGTTTTTGCCCGAAGACCGTCGGTCATTTTCATGATTCCGAAGGCCAGATCTTCCAGTTTCTGCTTTCCTGTCCGCAGGGCTGTGGTAAAGTCCATGGCTCTGTCCGCGGTGGAAAACACCCCGATGCAGCCGGCGTCATACATGCCTTCATATCCCGCTCCCAGGGCCCCGGAGAGACAGATGCAGGGAACGCCGTGTTTTTTTGCCAGGGAGGCCACGCCATAGGGAACTTTTCCGAAGAGCGTCTGGCGGTCTGTCTGGCCTTCGCCGGTGATCACCATGTCGGCTTTCGCAATGGCGTCTTCCAGCCCGCTGTATTCCATGATCAGCTCAATGCCCGGCACCATCCGGGCACCGAACACCGCCAGCAGCAGACCGCCAATGCCCCCGGCTGCGCCGGAGCCGTCCTGTTCATCCATGTCCACGTGGAAGGTCTGGCGGATCTTGTCCCGGTAATGAACCATGGCTTCGTCCACCTGAACCATCTGTGTCCGATACAGCCCTTTCTGTCTGCCGAAGACATAGGTGGCACCGTTTTCTCCCAGCAGATGGTTTTTCACGTCGCAGGCCACGGTGATTTTCACGTGGCGGGGGAGCCGGCAGCGCCGTTTGTCAATAAAGGCGATGCGGTCCAGGCTGTAGGTGCAGGGAGGCAGGATCTGGCGGCTGCTGTCGTAAAACACCGCGCCGAATTCCGCCAGCAGGCCCATGCCGCCGTCATTGGTGGCAGTACCGCCCAGGCCCATGATGATTTCCTTTGCCCCCCGGTCTATGGCCTCCCGCATGAGCATGCCCACACCGCTGCTGCTGGCAATCATGGGGTTCCGGCGGTCCCGGGGTGTGCGGCTCAGGCCAATGGCGCTGGCGGCGTCCATGATCGCCACTTTGTCTTTTTCATTCCAGCAGTACCGGGCCATGACCGGTTTTCCATAGGCATCCACCACGGGACAGTCCACCAGACGTCCTTTGCCGTAGCGGGCGAATACTTCCGCCGTGCCTTCCCCGCCATCTGCCATGGGATAGCTGCGGACTTTGTGGCCGGGGTCTGCCCGGCAAATTCCTTTTTCTATGCTGCGTACTGCTTCCGGGGCACTCATGCACCCTTTGAAGGAGTCGCAGGCTACTACGATTTCCATGGCCTTATTGTACTAGAGGGGACTGTTCGTGTAAAAATCCTTTGTTTCTCCTGGCTGAGGGATGCAAAAAAAAGGTGCAGTATCACACAGGTGTCTCCTGAAGGAGTCCTGCGGCTGCTGCATCTGTTTATGGTTCTGAAAACCGGTGGTATCTGTTATTGACCGGCGTCTGCGTCTTTTGCTGCCAGCTGTGCTTCCAGTTCCTGAATCCGTTTCAGAGCTGCATCACGTTCTGACGCGACTTGATCTATCCGCTCATCCTTCAAAGCGAGTTCCACATGATGCCTTCTGTTCAGGTCATCCATGGCTCTTTCCATCACACTGGGCGGGATCAGCATCTGAAAGTCGTTGCAGTATTCATTCGTTGCATTCACAACTTCCGCACTCATGACAACACCTTCCTTTTCCATGCAGGCCAGAGCCATCTGCCGGTCCTTGTTCCGAAAAATGTGACCCGGAACACTGATGGGCTTTTCAACCAGACTCAGCTTTTTGCTGCCAGCTGAGATTCCAGTTCCTGAATCCGTTTCAGAGCTGCATTCCGTTCCGACGCGACTTGATCTATCCGCTCATCCTTCAAAATGAGCTCTGCCTGATGCTGCTCGTTCTTCAAAGCGAGCTCTGCCTGATGCTGCTCATCCTTCAAAGCGAGTTCCACATGATGCTGTTCATCCTTCAAAGCGAGTTCCGCCTGATGCCTTCTGTTCAGGTCATCCATGGCTCTTTCCATCACACTGGGCGGGATCAGCATCTGAAAGTCGTTGTAGTATTCATTCGTTGCCTTTACAACTTCCGCACTCATGACAACACCTTCCTTCTCCATGTAAGCCAGAGCCATCTGCCGGTCCTTGTTCCGGAAAATATGCCCCAGACCATTGATCGTCTCGTTATCTGCATTGTCCCATTCGGGCCCGATGAACACAAGCGTATTATCCACCATGAATCCCAGGTGATCACACAGTTGTTTCACTTTCGGATATTGCCCAATCTCTGCTTCCGCCTGCAGTCTGCATCTCACCACATCCGAAAAACCGGCAGATGGATAGATCCATACCACCTTCACCGGTTTCAATCCTTCATAGGCTGTATTCATTCCGTTGATCCGGTTCCTCTGGCTGCAGATCGTGCGGCTGACATAGTACAGATCCCGGTTTCCCATGACATCAGCGGATCCCAATCCGTTGTTTACCTCCATGACAACCACATACAGCTGTTCACTCTCCATATCCTGAATGAGATACGCCTGGTCATTGATGGTGGTTCCTTCACCTGCTGCAGTGACTGATGGATCCATCGTTTCAACTTTTTCGTTCAGAGCTTCCAGATCGTTCTCCACATTCAGACTGATCCGGAACATTTCCTGAATCCGGCTGCTGATTTGTCTGACAGAGAATCCGGCATACTCATTGCAGGTCCGTTTCAAAACCAGGGAAATAATCTGTTTGTCATGCAGCATGGCCTTTGCCCCGGAATCCGAAGCAGGCCGGTCTGTGGCTGCCACCTGCCTGGCATTGGTTCTGACAGTCTCAGGCCGGTTTGTGTTTCCGGAATCCTTCATTTCCTGTCCTCCTTTCCGAGGGCAGTATGGAGGAGAAAGAAGAAGTATTCAAGCCATATTTTCACCGTTTCCAGGTGACATACTTCTGAATATTGCGTACTTATGAACGAAAGAAACGAGTCATGTGCCTTTGAAAACTGCGTTTGACGGGCTTCTCCGCTTCATCTTTTTGTCACCTCAAAGCCGTGCATCGCTTCATAAAATGACATTTGAAATGAATCTGCACGCATGACATTTCCATCCTGGCTGCAGAATATGACGCCCGTCTCCGGAGCGCCCGGAGTCCTGTGCCAGCCGGTATCTTCCGCCTGAATTCCGTTTCAGATTCCGGACTTCCGTCCCTGCGGGGGCTGCACTTGTTTTTTGCCTGCGGCAAAAGATATACTGAGTTGATTGAGGAGGGACTGTTCATGGAACCCAAACATATTCTGATTGTCGTGACGGGCGGGATTGCGGCATACAAAGCCTGTGATCTGACGAGCCGGCTGTCGAAAACCGGACATGAGATCCGGGTGGTCATGACCGACCATGCGACGAAATTCGTCACGCCTCTCACCTTTGAGTCCCTCTGCCACAAGCCGGTGCTCACCACGCTGTTTGAAGACCACCCGGAAGACCCGATTGCCCATGTCAATCTGGCCAAGTGGGCAGACACTGTCTGTGTGGTGCCGGCTACAGCCAACATCATCGGCAAGATTGCCCATGGCATTGCGGACGATCTGGCCAGCACGGTGTGTCTGGCAGCTTTCCGCCAGCGGATCCTGTGTCCGGCCATGAATGTGCATATGTATGAAAACCCGGCGGTGCAGGATAACCTGGATCTGCTTCGCAGCCGCGGCTGGCAGGTGCTGGAACCGGTGAGCGGTCACCTGGCCTGTCAGGATGAAGGCAAGGGGAAACTGCCGGATGTGGAGACCATAGCGGAAGTGATTCTCTCCTCGCTTCAGGAAAAACCCCTGGCGGGAAAACGGGTGGTGGTCACTGCCGGTCCGACTCAGGAAGCTCTGGACCCGGTCCGCTTCATTTCCAATCATTCCACCGGGAAACAGGGCTATGCCATTGCCAAAGCCGCCCGGGATATGGGCGCAGACGTGACCCTGATCACCGGACCGGTCGCTCTGCCGGCTCCCTGGGGCATGGAGGTGGTGCCGGTGGTTTCGGCGCTGGATATGTTTGAAGCCGTGAAAGCCCGTGCCGGGGCTGATGTCTTTGTACTGGCAGCGGCTGTCTCTGACTTCCGTCCGGCGCAGGTGGCGGATCAGAAAATCAAGAAACGGGATGCCGCCCTGGTCACTGAGCTGGAGCCCAATCCGGATATTCTGGCCTGGCTGGGCGAACACAAGAAGCCGGGGCAGAAACTGGTGGGGTTTGCCATGGAGACCCAGAATCTGGAAACCAATGCCCGTCACAAACTGGAAGCCAAAAACTGCGACCTGCTGGTGGCCAATGATCTGTTCATGCCCGGCGCCGGTTTTGGCACAGACACCAATGTGGTGCTGTTCATTACGCCCCGGGAAACGAGGCGGCTGGAGAAAACCACCAAGGAAGAACTGGGATTCAGGATCCTGAAGGAGGCACTGACATGCTGATGGCTGTGGATGTGGGAAACACCAATATCACGATCGGGTTTTACGACAAAGACGAACTGGTGGCTACAAAGCGGGCCAGCACGGCGGAACGCCGCACCAGTGACGAGATCGCGGTGCTGCTCTTTGCATTCATGGACCTGGCTGACATTTCCCCGTCGGATGTGGATGCCGTGATTGTATCCAGTGTGGTACCCAAAATCATGCACTCGCTGAAAAACGCCATTGTGAAGTATCTGCACATTGAGCCGCTGATCGTGGGCCCGGGCATCAAGACCGGAATCAGCGTGCAGCTGGACAATCCCCGCTCTGTGGGAGCAGACCGGATTGCCGACTGTGCCGGCGCCTACTATACCTATGGCGGCCCGGTGCTGGTGGTGGATTTCGGAACTGCGACCACCTACGACTATGTGGACGAACACGGAGTCTTCCGGGCGGGCGCCATATCTGTGGGTATCGAATCCGGTGCCAATGCCCTGTGGGGGCGGACAGCGCAGCTGCCGGAGGTGGAGATCCGCATGCCGGAGACCATCATGGCGCGCAACACAGCCACGGAGATGCAGGCAGGAATCTTCTTCCAGTTCCTGGGCGGCTTCGAGACCACGGTGAAGCAGTATCGCCGGGAACTGAAACAGGATTTCCGGGTCATTGCCACCGGCGGACTGGGCCGTGTGATCTGCGGGGCGACAGATCTGATCGATGTGTATGATCCGGACCTGATTTTCAAAGGTCTGAAAACCATCTACGACAAAAACCAGGATCAGTAGCCGAAACAAAAAACCCGCTGGGTTGCGGGTTCATCCGGGGAAGCGGCAGCATGCGCCGCTTCCCCTTTTTTCTGTTTATACTCTGTAAAACCCCTGAAATAAGTTGCATGTTTGTGTAATTTTTTATATTCTCACAGCACAGTCAGGAAACAAACATACGTGATTATTGCTCTCTGGAGCAATATCGAGAGGTTTTGCAATATGACAATAAAGAACAGTCTCCCTTCCTGTTCATATTACGAACAGCAGCTTCACACCCTCACACGCAAATATGGCTTGCTGATTCTCTGCCAGGAAAATGCTCATCTTATCCTGAGAAGAATCAGTGTGGACCGTCTTTGGCAATATGGTTCTGAACTGCTGGATCCTGAAAACCGGACAGTTTTATGGAAGGAGTGTATATTGAACATCTCTATCAGATTTTTCTGTTTGACTGCAGGCTCAGAAGCATTACAAGAGATGCACTTGAAATGGTGGAGCTGCAGATGAAGTCAAGCCTTTCTGCACTGCTGACAGAGAAATACGGTCCTTTTGGATACCTTAACAGCAATAACTTTGCAGCCCCATCTGCAAATCAGACAGTCTCAAGACACAGTTCAATCATCCACAGGTGCAGCCAGGACATAGTACATCATTACGATAAATCCCATAGAACGCACAGCAGCTTCATTCAGCCTGTTCCATTTTCCATTGCAGTCGAATATCTGTCCTTCGGCACTCTGAACGAACTGTATAAAATCATGCACAAACAGGATCGTAAAGATCTGGCTGACAGATTTGGCTATAAAAGCGAATACATAGGCAGCTGGTTATCGGCTCTGGCAGCTTTGAGAAATATGTGCTGCCACCATACCACCCTCTTCAACCGTCCATTGAAAAAAGCTCCCAAACTTCTGAAAGAGGATAAAACTGCGTCTGCCAGATATCCCGGAAAACTATTCTCTGCATTTCTGATCATGAAACGTCTGCTCGAAACAGCCAATCAGCCATTCTGGGTTGATATTTGTCAGAGACTTGACGAAGTCTTTGCGCAAAACGAGTCTCTGATACACCCGGACTGTGCTGGATTTCCGGAAGACTGGATGGGATACTTATCTGCAGATCCATTTCTTTAAACTGACATGATACACGCTTTTCATCTACTGAATCTGGCAGTATACTGAAAATATCAACTCCCACGCATCAGGCTGCTCAGGCAGTACTGCGGACCGAGGCGGGTTCATCCGGGGAAGCGGCAGCATGCGCCGCTTCCCCTTTTTTCTATGCATCAGACAGATCTGCCTGCAGGGGCACGATCCGGTTTTCATCCACATCAAACAGCCCATGGGCGGTCAGTTTCAGATGCGGAATCACCGGCAGAGACAGAAACGACAGCGTCATGAAAAAATCTCCCGCCGGATCTGCACCCAGAGCCCGCAGAGAAGCCTTCAGCTCCGTTTCCCGCTGCGCCAGATCCTCCAGGCTTTCTTCCGCCATAAGCCCTGCCACAGGAAGCGGTACCACAGCCAGAACCTTGCCATCCAGCACGGTGCACAGACCGCCGCCGATTTCCCGGAGTGTGTTGGCTGCCAGCGCCATATCCCGGTCATCCTTTCCCATCACCAGCAGGTTGTGGGCATCGTGTCCCACTGTGCTGGCGACAGCCCCCCGGACAAGTCCGCTGCCCTGAATCAGACCGGTGAAGGCAAGACCAGTCCCCCGGTGCCGTTCCAGGACCGCGGCTTTCGCCAGGTTCTCCGGCAGATTCCGGGGATCAGCTTCACAGATGGCCTCCTCTGTCACCAGAGTGCCGACAGGCCACTGAATCGCCCGCAGCCGCTGTTTTCCTTCCCCGGGCAGTGCAAACCGGGAGGGGACTGCGGGGTCCAGATGCACGGTGTTCCGGGCTGTTTTCAGGAAAGCCGGATGGCCCTCAGTTTCGCCGGGACGGACCTGTTTTCCGTTTTTGTACACGCTGTGAATCGCAAAAGTGTCCAGATCTGACAACACGACAAAATCCGCATCCTTTCCTGGTGCCAGTGCTCCTTTGTTTCTCAGACCATAATAGTCCGCCGTCTGCACCGTAGCCATGCAGATGGCGGTGACCGGATCGGCTCCCAGGGAAATGGCTTTGCGGATCACATGATCGATGTGGCCCTGTGCCTGCAGATCTGCCGGGTGGCGGTCATCTGTGCACAGCAGGGACCGGCGGCACCAGGGATCCTGGAAGAGCCCCATGAGGGCTTCCAGATTCCGGGCTGCGCTGCCCTCCCGGATCAGAACGGTCATTCCCCGGCGAATGCGGTCCATGCCCTCCTCCAGACTGGAGCATTCATGGTCGTCTGTGATTCCCGTGGCTGCATACACATCCAGGTTTCGGCCTGTCACACCCGGGGCATGACCGTTGATTCGTTTTCCGGCCTGCAGACCATCCCGGATTTTCTCCATGAGATCCGGCTCCCGGCACAGCACCCCCGGCACATTCATGACTTCCCCCAGGCCAATCACGGAAGGCTCTTGCCAGAACGGTTTCAGATCCGCTGCCTGCAGCCTCCGGGCACCGGCTTCCATGGGGGAAGACGGCACACAGCTGGGCAGCGTCCACCAGATATCCAGATCCGCATCCGCAGCCTGATCCATCATTCCCTGTATGCCCCCGGTGCCCAGTACATTGGCGATTTCATGAGGATCCGCCACAATCCCGGTGGTCCCGTGCTGCAGAAGCGCTTCGGAGAGCCAGGCCGGGGTCATCATGGTGCTTTCCACGTGCATGTGGGCATCCAGCAGACCGGGGATGATCCAGGTTCCGGCAAGCTCACAGATTCTCTCCGCTTCCTGATCCAGGTCGTTTCCCACTGCCAGGATCCGGCTGTCTTCTGTGAGCAGATCGGTTTTTTCAAAAGCCCGGGTATAGACATTCAGAACCCAGGCGTCTTTGTACAGTGTTTTCAAGGCAGAACACACCTTTCTCTTTTTCCCAGTGTACCCGCCGGCTGCCCGGTTTTCCAATCCCGGGCCTGCAGGTTTGCTCTTCCATGCAAAAGGCCCGCTTGCGCGGGCCTTTTACAGAAAGTTTTAAGAAAGGGAATTTGATTATGAAGTGAGCCTCTATCCTTGGCTCACTCATAAGATACCAAACCACTATGTTTTAATCGTTGCCATATTGTGTGATATTATGTGATTCCGGTTGAACCGGGTAAGAAATTTCATCTGATCAAGAATTTTTACCTCAGTCATATTTTTACCGATGTAAATTCCTCGGATTTTTACGCCGGGCAACATTTTCCCGGAGTAAACGCTTTTAAATGCCATTATACTCCGCCTGGCATTAGAAAAGAGACCTTGCGGTCTCCATTCTAAGAAAGTTTTAAGAAAGGGAATTTGATTATGAAGTGAGCCTCTATCCTTGGCTCACCCATAGGATACCAGTCCGATGTGGATTAAAGAACGCCGCATTGTGTGATAATATGTGATTATTCTTTACCCTGTTCATTGTTCAGAATTTCCTGCAGACGCAGGGTTTCCTCATCCCAGTCGAACACCAGCAGACAGCCATTGGAAAACCATTCCGGCTGCCTGTCGCATTCTGCCAGCGTGAGAATCAGACTGGCGGCTATGCCATGGGTGACTGCCACCGCGCTCTGGCCTTCCGGTGTCTGACTGAGAATATAGCCGATGCCTTTGGCCAGCCGGTCCCGGGCTGCTGTCAAATCCTCCGCCCCATGCGCCGGCAGCTCGTCCCAGCCGGGTGCCTGTGCCGAGGGTTTTCCGTCAAATTCACCAAAGGAATACTCCCGCAGCGCCGGCATGGCCATCCGGCTGGCATGAGGGAGCAGAATTCCGGCGGATTCCACCGCCCGTCCCAGATCGCTGCACCAGATCACATCTGGCTGGAGCCCGGCCTGCTTCAGAATGGCACCGGAGATTTCCATCTGTTTCCGGCCTTCTTCTGTCAGCGGCGAATCACTCCAGCCCTGAAGCCGGTTCTGCGTATTGAACTCTGTCTGTCCATGACGGATCAGAATCAGTCTTTTGTGCTGGCTGTCCGGGCGTTTTTCTTCTGCTGTGTTTTCCATGCTTCCAGCTTCTCCTTCCTGCAGATCGCGGTGAAAGGACATTCGGTGCAGCGGGGATTGCGGGCTGTGCAGAAATAGCGTCCGAAGAATATCATTTCGTGATGCCCCCTGTTCCAAAGCTCCCGGCTGATTTTCCGCTTCAGCTTTTCTTCCACTTTCTCCACCGGGTCCTGGGGCTTTGCCAGGCCCAGGCGCTTGGAAATCCGGTCCACATGGGTATCCACCGCGAAACTGGGAATTCCAAAGGCCACGCTGCGCACCACGTTGGCGGTTTTCCGCCCCACGCCCGGCAGGGATTCCAGTTCTTTGCGGCTGGAGGGAACCTGGCCGCCGTGAAGTTCTTCCAGATCCCGGGCCAGCGCCGCGATGTTTTTCGCCTTGGTCCGGTACAGCCCGATGCTCTGAATGTACGGCTCCAGCTGAGCCGGGGAAGCGGCAGCCATGGAGGCCGCATCCGGATAAGCCGCAAACAGTGCCGGTGTGACTCTGTTCACCGCCGCGTCTGTGGTCTGTGCCGACAGCACCACGGCAACCAGCAGCTGAAACGGCGTGTCATGATGCAGTTCGCACTCGGCATCCGGAAAGATTGTCTCCAGCTCCCGGATGATTTCATCCCCGGTCCAGGAACTCTTACCGGCGCTCATTCCGGTATCCTTTCCGCAGATCCTCCGTGCTCAGGTTTTTCTGTTTCCAGGACATCAGGATCCGTTCAATGTAGCTGGTATCCGGGTGGTCATAGGCAATGGCTTCATCCAGCGCCAGCAGCACCCGGTCTTCACCGTAAGCCGCACTCATGTCCAGGATCCGCTGCATTTCCTGACTGGACAGCGTCCGGGCAAAAGCGTCTTCGAACTCCTGAATGAGGCTTCTGGCCAGCGGCTGCCCCACGCTGGTGCCTCTGTCATAGACTCCCTGGGTCTGGAAGCGGACTCTGCCCCCTTCCATGGTGAAATCCAGCAGGCCTTTGTCGCTGAGATCTCCCAGGGTCTTTTCCGCCTGGGCGGCGGTGATGGACAGCTTTTCGCACAGAATGTCATGGGAGACAGGAATCTGTGCCTTGTTCAGATATTCGATCATCAGAAGCGTCAGTGCTTCCAGATGGGTGAGATGCAGGGTTTCCAGGTGCCCCAGGATCCAGGTCGCATGATCCATCCAGGGGCTGTTCCAGTCGTTGCGGTCGTTCAATGCGCATCCTCTCTTTCATAAATCCGTGTCAGGGTGTCATAATCCAGCATGATCATCTGGCCGGAGCCGTGAATCTCATAGACCGGGCTGTCATAGCCAAAGGCCAGCCGGATGGAATCCGATTCGATGTCATAGTCCTTTTTTGCGGTTTCTTTCGCCGCGTCATAATCCAGGGTCTCGATGCCCCGGGTGGTGAGCTGGTGACCGTTGTTGTCAAACCAGTACAGTGTCTCTTCGGTGTAGCCCTGCCACGTTACATAGGCAAAGGTATTCTGTTCCAGTCCTTTGATTTCCGGGACCTCTTCCCGGATCACCGTTTCCACAGCCGACAGCTGCGCGTCGTGCAGCCGCACCGGACCGGATATAAAGAGGGCCCAGAACACGGAAACCAGTCCGATGGCCAGGGCCCAGAGCAATATCGTCATGGAAAGTCCGTAGGTTGTTCTTTTCCGGCTTCCCTTCTTCTTTCTGTTTTTTGCTGGCATCGTTTTTATTATACCGCCTGACGCACATCTGTCATCCGGCTTGGTGTCCCGTATCCCGGCTCTCCAGCATGATATATCCGGTGAAATCGTGACAGACCACTTCAATGTAGGCACTGCCGGCAGGAAGCACGACTTCCTGCTGAAAGTATCCGGCATAGCTGCACAGGGGCGTGCTTTCCTTTCCGGCGCTCAGCTGCACAGCCACCTCTCCGCCATCCTGCCGGATGCATCCTGTGAGCAGCAGCGTGCGGGGGTCTTTCTGGGCGCCGCCAAAGACCGGTTCCTTCAGCGTCAGGTCTTCTCCCTGCAGTTCATAAGTTCCCTGGGCTCTGTCGCTGCCGCCGGTGCGGTGTCCGGTGTACAGCAGATTCTGCACCAGCGGCGAAGTGATCGCCAGACTGCCGATCACCACTGCACCGGCCAGTGCCACAAGCCATGCAATGCGTTTCTTCATGCCCCCATTCTAAATGCCCCGCCTGCCGCCGGTTCTAACACCTGTGAAAGAAAGGAATCCTGCCTGACCGGCGGCCATCGGCAGGAGCGAAAGCGGATCAGCCAGTCAGCTGGCGGCAGAAGCGGCTTTGCGTGCGGCGGCGTTTTGCTTCATGGCGTTGCGTTTGCTGCGCAGAGAGGCTCTGAGCCACCACAGGGCGTTGATTTCGCTGCCGGCAAGCAGGATCAGACTGGTGAGGTACATCCACAGGAGGAGAACAATGAAGGCGCCCAGGGTGCCGTAGATGGCGCTGTAATCGGCGAAGTTTTCCACGTAGAAGGAGAAGGCAATGCTGGAGATGACCCAGGCGGTGAGGGAAAACAGGATTCCCGGGAGGAGGGATCGAAACGGGATCCGGGTGGAGATGGAGAGGCGGTAGAGAATGATGAGGGAGAGGCACATGAGGGCGGCAGCGATGAGGAAACGGCCGTACTGCCAGAGGGTGAGGAGCAGGTCTGAGAGACGCAGGGTGTCAGCGGCCAGCAGCGAGACCAGGAAGCTGATAACGTTCTGTCCAAGGAGAATGAGGATCAGGCTGGCGGCAAGGGTGAAGGGGATCAGAAGGGTGCACAGGATCTGTTTCAGGGTCCGTTTCACCACACCGTCTTCCTGCTGCTGGCGGTAAGCGATGCGGATGCCGTCCATGAGGCTGCGGATAAAACGCCAGGGGAAGTAGACGGAGAACACCAGGGCGAAGATCAGCAGCCTGACATCGAAGGTCCGGGTGACGTACTCCAGGTAGCTTTTCAGCATGGCGGTCATGTCGGCGGGCAGGACGTGGGAGAGAAAGGTGTTCAGGGCGGCGATGTCTATGTGCAGGGAGCCGATGATGAGGCTGAAGAGGATGAGCAGGGGAAATATGGAAAACACCAGGTAGTAGGAAAGCGCAGCAGCGCGGGTGGTGAGATCGTCGTGGATGCACCGGGTGACGAGCCTGGTGAGGGGAGCGAATTTGCGGATAAGGGTTTTGCGGGCCTGAGACAGGTTCACGGACAGATTCTCCTTTCAGAGCCGGCGGAGTGCCTGGCAGGGTGGGGGCATGCAAACTGTGACAAAGCTGCCTGCACTGGTTCCACCTGAAAACCGGCTGTGTTTCAGGCAGCCGGTTTTCATGCAGTGGCGCTGTTTCCGAACAGCGGTTTATTCGTGGTGGCAGCAGCCTTCACCGTGATGGTGATGGCCTTCGCCGTGGCCGCAGCAGCCTTCGCCATGATCGTGGTGGCTTTCCCCATGACCGCCGCAGCAGCCGCCTTCATGGCCGCCGCATCCGCATACGGTGTTGAGCACAACGAGTTCGCCGTTGACCAGATCGATTTCCAGTCCGTCCACCACGTCCCGGGCTTCTTCGGGGATCACGATATTGATGTCATTGATGGTTTCCGGCTGATCGTCTTCGGTGTAGACATCCAGTCCGATCACCGGGCTTTTGCCGCAGCATGTCTCCTGAATGGCCACACGCAGGCCGTGGGCGCCGGTTTCCTGCAGGGCCTGCTGCAGAACTTCTCTGGCACTGTCTGTAATTCTCATATCAATCGCCTCCGCACCCATTTTACCATCAGAGGCTGGCGCACCAGCTCCGGATGAACCGGGCGGTGCTGTCGGCAGCGGTTCTGGCGAATTCTTCAAATTCCATGGGGTTGTCTTCATGGCCGGTGACATCCGAGAGAGCCCGCACGGCGATGAAAGGCACGCGGAAGGCATCTGCGACCTGGGCGATGGCCCCGGCTTCCATTTCGGCGCAGGCGGCGTCTGGCCAGGTGGATTTGATGAAGGCGATGTCTTCGGGAAGGGCAATGAACTTGTCCTGGCTGGCCACGATGCCCAGTTCGCTGGGCATCTGCAGGGTGTCCATGATCTGTCTGGCGCGGTTCACCAGACGCAGGTCCGGATCGAAGGTCTTTCCTTTGCCTTCCGGGCCGTCCAGGATGGAGGTGTCGTAGTCTGCCTGGATGATGCGGGAACTGATGACCAGGTCCGCGACTTTCTGTGTCTCCAGCAGGCCGCCGGCGACGCCGGCGTTGATGATGTAGTCCGGGTCGCAGAGGTCAATGAGCAGGGTGGTGGCCATGGCTGCCAGAGCCTTGCCCACGCCGCCCAGGGCCATGGTGACGTCTTCTCCTTCAATGGTGCCGGTCCAGAAGCGGATGCCGGCGGTTTCCGTGGCGCTTTTCACCTGCATGATGCCCAGCAGAGCCTGGGCTTCTTCTTCAATGGCGGTGATGATTCCAATCATGCTGTCTCCTTCTTTCTGCAGATATAAAAATACTTCTCTCCCGGCTGCAGCCCGGGCAGGTCGAAGTCCGTGGTGACGCTTGCGATGTCAAAGCGCCGTTTCAGTTCTTCTTCCACAAAGGCAGGATCATGGACATGCTGCACATGGTGTTCCTGCAGGGTGGTCCCGTCCGTCAGATAGAAGGCGAAGTCCTGGTACAGCCGGTCTTCTTCGCTTTCGATCACCCACTGCACCTGGGTCCCGTCGTCAAAGGTGCCGGTTTCCACATACCCCTGGTCAAATTCCTCCAGCCGGTCCAGACTGTGCATGTCAAAGCACAGCCATCCGCCGTCATTGAGATGATCATGGACCTGGTCCAGCCACTGTATGAATCCCTGGCGGTCCAGGTAGTTGACGGAATCGCACAGACAGGTGATCACGTCCCAGGTTCCCAGAGAGTCAAGATCTGTCATGTCTCCTGCAAGCCAGGTGACGGTGTTTTCCGGGTCCTTGGCGGATGCAGCCCGGATCATGTCCGGAGAGAGATCCATGCCGGCTGTCTGTTCATACAGGCCGGCCAGCTGCCGGGTGATTTCCCCGGATCCGCAGGCGCAGTCCAGAAGCGTTCTGCCCCGGCGGCCGATCCAGTTCACCCACTGAAGGGTGGCTTCGTCGTCCTTGACCAGGGCATCGTAATACCGGGCCAGAATGCCGTAGTTCATGCCTGTCCGGATTCTGCCGGACGACCGGCTTCTTCGGTGCGGTCAATGAACACATCCCTGTACAGCCGGTCCAGTCCGTAAAACTCCCGTTCGTCCTGCACAAAGACATTCACGACCACATCCTGAAGATCCACCAGGATCCATTTGGAGTCCTGCCGGCCTTCCACCCGCATGTCGCAGTTCAGATTTTCTTCCCTGAGCTTGTCCTTGATGCTCTGCACCACGGCGTTGTTCTGCCGCAGGTTGCTGGTGCTGCACACGATCATGGTGTCCATGAACGGAGAAAGATCCTTCATGTCGTAGACACGGATGTCCGTGCCTTTTTTGTCTTCAATGGCGTCGATGACGACGTCTGTCAGTTTGTCCATACTGCATCCTTCCTGTGGGAATCCACGTATTCGCGGTTGGTTTCCCTGCATTTTTCAAAGCCGGCTTTCAGATCCCTGCAGCACAGGTCGATCAGATCATAGCTGTCGTAGCCCCGCAGCGGGTCGAGTTTGTCGGCGCAGAACACACACATGGCCAGGGGATCGTCGCTGGTTCCCTTGACATGGTGGAAAATGGCGTTGGAGATCCGGGGATCGTGGATGCCGAAGACCCGGTCCGTCACCTGCGCCCCCACATAGCTGTGCCAGGCAGCGGGGTGCATGGTCAGTTCCTGGGGACAGACGGCTTCCAGCCAGGGCCGCATGCGGTCTGCGGGCATGGCTTTGCAGACGTCATGAAACAGGCCTGTCAGCCAGGCCTGATTGGCGTCCAGTCCCGCGGCCGCGGCAAACTGTTCGGTGAGTCTGGCCACGGAAAGACTGTGCATATAGCGGTGCTGGGGAACGCGGCTCTGCACAAATTCCTTGCAGTAGAGCCGGTTGGCGTAAAAGTAGTCCAGCAGTGCCTGGGGAACGTAATTCAGCCGGTTGCCCCGGCGTATTTCCGTGCTGGAGACCGGCACGGGATCCATGTGAATGTAGTGAATGGGATATTTTGTCCGGGGACTGCGCCCATCCCGGGCCACAGCCGCAAACTTCACCAGCCGCGCCAGCGCATCGGCTTCTTTCCATTTGTGAAACTGCTCCACCTGATCGCTGCCCACCAGAAAGGTGAAATCACAGTCCGGATGTTCCTTTTTCAGGTACCGCACGGTGTCAATGGTGAAGGACTCTCCTTCCCGTTCCAGCTCACAGGTTTCCACCCGCATCCGGGGTTCATCCTGCAGCGCGATTTCCAGCATCTTCCGCCGGTGTTCACCAGGAGTCAGGGGGCGGCTTTTCAGCGGCGCCTGTGTGGCAGGAATGAACCACACTTCATCTGCCTCCAGCTGATCCAGGGCAGCGCGTGCCATGGTCAGATGCCCGGCATGGACCGGGTCGAAGGATCCTCCCAGCAGCACGATGCGCCGGCGGGGCAGAAGCACCGGAGGAATGCGGCTGATCAGTCCGGCGGTGGGCACCGGCGGCACAAACACGCCGCAGTCCGCTGTGCTCACAGGCGGATGCCCAGCTTGTTTTCCTTCGTGGGCCGGTACAGCAGAATGGTGCGTCCGATGATGTGCACCACATTGGCGCCGGTGGCCGCCGCCAGGTCGATGGCGGCTTCCCGGACATCCAGCGGTGCGGTTTTCAGAAGATTGATTTTCACGAGTTCATGGGCATCCAGCTGAATGTCCAGATTCTTTACGGTGTTTTCGCTCAGACCGTCCTTGCCGATCTGCAGCAGCGCCGGCATGCCCTGTCCCAGGCTCCGGAGTGTTTTCTTTTGAGATGCATTGAGCAGCATCAGATCATCGCCTTTCGAAATGTTACATCCACGCCCTTGTGGGCTTTTACATACACGTCCTTGATATCGCCGGATACCGTGAACCAGCCGATTCCCGCAATGTCCACATCCATTTTTTCACCGGGATGCAGCTTCGGGGCATGCCAGGTGTGCAGGGTGAGCAGACTGGTGTCTGCCGCGGGGGACAGCATGCCGTTGAGGTGTTTTGTCCAGAGTTCATCGGCTTTGGCCAGTTTTCCCCGGTGAATGGGCAGACTGCGGGAGAAGTTGCCCACCACGGTGGCTTTGCCGTCTGTCTGCACATCCAGCCGTGCCAGGCCGCCGGCGGCAAAGGACTGGTCTTCATAGATCTGCGAGACAAAAGGCCGGATGGGTTTGGTGGGAATGACGGTTTTGAGATCCTTCGCCGGGAGAACCGACAGCAGACTGTGGTGGTTTTCGATGCCCGGGGTGTCGTAGATCGTCCAGCCGTCCTGTTCAATGGGAATCAGGTCCAGGGTGGTGCCGGGGTTCCGGGATACAGTGAGATCCCCGGAGTGCAGCAGCTGATTGATGAGGGTGCTTTTGCCGGCATTGGCTGTCCCCATGAAGATGACATTGCCGCCTTTGCGGTAATACTCCATGGCAGCTTTCAGGTTGTCGATGGATTCCTGTGCCATTTCCCCGTGTTTGAGCAGGCCGCCCACGATGAGCATGTCCTTGACTTCGATGCCTTCATCCTTCAGCCGCCGGTCCACGAAGTCGTAGATTTTTTCGTCTGTCAGAGACTCCGGCAGCACATCCCGCTTGGTGAGCACCAGCACGATGTCCTTGCCGGGGAGCTTGCGGTTGAGGCGGGAGATGAGGTTGGATTCAAAGGCGAAGAGATCCACGACCCAGAAGACCGTGCCGTCCACTTCGCTGATTTTGTCCAGGGTCTTCGAAGATTCGATGCCCTGTTTCATGTCGATGGTCACATCACCGTAGTTGCGGATGCGGAAACACCGCTGGCAATAGGAAGCATCCAGTTTCGGGACATAACCCAGGGCATCCGGATCTTCGTTCTGCAGCTGCACGCCGCACCCTTTGCAGTATTCAGTCATCGAATTTCCTCCTTTTGAACGCGCCTTTCTTTTCGTAGTGGTCCAGAATCCGGTTTTCGAAGAACCGGTTGATTCTGGTGTCGAACTTGTCGCTTTCGGTGATGGGATGAGTCAGGATCGAGTACACCCCTGCCAGGTTGGCTCCCAGGATGTCGGTCATGAGCTGATCCCCCAGCAGGGCGGTTTCTTCCGGTTTTACGTGATAGAACCGCATGGCTTTTTTCAGGTTCCGGGGCAGCGGCTTGCAGGACAGGCAGAACACCTTTTCCACGCCGAGATCCCGGGCAAACCGGCTGGCGCGCTTTGGCATGGCGTTGGATACCAGGGCAACTTTCAGGCCGGCACGCTTCACCCTGCCGATGAAGCGCTTCACCTTGACGTTGTTGTCCGGATCGTTCCAGGCCACCAGGGTGTTGTCGATGTCGCAGAGCAGCAGTTTGATGCCCTGGCGTTTCAGCTTGTCCAGGTCCAGGTTCGAGTAATGAGATATGTAGTAGTCTGGTCGAAATAACACGGGATTTCCTCCCTCCGGCATTAGTTCCATTTTACGTTTCGTGCCGGAGATTGTACAGCCGCCCGTCCTGGCACAGGGACACAGGGTCGTGCAGGCTGGTGTCCGGATGCGGTGAATGGCGGGATGCAGATTGCGGATATGGCCGGGGCCGGATAAGGCAAAGTGACGGTTAAAATAACAGCCTGCTGCATTTCTGCACCAAACTAACGGCAGTTATGCTATATTCACGCATTTATAATGGGATTAGCCACGTAGATTCGGATTTATGTTGCGTATTCCTGCACACAAAGATACAATACGTTTACAAGCAGACGTCCTGTATAGTCCAAAACCGGTTCTGGAAACGTGATTGCATTGCACGAAAGGAGCGTATGTCATGAATGATGCATTGTATGTGTATGACAACCCGTTCAAAAAAGTGATCCAGATTGCAGATCTGGCTGCTTTTATCCTGAATCAGCTTCATCCTGATTTTCATTCCCTTCAGGTTGCGCAGATCGTTCCCTGTTTTCACCGGGATTCCCGCCGGGCCATCACGCTGCGGAATACCGAATTCAGCTTCGGCGGCCACATTCTGCATGCGGATTCCCTTGGGTCCGCGGATCTGCCTGAGCAGGATTCGCCCCGGATTTCCAGATTTCTTCTGCATTTTGAAATGCAGCTGGAAAAGCACCCCGGTTATCCAATCGAAAACCGGCAGAATGTCTATGCCCACGGTCTGCTGGATACATTCAAACCGGTGCACCGGTACGAAGACCGCCCTCAGCTGGTTTCCATATGGCTGTTGCCCCGGATGGGAAAGGTAATCGACAAAACGCCTCAGGTCGTGCCGGGTTCTGCCAGCGGCGGGTATCTCCCTTCATTTTTTGAGGAGCCGGAGAAATGGTATACTGAAGAAAACAGGAACCATATGAAAAAGCTGGTCACCCGGCCTGTGGCGACCATTCTGACGGTGGAGTTCGGCATTCCGCCTGCAGACGCAACAGACCTGCAGAAAGTTCTGTACAACGTGTTTCTGCTTCCGGATGACAAGCGGGACTACGCGTATCTGGAAAGCCAGGGAATTCATCTGAATACGGCGGAAAGAGAGGATATTGATACGATGCAAAAGGAAAACAACATTTTCTTTGCGGATGGCAAAGATGTCGGCAAAGCTGAAGGACGTGCTGAAGGACGTTCCGAAGGGCAGCGTGAGATTCTCAACCTGCTGCGCTCAGTAGATCCGAATGCCTTTGAGAAGGTGACGGCTCAGCTGGAAGCTTCCAAGCCTGCCGTGTCCGGCAAGTAACTTTATTGCCTGCATCGTCTGTTTCGATGCAGGCTTTCTGGCTTTCAGATGAAGCCTCTGTGCCTGCAGCCTGCCTTTTGCATTGGATTGCCTGAGGCAACCCGATGCAATGGGCAGGCGGAAAGAGAGGATATTGATACGATGCAAAAGGAAAACAACATTTTCTTTGCGGATGGCAAAGATGTCGGCAAAGCTGAAGGACGTGCTGAAGGACGTTCCGAAGGGCAGCGTGAGATTCTCAACCTGCTGCGCTCAGTAGATCCGAATGCCTTTGAGAAGGTGACGGCTCAGCTGGAGAACGGAAAACCCGATCCTGCCGCCCGATAACAATTATGGCCTGCACCTCGTTTCGGGTGCAGGCCTTTTTGACAGCAGCTGCTGCCCTTATTGTCTCTGCCTGCCGGCTTTCCTATGCATCGGAGGCTTTATGAGTCAGACGCTTCCACCATGTCCAGCCAAGATCCGCACCAAGAAAATCCTTCACCAGCCGGGCTTTTGCCTCTCCCTGCTCCCATAACTCGGGAATCCCTTCCACACCACGGCTCAGAGCCTGTACCCCATGAACATCATCGGCGTAGATGGACAGAAGTTTCCCCTGGGCCTGCAGCTCCTTGACCAGTCGGACTGATTCGTTGTAACGGATCACATTTTCCCGCAGCGCTTTGGCTGCACCGGGATACTTCCAGTCAAACAGAAGGGCTGCATTGTGAAATTTCTCCAGATTGGCTTCCTCTTCCATGGGATACGTCGACAGCAGGACGATTTTCTCCGCCCCCTGCTCCAAAGCCCGGCGTACCGGGACCAGATCCGCAATTCCCCCATCCAGATACGGAATGTTGCCCACCAGATACGGCGGACATGCCGGCGGCAGACTGCTGGAAGCCTTCAGGATTTCCATCCCGTGTTTTTCCAGCATCCGTTTCGCAAAGTACGCCGGCGCCCCCGTCATGGCATTGGTGGCTACAACCGTGAGCTCGCTGCGGGAAGCCAGGGCTCTGGCCAGTTTTTCCGGATCGTCGTAGACCCGGTCCAGATCCACATACGAGCCTTTGGTCAGATAATTGCTGAAGGAAAATACCTTCTTCCTGGCATCCGGATCCATATAAAACGCCCGGGAAGCTTCCATGTCCCTGGCCAGGTAGTTCACCAGATTCGCTGCACCCGCCGAAACACCGTAACAGAGATCGAAGGAAATATGGTCTTTCTCCAGACCGGACAGTACCCCGGCGGCAAAAGCCGCCTGCATGCCGCCGCCAACATCAATAATGGCGGTCTTCAAAGCTGCTCCAGACTCCAGAGTATGCCCCTGGCCACTCTGCCGGCTGCGTCCTGAAAATGATTTCCTTTCTCCTGCTGAAGGCAGCAGCAGATGTCTTCCTGCGTGAAGACGGCCTTCAGTTCCTCCATGCAGGACCAGGTGGTCTGCAGCACCGGATTCTTCACTTTCGTTTCCCGGTCACCCAGGGACAGCCAGATCGCCCGGGGACGGTGCAGGAAAGCGTGATCTCTCATATAATCCGTGAACCCCGGAAACCACACCGAGCCCGAAGCGCAGACCAGCGCGTCATAGCTGCCGGCGGTTGTGGGAGCGAACAGCGCAAAGAGCCCGCCCATGGAATACCCCGCCAGAATGCTGCAGGTGCTGCCTGTGACCTCCCGGGCCCAGTCAGCGGCAGCTGCCACGGTCCGGGCAAAAGCCGGCGCCTGTCCGGTGAAGTGGTCATCGGCCATCACCACCGGATCCTGCGGCCAGGGGGACAGATCCTCATCCCATTGCAGGTCCAGGGGCATGAGTATGTTCAGCGGCCGGTCCACTGCTTCCAGGATCGCATCTGTGGCCTGGGCATGGAAGATGCAGATCACCAGCGGCAGATTCTCCTTCTGTTCCTGCTGCCGCAGCAGAAACCGCCTTCCGTCAAAACTCTTCACTGTTTCCATCATGTTTCATTCCCCCATTTCCTTTGTCTCTTCCCAGCGTGCCGGTTCAATGACCATGATGTCTTCCATGTCCGCAAATCCCATGTCTGCATACAGCGGCCTGCCCGCGTCGCTGGCCTCCAGCCAGATTTTTCCCGCCTGATGCTGCCAGGCCTGGTCCATCAGCCACTGCACGATTTCATAACCGTACCCCTGTTTCCGCCAGGGTTCTCTCACATAAATGTTCATCAGATATCCGCAGCGTCCGGAGGGATTGTCCGGGCTGGGCATCTCCTGCTGCAGACACAATCCCCCGCAGCCCACAATGGCCTGGTGCCAGCTGCCAGCCGGTTCCCTGGAGGACACAGGCTCCAGCAGCTGCCGGTCCAGGGCAAAACACGCAATATGACCGGTTCCCAGCTGTCCCTGATAATACCGGCGGTTGGCGCTGCGCAGTCCCTCCAGAGAGCATCCTGCAAACACGTGCTCCAGCGTCTCCATCCGCCAGTCCAGCAGGATCTCCAGATCCCGGCTCCCGGCTTCCCGGATCATGCGTCCCTGCCCCCGGCTTTCAGCGCCCGGCTGTCCACTTTTCCATTGGCCGTCCTGGGAAACGAGGATACCACTGTCACGGTTTCCGGGATCATATACCCGGTCAGATACCGCTCCATGAACGCGCTCAGCGTCTCCCGAAGCTGCGGCTCCGCATCCGGCTCCGGCTGAATCCATCCGTGAAGATGACTGCTGCCGGCGTCATCCATCCAGGTGGTCACCACAGCCTCCCGGACACCGGGACAGCGCTCCATGACCCGTTCCACTTCCTCCGGCTCCACCCGCTTTCCGTAGATCATCACCTGGTGGTCCAGCCGCCCGGCAAAGACATAATTCCCGTCCGGCAGCTGATACCCCAGATCCCCGGTATGATACATGTCATGATCGAACATCCGGTTCTCCGCTTCGTGATCCCCGATGTACCCCGCGGACACACCATTTCCATACACACAGATTTCGCCGGTCTGACCCGGTGCCACCACATTGCCCTGTTCATCCAGGATCTCCAGCGCCGCCCCGGCCACCGGATGACCAATGGGATAGGTTCCGTCCCCCAGCGGTTTCTGCTTCCAGGTGCTGTAGTAGCTGGCGCACACCGTAGTCTCTGAAGGACCGTAGGTGTTGTATACCGGAATCTGTTCCCTGATCCAGTCAATCTGATCCTGATGCAGTGTATCCCCGCCGCAGATCAGCAGCCGCAATGACTCCGGCAGGATCCGCTCCCGGTTCATCTGCGCTGCCAGCCAGGGAAAACCCGACACAAGCGTCACCTGATGATCCTGACAGTACTGCATCCGTTCATGAAAATCACCGGTGGCGGGAATTGCCAGCGTCGCCCCGGCAAGCAGCGTCGTGAACACTTCCTCCACAAAGATATCAAACGTGCACACAGACCCCTGCAGCATGACATCGTCCGGGCCATTGTGAAATTCCCGGTGAAACGCCCGGACATAATGCATCAGATTGCGCTGCCTGACACAGACTCCCTTGGGGCGGCCTGTGCTCCCGGAAGTATACAGAATATAGGCAGGATCCTCCCCGCTGATGGCAGGCGGCTCAAACGCCACCGGTTCCAGAGGCAGTGACGGACACAGGGCGACAGTTCCTTCCGGCACCACAGATACATGATCCGGCTGCGTGATCACCGTGTGAACCCCGGCTTCTGTCAGAATCTGCCGGATGCGCTCCGGCGGAAAATCCGGCTCCAGCGGCACATAGGCTTTTCCGGCTTTCAGCACCGCCAGAATGGCGGCGATCATCACCAGGCCATGATCCAGTATCACGCCGATGCAGGACTCCTCCGGCAGCATGGCAGCCAGGGAGTCCGACAGGGCATCCAGCTGCTCATAGGTCCAGGCGGTGGCATCATCCAGAACCGCTGTCCGGTGACCATACTGCCGCACCACCCAGTCAAACGCGGCAGGCACAGTATCGAAATCAGGAAGTTTCATGTGTTTCATGGTACCAGTGTAGAAGCTTGCGACCGGATTTGACCCTGAGTTGCCCGGCTTCTGAAGATGGAACCCGGACCTGCAGCGAAAAGACAAAACGCGAAGCCAGTATCTGTCGGCTTCGCGTTTCTGTATCTGAGACCGGATGATCCGGCTGTGATGCTGTTTCTATCGAACTGCTGCGTCCAGGTGCAGGTCCCGGATTCTCGCATCCCGGTTGGCTGCCAGCTCAAGGCTGTTGTACCAGCAGATGCTTCCGTCCTGCTTGGAACGGACGATGATTCTCGAATGCGCATCACGACCGACGATGATTGAACCCGTCTCTGCCATGATTTCGCTGATGTTCATGTTTCAGGCTCCTTTCTTTCGTTTTCAATTTCTTTCACTCATTATAGGATATCTGAACCATGAACGGAATTGCATTGACCCGGTTGGTCAGTCAATTGTCTGAATCTGTCAGAAAGGGACCGGATCCGGCCTGGATCTGTGCAGCGGGGGCATACCGGTCCATCAGCGCCCGGGCGCTTTTGATCCCGTCGATGGCGCTGGTCATGATGCCGCCGGCATACCCGCTGCCTTCCCCCGCGGGATAGATTCCGTCATCCGCCATCCGGGTGTCCCGGTCCCGGGGAATGCGCAGCGCGCTGGAAGCCCTGGTTTCCACACCGGTCATGGTCCCTTCCAGAAACCCCGGTACCTTCCGCTCAAAATCCTCCAGGCCCTGATGCAGCGCGTGATTCACTTTGTCCGAGAACAGTCCGTTGAGATCCGCCATGATTGTCCCCGGCTCATAGGTCGGGGCTGTGGACAGCGTGTCGCTGACGGTGCCCGTGAGATAGTCCGCCGCTTTCTGCACCGGCGCCCGGTAATCCCGGGACAGTTCAAAGGCTTTGCGTTCGATGGCTTCCTGATACTCCAGGCCCGCAAACAGCGCCGGACCGTAGTCCTCTTCATTCACCTGCACCAGCAGCGCGCTGTTGGCGTTTTTTCCCGCCCGGTCCGCGTAGGACATTCCGTTGACCACCAGCTGTCCGGGCTGGGCGCTGGAGGCAATGACATAGCCCCCGGGGCACATGCAGAACGTATAGATCCCCTTGCCGTTGTCCGACATGGCCGTCAGGGTGTACCGGGCGGGAATCAGCCGCGGGTCCTGGCTGAAATCATGCAGCATGGCGTCATTGATGAACGTCTGCGGATGCTCGATGCGGACCCCCACCTGAAACGGCTTGCTTTCCATGGCCACGCCATTGTCATGCAGCCGGCGCAGGGTGTCGCTGGCTGAATGCCCCAGGGCAAGAATCAGCGCCTGACAGGGCTCCCACCGTCCGTTGACTTCAATGGCCTGCAGCCGGTCATCTTCGATCTTCACCTGCTCCAGCCGGGACTCAAACCGGATCTGGCCGCCCAGCTCCAGGATCCGGTTCCGGATGCTCCGGATAATGCTCTCAAAGGCATCTGTGCCGATGTGGGGATAGGCATCCACGAGAATATCCGCATCCGCCCCATGGGCATGGAGTTTCTCCAGCATTTCATCCACCAGCGGGTCGCGGCTGCGGGTGGTGAGTTTGCCATCCGAGAAGGCACCGGCTCCCCCTTCTCCGAACTGTACATTGGATTCCGGATCCAGTTCGCCGGTTTTCCAGAGATGGTCCGCGTCTTTCCGCCGGTCTTCGATTTTCCGGCCCCGTTCCAGCACGATGGGGCGGTAGCCATGTTCTGCCAGATCCAGTGCCGCAAACATCCCCGCGGGCCCGAAGCCTGCCACCACCGGAGGAACTGTCAGCGGAATCACGCCTTTCGGAACGAAAGGAGCCGGCGCCTGGGGCGTCTGTCTGACATCTTTTCTGGTCAGATACCGGTTCTCACCGCGGATATCGGCGTCGATGATCCAGGAAAACGTCACGTCGTGATGCCGGGCATCCACAGACCGGCGGTAGATCTTCCAGTCTTTCAAGTCGCCGTTTTTCAGCCCCAGCTTTTTCATCAGGGCATGTTCAATGGACCGTCTGTCGGTGTCTCTGGTCTTCACCTGGGATATTCTCAGCATGATCCTGCCTCTCTTTCTCCTGCTACTTCATCAGTGTACGGTGTTGCCCGCCCTCTCCCAAACAAATCGCACAAAATCACCACCAATGGGCTGTTTTCCGCAGGATCCGGCCCTGTCTCAGGCCGCAGGCCGCATCGGCATACAGGAAAAACCCCGGGACCAGTGCAGGCTCCGGGGTGGGTGTCAGACGAGATTCTTCAGAACCGGCCAGCGTTTCATGTTGGAGGTCACCAGGAAGGCGAATCCCTGGGCGCAGGCCAGAGTCAGAAAATACACCGCCAGATGAGCGCCGGGCAGGATCATGAGCAGGATCCTGGCGAAGAGAATGTGACTGGTGTAAATCAGCAAACTGTCTCGGCGCAGGGTGCGGTAGGCCGGATTGGGGGGCAGCCGCAGCCCCAGCAGCCAGTCCACGAGGAAAAACACCGCGGGGATGAGCATGAGAAACATGCAGGAGAGATCCTGGAGGATTCCCAGTTTGCCGTAGATCGTCACTTCTCCCACGAGCAGCAGCATGGAAATGCCGAAGGCTGTTCCGGCGGCCCGGGCTCTGACGCGTCTGGTTTTGGCCAGCAGCAGGCCCAGGGAGAGGAACATGGGGGCGAAGAAGAATCCGTCCCGGGCGGTGACCAGGGTCTTCTGAAAGAATCCGTACAGGATCGAGATATAGGGCAGCGTTTCCCAGTAAGGAGCGTAGATGTTGATGAGATACCCGATGAAATACAGCCCCAGGGAGACTTTGAGGGTGAACATCATCCCCTTTTTCTCATACAGCAGCCACACAATGACCATGCCCAGCATCATGGCGGGCAGAAACCAGAGGTGGTAATAGGAACCGTTGAGGAAAAAGTCCCGAATCCAGGACAGCACCGACTGCCAGGAGAAACCGGCGGCGGCGTAGTTCCAGATGGTGTAGGGCAGATAGATCACGGTCCATATCAGGTAGATCTTGCCAATGCGCCACAGGTAGGCTTTCAGCTTTTCCTGATTCTCTTCCATGCTGCCCCGGCGGATTTTCCGGAAGAAGAAGTACCCGGAGACAACAAAGAAGAACGGAACAGCCAGACGGCAGACCAGGGCAATGAAGTATTCGTTGAAGACCGGCGACATGTCCACAAAGGGATAGACGTGGATGGCGACCACGAGCAGAGCAGAGATGTAGCGCGCAATGTCAATGGCGCCGTACTGACGCTTAGCTGCCATGGTTTCCCTTTCTCATGCCGGCAGCATCTCCGGTGCCTGTGAAATACCGGGGGACCCGGGCGGTGATCCGGCAGAATGTCTCGTTGTTGATGGACTGGGACAGCCGGGTGATTTCGTCCACGGTGGCCCGCTGGTCCCCGTCCTGGCCGATGATCGTGACCACATCCCCGGGATGAACATCCAGACCGGTGACATCCGCCATGCACTGATCCATGCAGATGTTGCCTGTCAGCCGGGCTTTCTGTCCGTTGATGAGCACCGTGAGTCCTTTGTTGGAGATCAGGCGGGGAAGGCCATCTCCGTATCCGATGCCCAGGGAGGCGATCGTCACGGGTTCTTCAGCGGTGTAGTGACGGCCGTAGGAGACAGTCTGCCCGGGTTTCAGGTCCTTGACCATGGTGACGCGGGTGCGCAGGGACAGCGCGGGAATGAAGTCCAGTTCATGCACCACGGGAATGGCGTCGTCGCTGGTGACGCCCATGTACAGCAGCCCCGGGCGGCAGTAGTCAAATCCCATGTCCCCGTAGTTCAGGATCCCGTAGCTGTTCTGAATGTGGGCCAGACCTGGATCAATGCCGTTTTCCCGGAGCATGGACAGCAGTTCCTGGAACAGCCAGGTCTGCTTTTCCGTGAACTGACGGGCGTCTTCCTTCAGGTCGTCGCTGACGGGATAATGGGAGAAGATGCCTTCATTGGACAGGGTTTTCATGCTGTAGACTTCGAAGAACCCGTCCAGGTCCTTGTTCTGCAGCTGCCAGGAGATGCCGATGCGGTTCATGCCGGTATCGGCTTTCACATGGGTCCGCAGTCTGATTCCCGTGGCGGCCAGAGCTCTGGCATAAGCCACGTCCACCACTGTCTGGATGAGGTTGTTTTCCGCAATCACTGCAGCTTTGGCAGGATCGGTCCAGCCCAGGATCAGAATATCCGAGCGGATGCCGGCCTGGCGCAGCTGGAGCGCTTCCTCCAGTGTGGCCACACCGAAGAAATCCACGCCGTTTTTCTCCAGCACCCGGCTGCAGGCCACGGCGCCATGACCATAGGCGTCGTCCTTGACGATGCCCATGATTTTCGTGGGACCCATCAGTTTTCTGACCTGAGCCAGGTTGTGGGCCACGGCATCCAGGTCCACTTCGGTCCAGACACGCTCTCCGGCGGTATCTAGCACTGTCCCACCTCTTTTTCCAGAGACAGGCTGATCAGGTCCTGAAGCAGGCGCCCAAAGGGAACGCCGGCTTCGGCCATCATGCTGGGGTACCGGCTGGTGGCGGTCATGCCCGGGATGGTGTTCAGTTCATTGATCAGGATGCGTCCGTCAGGCTGCAGGAACATATCCACCCGGGTGAATCCGGTGCAGCCCATGGCCTGATACGCAGCAGTGGCCAGAGCGCGGGCTTCTTCGGTTTTTGCCGGGGTGATTCTGGCGGGGCAGTAGATGGCGGAATCCTTCATTTCGTATTTTCCTTCAAAATCAAAGATGCCGCCGTGGATCTCGATTTCGTCCACTGCACCGGCAAAGGGTTCCCGGTTGCCCATGACGGCACAGCCGATTTCAAATCCGGGAATGCATTCTTCCACCAGGACCTTGCCCCGGCCGTCCCACTTGAAGGCATCCCGAACGGCTTCGTCGAATTCCTCCAGGGATTCCACTTTGTGCACGCCGTAGGAGCTGCCGGCGTTGCAGGGTTTCACGATCCAGGGCAGCGGCAGCGTTTCCAGGATTTCTTCTGCGGAGAACGGAATGCCTGCTTTCAGGCAGACATACTTCGCGGTGGGAATGCCCTGGGCATCCAGCATGATGTGGGTGATTTCCTTGTCCATGATCATGGCCGAAGCCAGTGCGTCACAGCCCACGCAGTGGATGTTCATCAGTTCCATGAGGCCCTGCAGGGTGCCGTCTTCGCCGTTTTTGCCGTGCAGCACCGGGAAGACCGTATCCAGTTCGCGCACAGCGGCCGGATCGGCACTTTCGGGCCGCACATAGCCGCCGTGGACCCAGGCCACCGGTGTGGTGGTTTCCGGCGTGTTCCAGGTATCGTGTTCGATGTGGTCGATGTCCCCGGTGTATTCCAGAAACCGGCCCTGGGGGGTGATGCCGATCAGGGACAGGTCATAGCTGTCCCGGTCCAGATTGCGCAGCATGCTTGCTGCAGAGTGCAGAGAAACCGAATATTCACTGGACTGACCGCCGAACAGTACGGCGAGTTTGATTTTGTTCATCGCTTCATTGCCTTCTTTCTCCAGCCTGCGGGCCAGTTTGTCGAGCGCCAGGGCCCGGCTGCCTTTCACAAGGATCACCGTGTCGTCCTGAAGCATCGGCTTCAGGGTTTCAAACAGTGCGTCCTGATCCGGATGCCACCCCTGGTTCAGCCGGCTGAATACCGGACCGGTGGTGAACACCGGAATGCCCAGGGCAGCTGCATGATCCAGAACCGCGGCATGCAGCGCGGTTTCTTCCGGACCCAGATCCAGCATATCCCCCAGAACGGCCACATGGCTCCCGGGCAGAGCTGCCAGGGTGTCCAGCGCCGCAACGGCGCTTTCCGGATTCGACTTGTAGGAGTCATCCAGAATGTGGGCCATGCCGGCAGGTTTCAGGGCTGTGCGCATCCCGGTGAGTTCCAGGGTAGCCAGCGCCTGATGCAGATCCGGAGCGGGTACATGCAGACGGACTCCCAGAATCAGAGCCGGCAGGGCATTCACGCACTGAAAACTGCCCAGGGCATGAAGCTGCCAGCGCTGTCCCTTCCAGTCAAAGGCCATGCCGCCCTGTTCCACCTGCACCCGGTCGATGTCTGCGGCGGAGAAGGGAATCAGGACAATGCCGTTTTCTTCAATGAACCGCCGGTTTTCTTCCCGTTCCAGCTCCCGGGCCAGTTCCGGGGAATCCGCCAGATACAGAAACAGCCCGCCGGGTTTCAGTCCCCGCAGAATTTCCATTTTGGCCCGGGCAATCCCCTGCCGGGATCCCAGGTTTTCCATATGGGCGCTGCCAATGGAGGTGATCACAGCCGCATCCAGCGGGGCGATCCCCGTGAGGGTTTCGATCTCCCCGAAATTCTCCATGCCCATCTCCAGCACCGCCATCTCGATATCCGGATCGAATTCGAGAACCGTCAGAGGCAGACCGATGTCGCTGTTGCGGTTGCCCCGGGTGGCCTGCGTGCGCCCTGCCCGGGACAGGACCGCTTTCAGCATGTCCTTGGCACTGGTTTTCCCGTTGGAGCCCGTCACGCCGATGGTGAACGGCTGCAGCTGCTGCAGCCAGGCCCGGGCAATGTTCTGCAGTGCCGCCACGGTATCCTCCACCAGAATCAGGCCGATTTGCGCCGGATAGGGTTTGTGGTCTTTCTGCCACAGCGCGGCGGCGGCCCCGTTTTTGCGGACATCTTCGATGAAGTCATGGCCGTCCACCCGGGCTCCCTGCACCGGGACATAGAGACAACCCGGCGTGACCTGCCGGGAGTCTGTGACAGCGCCCTGCACCAGGGCGCCGGTATCCTGAATCAGGACCCCGCCGGCCATGGCCGCAAGGTCCCGCATTGTTTTTCTGATCATGTTGAATCCTCTTTGTCGCGTACCATTATAGCATGCAAAAAGCCGCTGGCTGCCCCGGGGGCGGCACCTTCGGCATTTGTGTCAAAAGGTCTTTCTGTATGCGGTTTACTGCCGGCAAAGACAGACGTGCCTCTCACAGTCCGGCAGCTGCCAGGCCAAGAATCTCCCTGCCGATCTCATCCGGCTGCCCCAGCCCGTATGCCTGTATTCCCACTGTGAGCACGGGCACCGGCGCAAAGAGACCGGACAGTTCCTGCCGGGCCCAGGCCATCTGGGGGCTGAGCAGAATGATGTCCGCCAGGGCGCCTTCATCTTTCATCATCCGGTAGGAGGCAGGCTCCACCAGCACTTCTTCTTCCATCCGCTCCTGCAGCCAGATTTCCAGATTTCTGGCCATGATGCTGGAGGAAAACCCGGATACACAGCACAAATAGACAGTCATAGGCGCCTCCTTTTCCGGTGCAGCCACTCGGGGCGGCTGACAGTCCCGGTGCTTCTATATTATTATAGTATTGATGAGCATGAACCACAGACAACTGGAAGTGCTCCGTCTGCTGCTGCAGGCCCGCCAGCCGGTTCCGGCAGCCCGGCTGGCAGCTGCCATGGAGATATCGGAGCGTTCCATCCGCAGTTACATCCACGAAATCGATCCGGAAGGAACATTCATCCAGTCCACATCCCGGGGATTTGTGCTCGCCGGCCGCGGGAAAGCCCGGGCTCTGCTGCAGGAAGGCGCCTTCATGCCGGAGACACACGAAGAACGGGCGTTCTGGATCATCCGGCGCGTCCTGCTGGACGGCGAGGAGCCGGAGCTGCTGGAGGTCTGCGATCTGCTGGCGGTCAGTGCCTCCACGCTGCGGCAGGATCTGGTGAAAATGAACCGGGCGCATCAGGCCGATGGACTGCGCTTTGGACTGCGCAAAGGGTGCATCACCTGCACAGGAGATGAAGAATCCGTCCGGAAGGTGATTTCCCGGCTGCTGCGGCAGCAGGCCCCCGGCGAATACATCCATCTGGATTTTCTCCGGACTGTCTTCGCTGCCCGGATCGTGGACCGGACCGCCGCAGTGTGGACGCGGCTGCTGGAACAGTGGCAGGCGGATGCCAACGAACTGCGGTTCGTGAATCTGGTGAGTCACACCGTGCTGATTGTCTGCCGCCGCCAGAAGGATCGGTCCGCCTGGCCGCAGACGGAAAAAGGCCGGCAGCTGGCCGGACTGCTGCAGAAAGAATTCGGCATTTCCCTGTCCGTCAGCGATGCTCGGGATCTGGACGAAATGGCGCTGCAGGCAACAGGATGTCAGCAGGTCAGTCCGGAAATCCACGCCTGGTGCGAATCCGTGACGCAGTATCTGGAAGACCGGTATTTCGTGAAAATCAGCCGGTCTTCCTTTCTGCCTCTGTTTGAAGCCCATGCCCAGCAGCTGCTGTACCGCATGAAGAGCCACGCCCAGATTCCCAATCCCATGACGCCGAATATCCGGGCCGCTTCTCCCCTTATTTTCGAGATGGCCGTGGAAGCCGCTGTTTCCTTTTCGGAAACCTTCGGCTGTACCCTGGATGAGAACGAAACAGCATTTTTTGCCCTGCACATCGGCACGCAGCTGGCCTGGCAGCAGGAACAGCCGAAGATCCTGGCGGTGTGTCCCGCCTGGCATGGGCTGAAGCAGCAGTTTCTGGACCGGCTGCAGGCACAGTTCGGTCACCAGGCTTTGATCGAAGAGCACACCCCGCAGGATGTGCCCGAAACCGGTCTGATCGTATCAGCCATGGAACTCCCGGGACGCCATGCCCTGGTGGTATCCCCTTTCCTGAATCCTCAGGATCTGGACCGGATCGCCCGGGCGCTGCATCCGGCTGCCGGAAACAGCCTGATCCAGGGCCTTCTCTCCCTGACTGCTCCGGACCTGTTTTCCACAGGGAACGTCCAGAATGCAGCCACACTGATCGAACAGATGGCAGAAAGACTCGTGGATCACGGATATGCGAAAGAAGATCTGGCCTGTCTGGTACTGGAACGGGAACAGTTTGCTTCCACAGCCTACGGCGGGTTTGCGATCCCGCATCCGCAGAAACCCGCCGCTCTGGTCTCCGCTGCCGCCGTGCACATTGACCCGGCAGGCATGGACTGGAATGGTCAGCGGGTGTATGCGGTGTTTCTTCTCTGTCCCCGGGCAGATGACACGCGGCTGTTTCATACAGTCTATGAACCGCTCATCCGGCTGCTGCAGGATGAATCCTGTCTGCGCTCGCTGACCAGATGCAGCGACTACCGGCAGTTCTGTGCCTGGGTCTGCAGTCTGGAATCCCTCTGAGAAAAGCCGCATCCGGGTATGAAGACGTGATCCGGAAACAGATCCATGCAGGCAAAAGAGCCGCAGTCTCAAGCCGGTGACTGCGGCTCTTTTGTCTGTGTTTCTGTGATTCTGCTCTCAGGCTCCCCGGCAGACACCCGCCGGATGTAAGACTCCGGCAGGCCGGCACACCGGGTCACAGACCGGACCATGGAGTGATTTCAGCGTACGGACAACGATGATCAGCGACAGAACAAAGGTAAGGGCATCGCTGAGCGGCATGGAATACAGCACACCATCCAGCCCGTAAAACCAGGGCAGCAGGGCAAATCCCACGCCGAACCCCAGTTCCCGGACCATGGACAGAAACGTGGAAGCCGCGGCTTTGCCCATGGCCTGCAGAAAGATGAACACGCCTTTGTTCACCGTTGCCAGCGGCAGCAGACACAGATACACACGGAATGCCTTCATGGCAAACTGCACATAATACACGCTCTCGCTGGCTGCCCCGAACAGCGCCATGATCTGAGCCGGGAACACCTGTGCAGCGATCCACGCCAGGGCGCCGGTCACAAATTCAGCCCCCAGGACCAGACAAAAAAACAAGCCGCCCTCAGAGAGAGAAAGGAGGGCAGCTTGTGCATTTATCTGAAATCCGACTGAAGAAAACTGGCGCAGGCCCCGATCAGCCCCGCGTCGTTGCCGAACCGGCAGCGGTCGATCTTCGTGGTTTCATTCAGGTCCAGGGAAAAAGAGGGCGTCAGAGCGGAAACCCGCTGTCTGATCTCCGGAAGCAGATCCTCTCTGCTGCTGATGGCACCGCCAATCAGAATGGTATCCGGCGCCAGCGTGTAGGCCACGTTATAGACCCCCATCGCCACAGAATCCAGAAAATGCGCGATGTGTTTCCGGCATATCGGGTCCTGAGCTGCTGCACGGTCAAAGATTTCCCGGCCATCCAGATCCGTGCCCAGCTCCCGGTTCACCGCTTCTGTCAGCGCCCGCACCGAGCCATGAGCCGACAGAATTTCTTCCTCGGGGCAATCCGTGTGAATGCCATGCACGAACAGAAACCCGAATTCCCCGGCCATGGAGCGGTTCCCCTTCCAGAGCTTTCCGTTCAGGACCAGACCTCCGCCCACACCGGTGCCCAGTGTCATCACAGCCAGCCCCCGGGACCCCTGCCCCGCTCCGAAGACATATTCCGCCAGGGCGGCACAGTTGGCATCGTTTTCCACCGCCACCGGCAGTCCATGCCGGCCACCGATGCGTTCCCGGAGGTTCAGACCATTGAAACCGGCAATGACATTCCCCGCAGCGATCTCGCCGGTTTCATCATCCGCAAACCCCGGACAGCTGAAGGACACCCCCCGGACATCACAGGATTCAATGATCCGGTCAATCTCCGCCAGCACCGTCTGCCCATTTCCACGGTCCGTGGCAAACCGTCCCTTTGTCAGGATGCGGCCGGTTTCATCCACCAGGCCATATTTGACAAGCGTGCCGCCGATATCGAAGCAGAGAACCGGCTTCATTCACTCATCCCCCAGATCGAAGACGCTGTCATCCTCTTCCTGGATATCGCTCTGCAGAGCCGTGCGATCCAGGGCTTTCAGAAACGGCAGCCAGCACACAAAGACAACTGCCAGTTCCACCAGCTGGATCACACCACCCTGCCATGAGTTGGTCGCCAGCATGCCGGACAGGAAAATCGGTGTGGTCCAGGGAACCGTCACTCCGGTGGTCAGCGGGACGAGTCCTGTCGCCATGGCGAAGTACACAATGCACACGTTGATCACCGGCGCCAGGATCCAGGGAATCAGAATCGTCGGATTCAGCACAATGGGCAGACCGAAAATGATGGGCTCGTTGATGTTGAAGCAGGCTGCAGGCAGCGCCAGACGTCCCACCTGCTTCAGCTGCCGGCTCCGGCAGAAAAACGCCAGAATGATCACCGCAGCCAGGGTCATCCCCGAACCGCCGATGCCCACCGTGAAGATTTCAATGAACTGCTTCGTGACGATGTTGGGCAGGGCTTCGCCCGCCTGAAACGCCATCAGGTTTTCCATCGTCAGTGTATTCCAGATCGGATCCAGCACCGAATTCACGATGATCTGCCCATGCAGACCGAAAAACCACAGAATCTGAATCGAGAAAATCGCCAGCAGGGTGGCAATCAGACTGCTGCCAAGACTGGTCAGCGGTGCCTGCACCAGCTCATAGATGAAATCGTGAATATTGCCCCAGGGCGTGAACGTGAAGCCGATCCGCACCGCCAGGAACACCGTCAAGGTGAGACAGGCCGGAATCAGGGCAGAAAAAGACTTGGATACTGCAGGCGGCACAGAAGCCGGCATCTTGATTGTCCAGTTCTTCTTTGTGATCCAGCAGTACAGGAAGGCAGCCAGAAACGCCGCCAGCATGCCCACAAACATGCCTCTGGCACCCAGCCGGTCGATGGCCAGCACGCTGCCCACCATGACAGCCGTTCCATCCTCCAGCACATGCTCCACCTCCATGGGGGTGATCATGATGAACGCCGCCAGAGAGATGGCTGCTCCGAAAATCGGATCGCATTTGCGGTCCTTCGAGAAATAATACCCGATGCCCAGGACGGTGAACACCGTGGCAATGGACATCGTGGCAGTGGAAGCAGGCCCCAGCAGTGCATTCAGCGTTGCGGCTCCCTGCTCCCCGAGAATCTTGTCCAGGAACGGAAAGTTGGCGATGACCAGCGTGATTGATCCGAAAATCGTCAGCGGGAATGCCAGCATGAATGCATCGCGAAGAATCTGGAGTGTTTTGTTCTGCGCGAACTTTTCCCCCAGCTTCATCAGCGGGTCACGGAATTTTGCAAAGCCGGCACTCATCGGTCGCACCTTGCCGCAGTCAGGATACAATGTGTCATACTGTGGATTCCTTTCTTCTGATATAGACATGTACTCTATTTGTCTATACGTTTTGTACAACACAATCTTACCTATGTAAGCGTTTGATTTCATTCATTCTTTTTCCTGCTCCCCGGAAAAACTCTGTCTGTTTTCGGAATCTGTGCCTTGTCAGCTGGCTGGCGTCTGTTTTTCCTCTCCGGCCAATGACTGACAGGACCCGCCATCCGGCTCTGCTGCCTCCGGCCTGGTCGTGCTTCCCGTGCCGGATCTATGCCGGATTCAGTGTGCAGGATGAAATCTGTGAAGAAATCCTGACAGTTCTTCACACGTAATTGCCCACACTTCCCCGTTCGCCTGAATGCAAGCGGTTTCAAACTGTTTGCGCTGGTGGGTATTTGTCTTGTTTTTCTTCAGAAATATCTCAGAATTGGGGTGCAGGTGGGAGAGCAGTGGCAGATTTTTGCAGTATTCGGCTGCTTCTCCCCTGATTTTGGCCTTAAAATCGCCTGTTCACATATTTTTCCATATTTATCACACAATTACTGGTATACCCTGTGTTAAACTCTAAACAAGCAAGGAGCAGAAGACCTTGCCGGTATGATTCAGTCTAGGCTAATTCATACTATTTTCTATCCCCTTAATTTGAAAAGCCAGGCATCCCCTTAGCCTGGCTTTTCATTACATCGAAATCCGCAACGGAACAACCCGAGAACGGGAAGGAGCATGGAACATGGACTGCATATTCTGCGAAATCGCTGCCGGCCGCATTCCGGCCAAAAAAGTGTTTGAGGACGAGGATGTCATCGCCTTTCTGGACGTGAATCCCACTTCCTTCGGTCACACCCTGGTGGTGCCCAAAACCCACGTGAAAAACTTCATGGAGGCCGATGCCGCCATCATCGGAAAGGTGTTCGGCACAGCCAGCGCCCTGGGAAAAATTCTTCAGGAAAAACTTGGTGCCTCCGGCATGAACCTGCTGTCCAATGCAGGAGAGAGTGCAGGACAGAGCGTGGATCATTTTCATGTTCATCTCATTCCTCGGTATGATGACCGGACGAAGGAGGCCCTGACTCTGGAATTCGGTCCGATGGACCTGGATCTGGATCAGGTCCTGGCAAAAATCAGATAAGCACCCGAAACAGGGGGATGACCACTCACGGTCATCCCCCTGTTCTGCTTCTGTTTCTTTCAGCTTGACAGGTCCATCCCCGGGGCAGCCGGCTTATCCTCGACCCAAAATCCGGCTTAACGACTCCAACTCCGGATGAAGCCGCCTCCTTCTCCACAGCCCAGCGTGCCGGAATGACACGGAATACCGTGTCACTCCGGCTGGCCGGGCTGGCTGGGCTGGGTGGTCCAGGAAAGTTCTTCAATGGTGCAGTCGGCCTCAAAAACCCGGCGGACATAGCCGGCAAAATCCCGCTTTTCCTGTTCCTTCCGGGACAGGTACGCCTGCTGACTGCTGATGGCTTTCCGGTTCACGTTCTGCGAATCATTGATGTCCGGCACAAGCACGATTTCATATTCCCCGTTCTCCCGTTCATACATCCACAGAATCCGGTCCCGGACCCCGGGCTTGCTGCCCTGCAGGAACGCGCCGTACACCGGAGACTGATTCTGGACATGCAGATACTGGGAAGCAGCCACTTCACTCTCCCGGATGTAGTCCTCCGGAACTTCAGCCACACTGGCATACCGCTCCGGCAGCCCCTCCACCAGAAAATCTGCCCGGGTGTTCACCGGCTGAAAATGATATTCCGCCGCCATATCCGCATCATACAGGGCTGTCACGGTGATCGTATCCCCGTTGGACAATCCTTCCGCAGGCTCAATGGTGTAGGTCACAGTCTGCATGAATTCCTGAATGCGCTGGTTCAGGTCATCGGTCTTGGAAACTGCACTGACCTGCGCCTGACCGCTTTCTCCGGTATAGACAAACTGGATTCCCAGCATCACATCAATGTTCACCGTCTGCAGGAATCCGAAATATCCCACAAGCATCAGCCCGATACAGCAGGACAGCAGAAAGGCGAAGTATATGAGTTTGTTTTTTACAGCTCCGGTTTTCATGCATCCATGATACCACCAGTTCGTCAGTCCATGTACCGCACCGAATCCCGGGCCTGTCTGACGTACTCCATCAGCGGCGGCCAGCTGCGGGTGGCCAGTTCGGCAGCCGCATCCTGCACCGCGGCCTCCATGATGGCCGGATCCTTTTCAAAATCCCCCAGCACAAAGGCAGGCAGACCCGACTGTCTGGTCCCCAGCAGGTCTCCGGGCCCGCGCAGCTGCAGATCATATTCCGATATCGCAAATCCGTCCTTCAGCTCCTCCAGCTTCTGGAGCCGTTCAATGGCAGACGTGTCCCGGGTATTGGACAGCAGCCAGCAGCGGCCCTGGACCGGTCCTCTGGCACAGCGTCCCCGCAGCTGGTGAATGGTGGACAGACCGAACCGGTGCGCATCATAGATGACCATCATCGTGGCATCCGCCACATCGATTCCCACTTCAATGACAGTGGTGGACACGAGAATGCGGATGGTTCCTTCCTTGAACCGGGTCATGACATCCTCTTTCTGAGCCGCGGTCATCCGGCCATGCAGCAGACCGATCTCCCAGTCCTTTCCCAGCACCTGGGCCATCCCTTCATACAGGGAAGTGACGCCTTTGATATCCAGCTCCAGGTTTTCATCAATTGCCGGCGCCACCACATAGCACTGCCGCCCTTCCCGCAGCCCCTCCAGCACCTGGGACAGTACCGGCTTCATGGATTTCCCCCGGACATACCGGGTATCCACCGGTCTGCGCCCGGCCGGCATCGTGCGGACCGCCGAGAGCGAGATATCACCGTACAGAAAATGCGCATAGGTCCGGGGAATGGGTGTGGCACTCATCATGAGAAAATCCGCACCTTTTCCCTTCTCCAGCAGCTGCCGGCGCTGAGCCACCCCAAACCGCTGCTGCTCATCCGCCACCACCAGACCCAGACTGGCAAACTCCACCGGATCCTGAAACAGGGAATGGGTTCCCACCACCACGGTGATCGCCCCGGTCTTCAGTCCTTCCAGCACTGCCTGCTTTTCTTTTTTCGGCAGAGAAGACACCAGCAGCCGCGCCGGGATTCCGGCGTTTGTCAGGGTTTTCAGATGCTGCCGGGCCAGAATCTCCGTAGGTGCCATCATGGCCGACTGACCGCCGGAGAGTTCACAGGTTTTGATGGCAGCCATGGCCACCACGGTTTTTCCGCATCCCACATCTCCCTGCACCAGCCGGTACATGGCCGTATCCCGGCGCTGGTCGCTCCAGACATCCTGGATTGCCTGCTGCTGATCGGCTGTCAGTTCATAGGGAAACTGCGCCAGAAAGGCTTCCGCCAGATTCTGGTCAAAAATCCGGGGCTGCTTGCGCACACCCAGCGCACTCTCCGACTGCACGGCACACTGGAAACACAGAAACTCTTCGTATTTCAGCGTCCGGATCGCCAGATGCAGCCGCTTTTCATCAGGCGGATGGTGAATCCACCGGTAGCTGGTGTTTTTGTCCAGCAGCCGGTAACGCTGCCGAAGAGCAGGAGGAATCAGATCCGGGAGCTGATCCAGGTGCTCCAGGGCTTTGTCCATGATGGCCGGCATATCCTGGGGCTTCATGCCTTTGATCATGGAATACACCGGGATCAGTCCTTCCTCCGGCGGTTTTCTTCCCGCCTGCAGGGCAGTGACTTTTCCGGCTCCCTGATACGTACCCCGGATGTAAATGGTCTGGCCGAAGGGAAATGCATTGAGCCAGGGCCGGTTGAACACCGTGACCTGAATTTCCTGATTCCAGCTGATCACCGTGAACCGGGTCATGGTGCGGTTGCCTGCCAGACGAATCACAGATGGCCGGCTGGCAATCAGTCCGGCAAATCCCACCATATCTCCTTTCTCCCACTGATCAAAGGGGAGCATCTGGTGGCTTTCATACCGGAATGGATAGGTTTTGAGCAGCTGCTCCAGGGTCGTGATGCCCATTTTCTGAAGCAGCCCGAACCGCCGGGCGGTGAGCTTCAGTTCATTCAGTTCCATGCAGGAACCAGCCCGCCATCATCCAGGCATAGAGGCAGCCTGTCAGACAGAACAGAAGCGCTGCCCCGGCAAAGCCGCCGGAGGCGTACAGAGCGGCGCTGGAGAGCGGATCCCCCTGAAACAGCATGAGGGTGCTCAGGGAAAAGGCATTTACCCCGAAAGCCAGCGTGAACAGCCCCCCCAGCAGCGTGTCCAGCGCCATGCGCACCAGCACAATGAAGCACCAGCCATTGACGAGACTGCGGCACTTCCACAGCCCGGAAAGCAGCTGCCATGGCCGCTGCCGGCAGGCGGCAGCCTGATTCCAGATCACCGTCAGCGGACCGCAGAAAATCAGCACCAGCGCGCAGAGCAGTTCCACCGGAACCAGCACCCAGCTGTGGCTGGCTGCCAGTCCGTAAAACGGGCGCAGAATGCCATAGACCAGCACAAGATAAAAGGCGGCCAGAGCCAGAGACCGCAGCGCACCGGATACAGTCAGCTCCGGTTCCGGAACCTTCGGCGCTTTTCGTCTGCCGGTTTTTGCGGCTGCCGGCTTTGTCTGTTCCCGGTTCCGGCGCCAGGCGGCAGTCATCAGACAGTACAGAGCCACCCCGGCAGCCAGATACCAGACAATGAACAGCGCTCCCTGCCCGACAGCAGGCAGCGGCAGAGCAAAGATGGCATAATAACCCAGTTCATAGACGCCGGAAAGAATGAGCAGCGCCGCTGCCGGCAGCAGTGCTCTTCGGTCGAACAGCGAACGGATGAGTTTCATGAAAACAGCTCCTTTCCGATCCACAGCCCCAGGGACCCCGGGGCATGTCCTACCTCTTCTGTGACCACCACCGGCAGATCCCGGCTGACGCCCATCTGTTCCAGGACAGTCTGGACCACAGGCAGCGGATCCTTGAGCTGGGTAAACTGTCCCAGAGCCAGTACAGCGATCTGATTCATCACCCCGGCATTGCACAGATGCGCGACCATGGAAGCGATGGCGAAGGCGTCGCCGGAGCGGGCTTCCAGAAACAGCACGCGGCCACGGAAATCCGGCCACCAGGGTGTTCCTGCCAGTTTGAGCAGGCACCGGATGTTGCCGCCTGTCACCGTGGATCCGGAAAGATGCCGCAGGGGGAAGGATCCCACAGCCTGCCATTGGGGACGGACGAGCCTCAGGTCCCCGTCCCGGAGAAATGCCTGCAGGACGCTGATGTTCTGCCAGGCGGAAAACAGCAGGGTTTCCTTTCCGGTCGCTGCGGTGAGCGCATTCAGGACCGGTGTCAGATCGCTGTATCCGGCAAAGATGGTACGGCAGGACCTGTACAGATCCAGGTCCAGATAGGGCAGAGCCAGCGTGGAGAGATTGCCGCCGGATACATCAAAGATCCAGTCAAAGTCTCCCTGCTGCATCCAGCTGTTCCAGATGGCAGCCCGCTGCTGCCCGGTACTGGGCTGAGCCAGTATGGGCGAGATATGAAGGTCGCAGAAATCCAGGGCTTCCATCAGATCCGCGGGCCAGGGGGCCGGATCCGACAGTCCCAGCAGGCCGATTTTCAGTCTGCCGGCTGCTTCCGGTTTCTTCTCTGTCTGTTTTGTTGTCATAAAAACATTTTACCATCCGGCGGCATTGCGATTGTCTGCAGCCCCGGGTTTTTCTAAGATGGAGGAAAAGGAGGAATTCTCTTATGACGAAAAAAGTCACCATCACCATGGATGACGGCGATGTCATGAAGGGCGAACTGTACCCCGAAATCGCGCCGAAGACTGTGGAAAACTTTGAAAAACTGGCCAATGACGGCTTTTATGACGGACTGACCTTTCACCGGATCATTCCCGGTTTCATGATTCAGGGCGGTGATCCCGCCGGAAACGGAACAGGTGGGCCCGGATATACAATTCCCGGTGAGTTTTCAGGGAACGGCTTCAAAAATGACCTGAAGCATGAGCGGGGTGTTCTGTCCATGGCCCGGGCGATGGATCCGGACAGCGCCGGCAGTCAGTTCTTTATCATGCATCAGGACGCACCGCATCTGGATGGCCAGTATGCGGCTTTCGGCCGGATCACCCAGGGCATGGATGCGGTGGACAAAATCGCTTCCACACCCACGAACTGGAACGATGCTCCCAAAGAGAAAAAGGTCATCAAGTCCATCCGCGTTACAGAGGAATAAGACGGACTGATGGATGAACAGCGCTGCTGTCCCGTCCAGTCCACTGACCAGTCAGTCGAAGCTGGTTTCTCACCAGCTGAAAGTGCACCATGTCCGGTGCACGAAATAAACCGTCAGAACGGACCCACAGCCCGTACTGACGGTTTTTCGCATCTCTCACCTCTGTCTGCAGGCTGACTGCCAGCATTCGATATCCATCAGCATCAGCCCTGCCAGTCCAGCCTACACACCTGCACGCAGAAGGCGGCGCTCCAGCACCTGCAGCCCTTTCAGCACAAAGGGCATGCACAAGCCGCAGATCACCACCACGCCAGTCTGCAGAGCCGTCAGGGGCACAAGGAACATCAGCCGCCCGAAACAGAGAACCGCAGCCGCAAACCCCAGCGTCATGACAGCCACCAGCACCTGCCGGATCCGGGTCATGGGCTGACACACATAGAACAGCACCCACAGCGCATTCATGCCCGCCATCAGCGTGGCCATGGTGGAAAACTGCCCCTGGGAACCGGGCACAAGCCGGGCCAGGCTCACCATCAGCAGCACATTGAATGCACCGGGAACCGCCCGGGACAGCACATTTTTCAGGAAGTCCCCCGTGACTCTGGCATCATTGGGTTCCAGCGTCAGCACAAAGCTGGGGATCCCCGTGGCCAGAGCGGAAATCACCGAAAGCTGCACCGGCTCAAAGGGATAGACCTTGAAAAACAGCAGCGTCAGCACCGTGAGCCCGAAGGAAAACAGCGTCTTGACCAGAAACAGACTCGCCGTGCGCTGAATGTTGTTGATGACCCGGCGTCCCTGAATCACGATCTGCGGCAGGTCATCAAACTGATTGTTCAGCAGAATCATCGACGCCACCGCCCGGGCCGCCTGGGCTCCCGCACCCATGGCAATGCTGCAGTCCGCGGCTTTCAGCGCCGGCACATCATTCACCCCGTCACCGGTCATGGCCACCACATGTCCCGCCGCCTGCAGCGCCTGGACCATGGCTTTTTTCTGCTCCGGGCGCACCCGGCCGAATATCGAGTGAGACTGCATCAGTTCCGGAATCCGGTCCCCGGGCACATCCTGCATGCTCACCGCCTCACCCGGGATCCCTGCTTCATTGGCAATCGCCTGCACCGTTGCCGGGTCATCACCGGAGATCACCTTCAGGGACACACCCTGCTTCAGGAAGTATTCCACAGTCTGGCCGACCTCCGGCTTCAGGGGATCCTGAAACAGAATCAGAGCCACCACATGCGCATCCAGAACCAGCGCCAGCACCCGCCGCCCGCGGGCTGCCCAGGCCTGCTGCTCACGCAGCACCCGCTCCAGGTCCGGCCCGAATCCTGCTTCCCGGGTATCCGGCGTTATCCCACCCGCCGGATCTTTGGAACTCTCCTGACCGCCGGCGGCATCTTCTGCCTGTACCGCAGCGGGCATGGAATCAGCCAGAATGCTTGTCAGCGCCCCGATGCGCCAGGTCCCCTGGGCTGTCACCACCCGGGAATACTTCGTCGCGGAGGTAAAAGGGGTCATGGACTGCACCTGGAAGGATTCCGGAATCACATCCCGGCACCCCGCCCGGATTGCCTCTGCCGTGGCATTGGAATCCGGCAGCTGCGCATAAAGCCCCGCCAGGATCCGCCGGACCTTCATCTGATCCCACCCGGGTTCCGGGATCACTCCTGTCATCGTCATTTTTCCCTGCGTCAGCGTCCCGGTCTTGTCCAGACACAGAACATCCGTCCGCGCCAGCGTCTCCGAACAGTACAGCTGCTGCACCAGCACCTGCTGGCGCGCCAGCTTGACACTGGCCACCGCCAGGGCAATGGAAGTCAGCACCACCAGCCCCTCGGGAATCATGCCGATCAGCGCCGCAGCCATGGAATTGATGGCCTGTTTCACCGGCACATGACTGATAAACACACTCCGTGCGAACAGCAGCAGACCGCAGGGCACAATGGCCAGCGTGCAGAAGCGCACAATGGTATCAATCGCCTGCCGCAGCGGACTGCTGAACGTCTTGTGCCCCCGGGCCTCCTGCATCATGCGCCCCGCTGCGGTTTCCTGACCGGTTTTCACAGCCTTCACAGACAGCCGGCCGGAAATCACCGTGGTCCCCGCATACAGCTGATCCCCGGGCTGCCGCAGCACTTCTTCGCTTTCCCCCGTGCGCTGGCTCTCATCCACTTCCCCGACACCCGCCACAATGCGGCCATCACAGGGAACCTGATCCCCCTGTACCAGCACCAGAACCATACCCGGCTGCAGGTCATCCCGCCGGATCCGGCTGCCGTTTTCCAGCGTGTAGACATCCTGATGCAGCAGTGCCAGCCGGTCCAGAGTCTTGCGCGCCCGGATCTCCTGCACCATGCCAATCAGCCAGTTGGTCAGCACTGTCCCCGTGAAAAAGAGATTCTGCCAGGACCCGGTCCAGGCAATGAGCAGCGCCAGAACCAGGTTCACCCCATTGAACAGCGTGAATGTCTGACGCAGGAATATATCACGACAGGAATGTTTCATCCGGTACCGCCTTTCCAGTCACAGGCCGCCATCCCAAACCCCCTCCCGGACCGCGCCAGATCCGGCAGGGCAGCCGGCTCACCTGGCTCAGCCGCGGCAGTGTGCTTTATGCCGCCTCCCTGAGCACCTTGTCCAGATCCAGAGACAGGATCCGGTCCACCACCACGCCTTCATCCCGGTAAGCCGAAGCCGCGCTCTCAAAATTCGCATACAGCCTGGAACCGGACAGAGACACCGAAATCTGCTCCAGCCGCGGCGGCAGCGTCACCACCGCCGATGCCTTGTCCAGATCCTTCATGTCTTTGGGAAACACACTCAGCGTGGAAGCCAGATTCGGTCCATCGGAAGCCGCCGTCAGAATATGATCGTCCACCACGGCGATCCCCTGCAGATTGGCACCGAATTTCCGGGACGCCCCCGGATGGATCTTCTCCTCTCCCCCATGCAGCCCCTTGTCATCCACCTCATACCAGCGAATGTGCACATCTCCGGTCTTCTCGAAGGACCCCGCCACCAGATAGTCACCATCCATGCACAGACAGGAATCCACCGGCAGGCCCTCCAGCTCGAAAGTCCTGTCCCAGGCAACCGCTTTCTGCTCCGTCGCCGTATCCAGCACCTCTGCAGGAATGGCACTGGCCGTGGCCTTGCCATGTTCATGCGTCGCCACCCAGATCACATTCCGGTTCCGATCCCAGGCAATGCTGCCGGTATGGGGCATTCCCTCCAGAACCACCGTCCTCACATAGTCATGCGTCTGTTTGTCCAGCACCCAGATCACCGAATGATGGATGTGATCATGACAGTACGCCGAAATCAGAAGGTACTTGTCCGTCTCCGTGATCCCCTGCGGTGTCATCGTCCTGCAGGACGCCGGCTTCCCCGACAGATTCAGCGAAGCGCTTCTGTTCAGCCCCGGAATCACATACGTCCCTTCCTCCGCCTCCGATTTATACGGATCCAGCGCCAGCTTTTTCACCGCTGGATACGATGCAAGCGCCTGACCCATTTCCTGCACCGTCCTGTACATCTCCGGCGCAGTATCCGTCTTCACTTCTTTTCCCTGCACCGGCATCACCCCCAGTGCCAGAGCCAGCACCATGGCCCCTGTCATCGCCAGCTTTCCTGTTTTCATCTGCCGTCCTCCTGCCTGCGTTATGCGCCATCCGGCAGCAGGCTCTCTGTGTCATCTTATCGTCATCCCGGGCTTTTTTCGACCATGGTGAATTCCCCTGCCGATGTCTGCCGGAGCACCCGGCCACACACAGCAAAAACCACAGATCACTCCGCGGCATGGGCCTTTCATCCGACTTCCAGATCTGCGGCCACGGTGATTTTCCGGTTGGCCGGATCGGATGGGACCACGGCCACGCTCACCTGTCCCCAGCGTTCTGCCAGCATGGAATCATCCGTGACCTGCGCCCCTTCCTGCAGGGCTCTGGCATGGCACTCCCGGATCAGGGCGGTATCAAAAGCCTGGGGAGTCTGGGCAGCCCAGAGCAGCGTTCTGTCCGGGGTTCCGGCAATCCGACCCTGGCGGACTTCCTTGATGGTATCCGTGACCGGGACCGCCAGCAGCGCCGCTTTTTCCGTGACCATGACCTGCTTCAGCTTTTCCAGTTCCCGGTTCTGCAGCCAGGGTCTGGCACCATCATGGATGAATACCACCGGTTCCGTGACATGATCCAGTGCCAGCCGCACACTCTCCTGCCGGGTATCGCCCCCGGCGACCACCTGACAGCGCAGATCCGGTGCCAGCCGCCGCAGATCCTCCAGCTCACCGGGCTGCCCGGTGATGATGATCTGGCGGCAGGCTTCGTCCGCCAGAAACGGCCGCAGCGCTTCTTCCAGCACTGTTTTTCCCCCGGGAAGGCGGTAAAACATTTTGTTGTAGGCAAGACCCGTGCGGGTTCCCTGTCCCGCTGCCAGCACCAGGGCGCTATAGCTGGGGATACTGTTCATGGAAAAACACCGCCAGACCGTCGTGGTCGCAGTCCAGGTCCGTCACAAAATCAGCACAGGCTTTCGTATCCGGGGTGCCGTTGGCCAGGCACACCCCGATGCCCGCAGTCTGCAGCATCTCGTTGTCATTGGTGGTATCGCCGCAGGCCATAACCTGGGACAGGGAAATGCCCAGATCCGCGGCAATCTGCGGCAGGGGCACGGCTTTGGAAATCTCCGGATGTGCGAACTCCAGCAGCGTCGCCTGGGTCCGGAATCCTTTGATGCCTTCGATGGGATGGGCGGCGATATATGCCTCCATGCGGGCAGTTTCTTCTTCGTTCTGCGTCCGCAGCATGATTTTCGCATTGTCCTGACAAATCTGATCCAGACTGGCTTTCACCGGTGTCTTGCCGGATTTCAGGGCAGAGGTGCGGATCACCTCGGTGATGTCTTCTGCCAGGATCCGGTCTCCCTGATAGACAAAGGGAATAAAGTCGAATCCCTGCCGGCGCATCACATCCACGGCCATGCGCAGCTGGTCTCCGCGCAGGGTATGGGTCAGCGTCTGTGTCCCGGTGATGCGGTTGACCACTTCGCAGCCATTGAGTCCCACCAGGATGTCAAAGTCGAAGGGAAGATTCCATTTCCGGATATGAAAGGAAATGTCATCCACCGGACGCCCGGAGGCGATGCCCGTCCAGACGCCTTTGTCATGGAGCTTCATGAACAGCTCCCTGACCGCCGGGGTCATGTCCCAGCTGGAGTTCACGATTGTTCCGTCTATGTCGCACAGAACCAGTTTCGGCAATTGTTTCATGACATCAGTATACCGCCCGAGGCTCAGCAGAAAACCCTTTCAGAAAGCAGAAATGCCATGCAGTGCGGGAGACAGCATTTGTTTACTATGAACGAATACACTTTTTCCCGAGAAAAAGTGCGAAATTTTACACTTTTTCCGAAGAATTTGTGTAAATCCGCCAGCCTGAGCCCCTCCCCTCCTTCAGCTTCAAAGCACTGGACCTTCCTCTCTGATCCAGGCCCCGGCAGCCATCGGCATGCTGCATACAAACAGCGCCTGTCCATGCATCCAGTGGACAGGCGTTTTCCGGTTACTGCGGATCCTGGTGCCCGGAAGGCTGACGGAGAGCTTTCGCTTTGGCTGCAACCTCCCGGAGTTCTTCGTCGGAGAGCTGATCCATATGCTCCAGCTGGTTTACGAAAGCGCCCACAGAGTGTCCCTGGAAGCCCTGGAACTTTTCGTAGAACCAGGATGTGATGGCGCCGGTGAGGAAGGTGATCACCAGATCCCCGTAGAGCCCCAGGATCCCCGCCACAATGCGGGCAGGCAGGGTTGTCACGGTGAAATCCCCGAAGCCGATGGTGGTCACGAGAATGAACCCGAACCAGAAGCCGTCACCCAGGGTGGTGATGGCCGGATCCAGGATCCAGAGCAGAGTGCAGGCGATGACATACCAGAGCAGGAACACAAACAGAAACTTCTTCAGATGCAGGCGTTCCAGGATCAGCCAGAACAGCTGGAATCCCCGGATCATTTCCCCACCTTCTTTCTGGCTGCCCGGGTACGGGCGGCAATTTCCTTCTTTTCCTGAGCGGTCAGCTCCGGAGCCCGGATCAGCTTGCTGTAGAACTGATTCAGAGAATCATCTTTCTGCGTCTGCACCCGCTGCAGATAATAGGAAGTCATGACGCCGGGGATGAACGCGAACATGAGAATGCCTCCCAGGCCCAGCAGCACCACCAGGATCCTGGCCAGGGGTGTGGTGACGGTATAGTCTCCCAGGCCAATGGTGGTGATCACATTCAGGCCGAACCACAGTGCATCGCCGAAGCTTTCCACCGCCGGATCGGCGAGCTGAATGAGAAAACAGAACAGAACATAGAATATGGCAAATCCAGTCAGAAACCGGCTCATCCCGGTTTTCCGGATCATGGTCCGGATCACTTGAAATTCTTTCATGACTCCATGATAAGCCAGTCCGGACGCCGGGGGCTGCTGCGGGCATTCTTTTGCATCAGACAGAGGCAGACCCAGGACGGATTCAGCGTATAATGAAACACATGGAAACAAAGAAGGATCAGATGCCGGCACAAAAGCCGGTCCTGTTTGTCTACAATCCGCATTCCGGATCCAGCCGGATCCTGGATTCGCTCAACGATCTGATTTCTCTGGCTGTGGCAGCGGGCAGGCGCGTAGAGGTGCATCCCACACAGCGGTCCCGGGATGCCACGGAAAAAATCCGCCGGGATCACCGGTTCTATGAACGGATCATTGCAGCGGGCGGAGACGGCCTGTTTCATGAAGTGGCCAACGGCCTGAAGGACACGGATCTGCCTGTGGGCTATGTCCCTGTAGGCACGGTCAATGACTTTGCCAGCACCCATGGCCTCTCCCAGGATCCGCTGCAGGCGATGAAAACCGCCCTGGAGCAAAGTCCCCGGCAGGTGGACGCCGGCAGTTTCAACGGCGAAGTCTTCACCTATGTCGCCGCAGCGGGAATCGGGACCCAGGCTGCCTGGGATACACCCCAGGACCAGAAAAAGCGGTTCGGCACGCTGGCCTATGTCGCCGCGGCGATCCAGTCCATTGACTTTGCCCACTGGGAGAACAACTCGGTGAAGATGACAATCACCGATAAAGACCGGACCGTAACCGGCGATTTCACCTTTGTCATGGTGTGCAATTCCCTCTCTGTGGGCGGATCGGATATTCTGGTCCCGGATGAAACCGATCTGAATGACGGGCTGCTGGAATATCTGTGCATCCGCCGGCCCATGAATCTGACGGAACTGAATCAGATTCTGCGGGCGCTGGCCAGCCGGGATTTCTCTTCTCCTTTCTTTGAATGGGGACAGACCGATCACCTGGAGATCGACAGCGATCCCGCGATCTGGACGCTGGACGGTGAATACGGCGGCGAGATCAGTCATGCGGATATCCGGTGCCTGCCGGGGTTTCTCCGGCTGGTCCGGGAACCCGGCCTGTGATGCAGCAGGCCATGACAGCCATGAACAAAGAAGAATGACAGAGGAACGATATATGGAAGAACGCACATTTCTGGATCTGACACCCCGTCAGATCCGGCTGCTGGAACTGGTGTCCAGTGTCAGCGAACAGGCAGGGGGCCGCACCAGGGAGCTGATGAAAGATCCGGCTGTTCTGGAACAGTGGACAGACATACCCGATCCGGCGGATATGCAGGGCATCGATCTGGAAAACAGCGGGCAGCTGGAGAGTACCCGGAACTGGTATGTGGAAACCCGGCTGCCGGGTCTCATCAAATCCATCTACATGCTGCAGGAACTGGAAGAAGCCGGGATTGCCCCGGAGGTCTGCCGGCAGTGGTTCCAGCAGGCGCTGTGCTCCTGGAGTCCTTCCTTTCTGGACTTCCCGTTTTCCCGTTTCTGGGATGCCTACGAAAGCCGGATCCGGGAAACGGAAGACGAACTGAGCTGGATCGATTCCGTGCTGGAAACCATTCTCCTGCTGCAGAACGAAACCTGGGGACGGCTGCGGGCCCTGCCGGAAAGCCCCTATGTGCTGGTGATCGCAGCGGACTACGATCCGGACATGGGCCGGTGGTTCGCGGATGTGGAAGCGGCGATCCCCCTGTCCCGGATGGCCCTGCGCCAGCTGGCGTTTGTGGCAACGAAATACTGTGAGGAGCATGACCTGCCGCCGATGGATGAAGAAGGCAGCGTGTTTGTGATCGGGTTCCGGGAAGACGGAACGGAGCTGGTGCCGGAAATCCAGTCCGCCGCCGAACTGCCGGGGCTCATGGAAGAGCTGATGCGCATCGTGAGGCCGGAGCTTTGATCAGCGGACTTTGCGGCGGATTTCTCTGGGCGCTGGATACAGTGATACTCTCCCTGGTCCTGGCGCCCTTTTCCATGTCCTTTGCAGCCCCGCTGGCTGCCACGGCGTTCCATGATCTGGGCAGTGCCCTGTGGCTGGCGGTGCTGACCACCCTGCGCCGGCGCTGGCCGGCTGTCCTGCGGGCTGTGAAGCACCGGGATGGCCGCCGGATCATGACAGCAGCCCTGCTGGGAGGACCCGTGGGGATGGCCGGATATGTCATGGCAATCCGGTATCTGGGACCGGGACTGGCGGCTTCCGTTTCTTCTCTGTATCCTGCACTGGGGCTGCTGGCGGGGGCGCTGATGTTTCATGAACCCATCACCCGCCGGCAGATAACAGGCATGATCCTGTCACTTGGCTGTCTGATGCTGCTGTCCGGAGGCGCTGTGCAGGGATCCGGATTCTGGCCGGGTCTTGGCTTCGGACTGCTGGCAGCCACCGGCTGGGCCTGCGAAGGGCTGCTGGTGCAGAAAGCGGATTCCGTGGACAATGATGTGGCCCTGCTGCTGCGTCAGTCGGTTTCCGGCACGGTGTTCTGGCTGGCGGTGCTGCCGCTGTTTCACGGCTTTGGGGATGCGCAGGCCATGAGCGGCAGCCTGGGGCTGCTGGCAGCAGCCAGTCTGGCGGGAACCGCCAGCTACCTGTGCTATTATCTGGCCATTCACCGGCTCGGGGCTGCCAGAGCCATGCCGCTGAACATCACCTTCTGCGCCTGGGCACCGGTACTGGCCTGGCTGTTTCAGGGGACACCGGTTACCCTGTGGCAGGCCATGCTCTGCGCCGGCGTGATCCTGGGCGGCATGCTTTGCACCCTGTAACCAGAGTGGCAGCCAGTGGTGTGTTTTCCCTCACATTCCGGTAGAATATTACTCTGTGCACGGCAGAATTCAGAGTAGAATGTGATTGCCTGTTCAGGCAGACGCGATCTGCTGCCGGCGTGGAAGAAAAGGGGAGTTGATCATCTGTGAAGAACGTGAAACCGGCCCGGAGCCGGCGTATGAGTTATACCTATCTGTGGGTGGGCATTGCGCTGGCCACCGTGGCTGTGTTCGCCATTTTTCAGAGCGTGCTGGCGGCCGGGTACTACAGCACGCAGGCAGCCCGGCATGAAGCGCTGGCGGAAGCTGTCAGTGCCAGAAAGGACCTGGAAAGACGGCTCTCTCAGGAAACCAACAGCCGGAATCTGGATCAGGGAGACTATGACACCTTCATGGCCATGGTGGCCGCAGACAACGCAGCCGCCTATCAGGACCTGGAACAGTACAACAATGAACAGACGGAGATTCCGGATGACGTGGCGGCCCGGGTGGAGCAGACCCATCCGGAAACAGACGGCGTCCGCTTTCTGGATCTCTGGGATGACCAGAGCATTCCTTCGGACTATATGACCTTCCTGTCCCGGGATGACCAGCGTCAGGAAATCGTCTCCCGGCTGCACGAGCTGGATGGCAATACGCCGCAGCCCGGGGCGCTGAGCGAATCCCTGGAAACCGTTCCGCATCTGCTGCAGTGGGATGCCCGCTGGGCGTATCTGCCCTACGGCACCAGCAACATGCTCTTTGCAGGCTGTGCGCCCACCTGCCTGTCCATGGTGTTCTCTTATCTTAATCAGGATCCCGCCATCACCCCTTATGCGGTGGCTCAGTTCTCCGAACAGGCCGGGGACTATGTGGATGGCATCGGAACGGCGCATTCTCTGCTGGGAGACGCGGCGAACAACTGGGGCATTCAGTTCGAATCCATCGCCCCCACCCGGGAGATGATGGAAGCCGCCCTGAATGCCGGAGACATTCTGGTTCTGTCCATGAATCCCGGCGACTTCACCCGGGTGGGACATTTCATCGTGGTCACGGGCATGGAAAACGGACAGTTCCAGGTGCTGGACCCCAACTCGGACAAAAACACCCGCCTCTGGGATGCTCAGACAGTGGCCGATCAGTGCGGGTATGCCTGGGCTTACTGGCGCGACCAGGTCGGCCAGTAACCGTGAAGGATGAGCCGTCACGGTTACACGCCGCTCTGGTGAAACAGTGGCGTGTGACAAACAGAGTCCACCCCGGTGTTCCCGGATTAAACGAAATCAGGCCTGCAGCGCATTCACGCCGCAGGCTTTTTTCGTATCCGCTGATGCAGCTAGTGACGCTGGTCCTGCTGCTTCCAGTATTCTTCCCGCTGCCGGCTGGAAAGCCCCTCCACAAACTGCCGCTTGAGATCGATGAACTCCCGGATCGTCATCAGAATATGGTAGAGAATGGCCCGGTGCTCAAATTCCTGTCTGGTCGCCGGCAGCTGTTCGTGACGCAGATGCCCCAGCAGATCCTTCAGCCTGTCCTCCTGGGCCTTCGGTTCATTGGTTTCCTGCACATACCCCGCCAGATAGCGGATGAACCCGGCGATGGTCCGGGTCTGGGCCGGGGGAACCTGATAGCTGGCCAGTTCCCATTCCAGATTTTTCAGCACTTCCACCTGCTTGATGCGCATGTCAAAGTATTCCGCAAAATAATCCGCATGGGAGGCATAGGAATTCTCCAGATAATCCGCTGCCAGGGCGCGGTCTTCCTGCAGCTGCTTTTCATAGTCCGTCAAAGCCGGCAGACCGCCGGTTCCCAGTTCCAGAGCATTCGCCAGCTCATACAGCCATGTTGCCAAGATCCCGTCATCCCGCTTCATCCGGCGCCGCAGCTGCCCCCGGGCATTCTTCCCGGAATACATCTGCCCGCACAGCAGCGCGATGATGACGCCCGTCAGCACCATCAGAAATTCGTCCAGCACAAACCCGGGGGAGAAATGCGGCATGGTCACCAGATGAGAACAGATGACCCCGTTGACCGCCAGCACCGGAAGAATGTTCAGCTTTTCGCAGATCCCGTACAACAGCATCACCGAAAGCCCGAAACAGACCACCGGCCAGGGAATCACCAGTCTGGCAAGGGCTGTGATCGCTGCGGTGATGAAAAACGTGATGAGGCGCCACAGACTCTGGCGCAGGGATTCCTTCTTGCTGGTGAGCAGGGTGATCAGCGTAATGGTTCCCGCGGAGTAGCTGTTGGAGAGATTCAGTGCCCGGGCAATGCCCACTGCCAGAATCACCCCGGCTCCCAGCCGGACCATATCCAGCAGCACCCGTCTGGTGTGATGTGTCAGTGTCATGACTTCATTCTACCTGCATGGCGGTCAAAGCTGTTTTCTGCTGATCCGGTTGCCTGCGCCGGCTTTCTGTTCTACGCTCAGACTGATTCAAACAAACAGAAAGGAACCTGACATGAAACTCGAACTGTTCGGAACCCTGGGTCCCGCCTGTCACGATACCCGGACACTGCAGGCCATGATTGAAACCGGCATGACCGGCATCCGGCTGAATCTCTCCCACGGTTCACTGAAAGAGCGTGCGGACTGGATTGACTCTCTGCATCAGGCACAGACAGCCGCGGGCAGACCGGTGGACCTGCTCATTGACCTGAAAGGCCGGGAACTGCGGACTGGCGATATGCCGGCCATGACACTGGAAACCGGCAGCACAGTTGTCCTGGGAACCGCCATTCCCCTGGATTGGCGTATCACCAGACGGATCAAACCCGGCATGCGCATTCTCCTGGATGACGGGGCAATCATTCTGCAAGCCCGTACCCTGCTTCCCGGAAGCGGCTGGACCTGTGAAGTCCTCCAGGGCGGTCTGCTGGAAAGCCGGAAAAGCCTGTCTCTGGAGAATCTGGATCAGCAGGACAGTCCCCTGTGCCCCGAAGATATGGACAATCTGGATGCTGCAGCCGCCTGCGGCGTCACTGCGCTGATGGTCCCCTTTGTGCAGTCCGGTCAGGACCTGAGGGCTGTCCGGCAGGAGCTGGAAAAACGGAAGCTGAACCTGAAACTCTATGCGAAAATCGAAAACGAACAGGGGTGCCGGAACCTGGAAGAAATCATGCCGCTGGCGGATGTGATTGTCATTGCCCGCGGGGATCTGGGCCAGAACCTGGGTCTGATCAGACTGCCTGCCGCGCAGCTGGATCTGGAAACCCGCTGCCGGAAAGCCGGAAAACCCTACATGGTGGTCACCCAGCTCCTGGCTTCCATGACCGAATCCCCGGTCTGCACCCGGGCTGAAGCCAACGATGTGTTCCGGGCAGCCCTGGAAGGTGCCTGGTCGCTGATGCTCACCAACGAAACCGCTGCCGGGCGCTGGCCTGTGAAAGCCATGGAAACCCTCTGCGCTCTGGCCCGCCAGGCTGAAGAATACCGGCAGCATCACCGTTTATAAAACAGAAACAACCCGGGATCTGCGCTGACCGCCTGTCAGCCGGATCCCGGGTTTCTGTCTGTCTCCGGAAACCCCGGAAACCAGCCTCATTCTGTCTCTTCCTTCTCCTCCACCGATCTGCTCAGCACCCGGATAAGCCGGTCCGCCGCCAGCGCTGCAAAGGCAACATACAGCGGCGTCATGGACTGGACCACCACATTCCACAGCGTCAGCAGCAGACTCCAGACAGCCAGACCGCTGATGGCCGTACCCGTCCAGTACGCCATTGTCGTCACAAATCCCGTCAGGATCTTCACCAGAAAATCCAGCACAGATACCCACAGGATGCAGGACAGCAAAGAGGCATACAGCCGCTTCCGGTCTTTGTGCCTCCTGCGGCTCCTTCCCGGAATCCCCGGCTGTTCGCACACCGGCAGTTCCGGGCTCTTTTCAGCTGCCATGCCCGCCGCCGCACCGGCTTCCCTTCCTTCCGTCACCTGCTCCCGGGCTTCTTCCTTGTTCAGTTCCCCGCTCATCACCCTCATCCTTTCCCTCCGCATCTTTCCGCAGATCCTTTATCATCATTGTAACATCCTCAGTCCTTTCAGGACAGCTTCACCTCCTACACTCTTCATTCCCGCCTTGGAACACAAACGCCGGACAGCACAGAACCGCCGGCTTCCCTTTCCCCTGGAAAACCGGCGGTTCTTTGAACTTTCACAATGCAGAACAGAAGAAGGCAGTCCAGACAGAAACAGCGGCTACAGCAGCGTTCCCACCCACTGCAGAATCGACGTCAGTCCCATGGAATAGGCAATCAGTGCCAGCGGCTTGCCCAGCACGATGATCGTGACAAACTTCGCATAGCTCATCTTCGTCAGACCCGCGATCATGCACAGAATGTCATCCGGGGCACAGGGGAGGAAAATCGCCGCAGCGAAAAACCAGTCGAATTTCTTCCCTTTATCCAGCCAGCCAATGTATTTGTCATAGGTCTCCGGTGCCGTGATCTTCTTCAGAAACGGCTGCCCGTACCGCCGCACCAGCCAGAACGCCAGGATACTCCCCGCCACCAGGCCGATATAGTTGTACACAAACCCCCAGAACGGCCCGAACGCCAGCACACCAATCGCACTGGACACACCGCCGGGAATCACCGGAATCACCACCTGCATCACCTGCAGGATCATGAACAGCAGCGGACCCGCCCAGCCTGCCTGTTTCAGCAGCGCCTGCAGTGCCTCGGGATTTGTCAGATAGCCCCGGGACGCGAACCACGCCAGCAGCAGAAGCAGTGCGCCGGTTCCTATCCATGTACTGATCTCTATGCCTTTTCTTGCTGTCATATTCATCACCTGTCCCCTATGTTACCGGGCAATGCTTAACACACCCGGCATCTGTTTCTGAACATTTCCTTAGCAAATTCCAAACCTCTTTTCCCTGCCGATGGAACCGCCTGCGGCGGTTCTGACAGAGCATGCACCGGATAAAAAAGAAGGCTTCCCCACGAACCTTCTTTCTGCAATACACAGGATTATGTCATGAAGTCCAGTCCATGGCTTGCCGGATGCCCGGGCCGTGCAGTCCCCCATGTCACTTGTCCTCTCTGGCTTTTTCCGGCACATCTGCTTCCTGCACCGTTTTCCAGCTGGTGACACCCCGTAGCATCTGTGTTTCGATCTGCAGCCAGGTGCCGTCCGGTATCGGATCATCGCTGCCGAAGGTCAGCTCCGCCTCATCCTCTTCATCATTCCGGGCGGTCAGGGTGTAGCTGTTGTCCATGCCGCCGGCACCGGAAAAGTCAAAAGGCATGCTGCCGGTATCATGATCGCTCCGGTCTCCTTCTTCGACTCTGGCATACCAGGTATCGCTGGCCACCATGCAGCCGGTCATGGTCATGACGCCTGTCAGCAGCGCTGCGGCTGTGCAGACTTTTGCGACGGCCCGGGAGCAGAAACGGGTTGTATGAATGTGGTTCATTGCCTTGCCTCCTTGTCCGGTTCCATTGTTTCATGTATGGACTGCCTGCGGGCTTACAGGTGGATGACAATGTTGAAAGGAAAAGATGGGAAAAACAGAAAGAGCCGAAAGCATGTCAAAGGTAACTATCGGCTAAATAACAGATTCAGAAAGCTAAATAATCAATGTTATTGGTTTTTCCATTTCCCTTCCGAATCAATTTGTTAGGCACAACAGCCTAGCGGACAGAGTATGGAATTCGCTCAGTTAACTGGCCTTCATCAGCAAACAATGTAATTGAATGTGAGGAAAGGCCGGTATCCTCTGTATGACCAAACCAATATATAAAGGCAGTCATACCATTTGGATAATATCCTGTCATCATGGAGATATATGGTTGCGTCCCATTGGAATCACTCTGTTCAGAATACTGGCTCAGATTATATTTTTTATCGTAAAAGTCGTATAACTCTTGAATTGATTTCTTTGGAGAGCCAACAGCTGAATAGGCGTAATCATCATCCATAAAAATTTCCAGCTCATAATATGATCCATATGTTCCATCTTTTGTTTCATTGAGCTTTGACGATGTAACGCCATCAAATTCACCTTCGTATTTCTTCTTCTCTTCTTCCGCCTTTTTTCTCTCCTCTTCTTCCTGCTTTTTCTTCTCTTCCTCTATTCTTTTTTGTTCAGCTTCTGCAGCCGCTTTTTTCTCGGTTTCATAATCGTGAACAGTTACTGTGTAAGATTGGCTTGTTTCATTTCCTGAACTGTCAGTTGCTTTTACATTAAATGCAATTGATCCGGGACTCGAAATCTTTTTATCATCCCAATCCGACTCAATTTTAATATCACTATCCAAATCATTAACGTTGATCAGTGTATCTACTCCACCAGAATAATTTACAGGTATATCTTCTTTGATTAAGGAAATCTCAGGGGCTTTCGTATCCTGGACGATTAAAGTAGCCTCTTTTTCTGTTAATCCACTTCCGCCAATGGTTACAGAATATTCGCCCAATGGTAGAGAAGTCGGATTTACATTTCCGTCAATAGATATTTTCAAATCATCCGGTAGTTTATCCGGACTGTCAATCGCACTCTGAATACTATCTTCAACGGATTCACCAAACTCAACCTGAATTGGTTCTTTAGATAACTCTATGTCCTTTGGAGAACTACATCCACAAATAATAAGTGGCATAAAAAAAATAGCTGGCTTCACTTTCTTCATCTTTTCAACTTCCCTTCTGCTTCATTTTAGTTCAGCAACGAAGTTTCGTCAGCAGAATAGTCAAAGAAAACAAAAAAATTATAAGCGCTTACTTATGATCCAATAACTTTTCATCTGAGATACTTGCCCATATATTCTCAGATATTTTATGTTCATATTTTTTCCATCATGTTACGATGCAAAAAGAAAGTTGGACAGAAATTTATGAGTCGAAAAACAAGTGATGGGGGAGGAAGTTTCCTTGGTGGCCTCATTCTTTTATGCATTATTGCCGTTCTCCTAAAATATTGGTGGGTGATTCTGATGATAATCGGAATTGTTATTGTAGTCATAATCATTATGTCATGCAGCCACACCACCACTTCATCTCCTTCCAGCACCACAGGCTCCAGCCAATCTCCTATACCCGAACCATCTAAACAACAGATAGAAAAGCAACCACTAAAACAAGCTGAATCTAATCCCCCTAAGCACCCTTACTACGAACAAAAAATAAGTGAGATGAAATCCAAAAAAGCAACCATCCTAAAGAAGAAAGCAGACTTCCATGTTTTCCTCGACAAGACTTTTGGGAACTCAGAAGTGACAAAATCTCGCTATGGGGAAGCTGTCGACCAAGCTTGCGAAGTCGCTATTTTAAAAATGCGTACGCTGCGACATGCTTTTGATGCCTATGGGATTACCACTGAACCTTCCATGGATTGCCAAAAACGGTGTGATCAAATATTGGATGATGTAGATGAAATCATATCCAAAATCAATCCAGTTATAGATGAGCTATTGGATATGGAACAAAACAGGCTGGACGGAATCTCTAACAATGTTGGCGATAAACTTCTGGAACTACAGGAAACAACCAAGTTATATAGCTAAATTACCGGTATATTCCTCTCTGTCTAATAGGTTTGTGATTGTGTATGATTTTCATTAAAGACAGATCAGGCCCAAACCCGCAGGGAGGTGAATACCATGCACAGTGACTTTTCGACAATCTCTGGCACAACCGGCGACACACTCGATTTTTCGTCCGGCCGCAATGTCTGGGGCAACTACAGCGGATCGGAGCGGAAACGCCGACTGATTCTGGATGGTGTCGTATATATGCTGAAGTACCCGGATCCTGTCAGAGAACGCCGCAGTTCTTTGTCCCACATTTACAATCAGTTTTCCGAATATGCAGGCTGCCACATCTGCGAGTCCATCGGCATTCCTGCTCAGAAAACCTATCTGGGCACATGTGTGTCCCATGGAACAGAATTGATCGCCGTTGCCTGCCGGGATTTCCGAAACGATGGTCTGGAACTGTATCCGATGAAATTCATTCACACCAGCGATCCCTGGAAACCCGCCAGGAAAACAGGGCGGCTGACCATTCAGGAGATCTGTGAAATCATTCGGGAACTGGAAAATCCCGATTTGGAAAAGGCGGCCATTCATCATTTCTGGAAGATGTTCGTACTGGACTATCTCATTGGCAACTGTGACCGCCATCTGGAAAACTGGGGCATGGTCATTGATCGGAACGGCAGCAGATATCCTTCACCGGTCTACGACTGCGGATCATCGCTCCTGGCTGTGACCAGTGACGAACAGCTGCAGGAGGAAATCGGGACAGGCGATTTTACAGGCAAAAGTCTGAATCTGTATACACCATTCGGCACCGAAGACAACCGCCGCCGGTTATCCTTCCGGGATGTGCTGGAATCACCGAATCCGGAGCTGGAGCAGGCCATCCTCGAGGTATTCCCCCGCATTGATCTGGCCGGAATTTATCAGATTCTCCAGGATACACCCTTCATGTCCGAAATCCGGAAAACAGCCATGATGGAATCCATCAAGATCCGTTACAATCAGGTGCTGCTGAAAGCCTGGGTCAAAGCCTCGCATCCGGCGTTGTCGGATCATGAGCAGAAGCGGCTCATCAGCCGGATCAAAAGCGCCAGCAACGCCCGGATGCGGAAAAGAGGGTATCATCCGCTCTCTGAGGCCTGAATCCCCCTTCCCCACGCAAAAGCCCTGGCTGCTCACCATGAACAGCCAGGTTTTTCCTTGTTCTTTCTGTATTCAGCTCAGGGAAACCGGCTCGTATCCGGCTTCTTCCACGGCACCCATCAGCCTGCTGGCGGGGACGTTTTCGGACAGCGTGATCACCGCTTCCTTCTTCTCCAGGTTCACCTTCGCATCCGCCACACCGGGCACAGCCTTCAGAGCGCTTTCCACCCGGCCTGCGCAGTGCATGCAGGACATGCCTTCAATCTTCATGGTTTTTGTCATCATTGGTTCCTCCTTTGTTTCTTCCCGGATGATCTGAATCTCCGGTTCTTTTTGCGTTTCTGTCTGCGTTTGACTGATCTGCACCTGCTTCGCCTTGAAGAACCGCAGCGTCAGGGCGTTGGTTACCACGCAGACAGAACTCAGGGACATGGCCGCCGATCCGATCATCGGATTCAGCAGCAGTCCGAACATCGGGTAGAAGACACCCGCCGCCACAGGAATGCCCAGGATGTTGTAGAAGAACGCCCAGAACAGATCCGCCTTGATGTTCCGGATCACCGCCGCAGACAGATCAATGGCGGTGTTCACATCCATCAGGTCATCCTTCATCAGCACTACATCGGCACTGTCAATGGCAATATCCGTACCGGCACCGATCGCAATGCCCACATCCGCTCTGGCCAGAGCCGGGGCATCGTTGATGCCATCTCCCACCATGGCCACCCTGCGGCCTTCTTCCTGCAGCTGACGAACCACAGCTTCCTTGCCCGTGGGCAGCACATCTGCAATTACATCATCCAGATCCAGGTCCTTTGCGATGGCTTTTGCCGTCCGTTCATTGTCCCCGGTCAGCATGACCACCCGGATGCCCTTCTGCCGGAATTCCCGGATGGCCTGGCGGCTGGATTCCCGGATCGTATCCGCGACACCCAGAATCCCTGCCACACGGCGGTTCCGGGCGAAAATCAGCGGGGTCTGTCCGGAAGATGCCAGCCGCTCCACAGCAGCGACTGCCTGACTGGATAATACAATGTGCTCTTCCCCCATGAACGCGGCGTTGCCCGCAATCCACCGGTCTTTGTTCAGCACCGCCTGAATGCCTCTGCCGCCGGTGGCCGCAAAGGAGTCCGGTGTCCGGATTTCCAGCCCTTTGTCCTTTGCCAGGGCTGTGACGGCTTTGGCCAGGGGATGCTCGCTGCCGGATTCAATGGAAGCTGCCAGGGCGAGAAATTCATCTGCTGACAGAGCCGGATCCAGCAGCACAATGTCCTGCACACTGGGTTTGCCGGAGGTGATGGTGCCGGTTTTGTCCAGCACTATGGTGTTCACCGTGTGCAGCGTTTCCAGCGCCTCGGCGGATTTCACCAGAATGCCGTATTCCGCAGCTTTCCCGGTGCCCACCATGATTGCAACCGGCGTGGCCAGCCCCAGGGCGCAGGGGCAGGAGATGACCAGCACGCTGATCGCGGCCGACAGGGCGAAGGCGAAATCCTTTCCGGCTATGAGCCAGACAGCCAGAGTAATCAGGGCAATGACAATGACCACCGGCACGAACACACCGGCGACTTTGTCCGCCAGCCGGGCAATGGGGGCCTTGGTGCTGCCGGCTTCATCCACCAGCCGGATGATCTGAGCCAGCGTGGTGTCATTGCCGACTTTCGTCGCCCGGAACCGGAAGGTTCCATTGGTGTTGATGGTCGCCGTCATGACGGTCTCGCCCACGGTTTTCTCCACCGGCACGGATTCACCGGTGATTGCCGCCTGATCCAGGGTGCCTTCCCCCTGAGTGATGATGCCATCCACCGGCACGGACTGTCCGGGTTTCATCACCACGATGTCACCGGCCAGAATGTCCGAAGCGTTGACTTCCACTTCCTGACCATCCCGCCACAGTGTGGCGGTTTTCGGTGCCAGATCCACCAGCTTGCCCAGGGCATCCCCGGTTTTCGCCTTGCTCCGGGCTTCCAGATACTTGCCAATGGACACCAGGGTGACGATGGTGGCAGCACTCTCGAAGTACAGACTGTGCTGCATCTGATGGGCCAGTTCCATGTCCATGACCGACAGGGCATGTCCCATGACGCACATGTTCCAGAGCCCGTATACATACGCCGCACCGGCGCCTATGGCCACCAGGCTGTCCATGTTCGGGGCCTTCCGCACCAGGGCTTTCAGGCCGTGGGTGAAGAAGTGCCGCTGGAAGAAAAGAATGTAAGTGGTCAGCACCAGCTGCACAATGGCGGATACCATGCCCCAGTCATGTCCGGCGAGAACCGACAGACCGATCATGGGTCCCATGGAGACCAGCATCAGGGGCACCAGCAGGATGACAGACCACCACATGTCCCGTTTCATGCCCGCCTGTTCGTTTTCCAGCTTTGCCTGTCTGGCGTCCCATTCCTGCTGAATGGAAGGCCCGGTGCTGCCGGAGGCGGCCTCCGCCTGGGCTGCCTGTTTCGGCGTGGCCCCGTAGCCGATGCGGTCCACCGCTTCCATGATCGCTTTGGTATCCGTGGCTTCCGGATCAAAGGTCACCATCATGGTGTTGTTGAGAAGACTCACGTTCACATCCTGCACCCCTGCCAGCCTGGCCACCGCTTTGGTGACATTGGCTTCGCAGGCTGCACAGGTCATGCCCGTGACATCAAACTGTTCTTTCATGTATCTGCCTCCATTGTCTGTCCGGCTTTATTTGAGTTTGCGGACCAGGGAGGATACTTCCTCCAGCACCTCTTCATCGCCCTCCCGGATCCGCAGCGCCACGCAGCTGCGCATGTGACTGTCCAGCAGCTGATATCCCACAGACTGCAGGGCTTTCTGCGCCGCGGCTGTCTGATTCAGAATTTCACCGCACCAGCGGTCTTCCTCAATCATGCGTTCAATGCCTTCCAGCTGTCCGATGATGCGGTGCAGCCGCCGGATCAGTGCCTGCTTTTCGGCGGGATCCCGGTCGATGAGCCGTTTCTTTTCCTGTTCCATGGCTTGAGTATATACCCCCGGGGGGTATATGACAAGCGGGAGAATTGTCCGGTTTTCTTCCATACAAGTATGCGCCGGCTCTCCCGGAGGTTCCTGCCTGGTGCCCGCCATCGGATACCGCCTGGCCACCATCGGCATGAGCTGCAGTCACCTGGCAGGGTTTGCGCCCGGAGCGGCGGTAAAATAAAACTGAGATTGAAATGAGAGTGATTGTATGAATGCCTACTGGTATCTTCTTCTGTGGCAGGCGCTGCTTGCCGGGTCCGCCTTCTGGATCCGTCCCTCGGGCTGGCTCTGGTGTCTGATCATTGCCCTGGTCATCATTGTGCTGGAGAGCATCATTTCCCTGTATGCGAAACAGGAAGGGCTGCAGGCGTTTGCCACGCCTTTCCAGAGCCGGAAATACACCAAAGATGTCCGGCTGCTCATGATCCAGACCGCTTTCACCATTGCCCTGGCGTTCAACATTCTGGTAGCGTTTTCCGTCAGCGGCACCTGGGCTCTGTTCTGGGTGGACCTGGCGGGATCCGTGCTGCTGGGTCTGCTGATTGCGGTTTCCCTGAAAAAGCACCGTGGGTAAACTCTTCGCAGCCATTACCCTGTTCATCGCTTCCCTGCTGTTTCCACAGACTCCGGTTCCCTCAGCGCACCGGTCGGTGCTGCTGGACTGCGGGCGGAAGTATTATTCGAAGGCGTGGATCCTGGATCTGCTGGATCACATGGAGGACTGCGGGGCCAATGAACTTGTCCTGCATTTTTCCGATGACATGGGACTGCGTCTGGAATCCAGGCAGTACCCCTGGCTGGCTGGATCCGACAATGCCTGGAGCCTGAATCCTTCGGTTCCCGATCCGGACCCGGGAAAAGTCCTGACCCAGGATGAGGTGCTGGAGATTGGTGCCGCGGCACAGGAAAAAGGCATCGAGCTGATTCCCTCCTTCGATTCCCCGGGTCATATGCGCTATGTTCTCGAACGGTACCGACAGCAGACTGGTCATGACATCAGCACCGGATTCGCCCCGGGCTGTCTGGACATTGCCAATCCGGAAGGCGTGGCCTTTGTCCGGTCCCTGCTGCGGGAATACGGAGACCTGTTTGCCCGGACCGGGAGCCATCAGTTTGACATCGGCGGAGATGAAGTCTTTGCCCGTTCCCAGTGGTCCCGGGCGGAAAGCTGGGAAAATCTGGCGCAGCAGGAAACCGGAAACCTGCAGTGCACGGCCTATGACGGATTCGTGCTGTACATGAATGCCACGGATGCGTTTGTCCGCTCCCTGGGATATGACCAGACCCGCATGTATTCCGACATGATCCGGGACAGCGTGCTGTCCCTGAACAGCCGAATCACTGTGTCGTACTGGATGCTCGGGCCCCTGACACCCCGGCAGATCCAGGAACGTCATGAGATCATCAACTGCATGAATTTCTATCTGTATTACATCCTGGACCCGGATCTTTCCTATCCCGGGGGATGCGCGGCTGCCATTGACCGGGAATGGACACCGCAATGGTTTCTGGGCTGGCCCGTGGATGAATCCCGCATCAGCGGCAGCTGTTTCTGCATCTGGAGCGACATCCCCGGTTCTCAGTCCCAGACACAGGTCATGAACGGCATGCTGCCGCGGATGGAAGCCTGGGGACGGAAAAACGGTCAGGCAGCCGGAACGTGACAGGGTTGCAGGCACCTGACACAAACAAATCAGCCGGTTTCCGGCTGCAGATGGCATTGTGCCCGTCTGCAGCTGAAAACCGGTCTTTTTTTTGCAAAAACCGGTATCATGGAGATATGGAAAAAGATATGACATTACAAATTGGCGAATACAGTTTTCTGCCGGACGAAGCCCGGACCATCCGGGAACAGGTGTTTCTGCAGGAACAGGGCTTCACGCAGGAATTCGACGCAGAGGACAGCCGGGCACTGCATCTGGTGGCCCGGGTACAGGATCAGCCAGCCGGTACCTGCCGTCTGCTCATGAAAACAGACGGCTGTCACCTGCAGCGGCTGGCTGTTCTGCCCGGTTACCGGGGCCATGGCATCGCTTCGGCTCTGCTGAAAAGGGCAGCGGATCTGGCCAGAGACCGGCGGGCGGGTCAGATCCTGCTTCATGCCCAGGTGCAGGCGGAACCTTTTTATGAAAAGAACGGCTGCATCCCTGTGAGCGAACCGGATCTGGAAGACGAAGGGGTTCCCCACGTCTGGATGCGGCTGGCTCTGGAGGATGAACCGGACCGGATCACCGAACAGCCCAATCCTGCTTCCGCCAGGTTCTCGTCCCTGTCTGCACTGGAAGCCGTGCGGCTCATGAACCGGGAAGACCGGAAGGTGCTGGAGGTTCTGGAAAACAAAGCACCGGAGATCGCTGCCCTGGCAGAGGACATCGCAGACTGTCTTCACCGGGGCGGCCGCCTGGTGTACGCTGGCGCCGGCACCTCCGGACGGCTGGGGGTTCTGGATGCAGTGGAATGTCCCCCCACGTTCGGCGTGGACTACGGACGGGTCACCGGTCTGGTGGCAGGTGGTCTTTCCGCTTTCGGAATTCCCGATGAAACCGCGGAGGATTCCGAAGAGGCGGGATTTGCAGCCCTGGATGCCCTGCAGCCGGATGACCGGGATTTTGTGCTGGGAATCGCTGCCAGCGGGCGGACTCCCTATGTCATGGGTGCCCTGCGCTGTGCCAGGGAGCATGAAGCGCAGGCTGCGGCTATTGTCTGCACCAGGGAGTCTCCCTTTGCCGCCGTGGCACCGGTCCTGTCTCTGGTCTGCGGCCCGGAAGTCGTCACCGGATCCACCCGTCTGAAAGCCGGCACCGCCTGCAAGCTGGTCCTGAACATGCTGTCCACCATTGCCTTCACCCGCCTGGGCTGTGTCTATGGCAATGAAATGGTGGATATGCGTCCGGACAACGAAAAGCTGCAGGAGCGGGCTGCCGTCATGCTCCGGCGGATCACCGGCTGTACCGCCACAGAAACCAGCCGGCTGCTGGTACCCGGCCGGTCTGTGAAAACCGCCGCCGTGATGCACCGCCTGCAGACAACCGAAGAAGAAGCCCTGGCACTGCTGGACAAAGCCGGCGGCCGCCTGGAACAGATACCCGGTGCCGGTTTCTGACTGACGGCCCTGATGCTTTTCCCGCAACCATGCAAAAACCCCGGAGACTGCACCATATCCGTGCGACTCCGGGGTTTTATTCCGTGAATCTTCAGCCGATGCTGCCGGTCTGCACACGTGCGCCAGCAGTCGGGACAGCAATGGTGATGCGGGCAGCGGGCGTCTTGCCCTCTCCCGCCGCTTCATCCGCCAGAACCCGGCGGACAATCCGGGAAGCACTCAGACCGTACTCCTCCATCAGATCCTGTACCGATCCGCTCTGACCGAACCGGTCTTCAATGGCAATGGATTTCACCTTTCCAGGTTCCAGCACCTCTTCCCGGATCGCGGAAGCGATGCCGCCGGCTTTCAGATGCTCCTCCGCCACATACACCCTGTCATAAGCGGCAATGATGTCATTCAGCCGGTCTGTGCTCAGGGGCTTGATCACCGGCAGGTCATACACAGCCGCTTCAATTCCCTGCTCTGCCAGCCGGTCCGCAGCCTCCAGGCACTCCCGGACCATCACACCGCTGGCCACGAAAGCAATCCGCTGCCCTGGACGGAGCATGGGCACAGCCTTCGGATCGAATACCGGTTCCCGCTCATAGACCTGCTCCACCGCCGCCCGGGACAGCCGCAGGTAGGCCGGGCCCTCCTGCTGAGCAAGCCATTTCACCATCGCCGCCGTCTCCGGGCCATCTGCCGGCTGCAGCACCATCATCCCCGGAAGCACCCGCAGCAGACTGATGTCCTCCAGACACTGATGGCTTCCCCCATCTTCCCCCACGGTGATCCCCGCATGGGTGGCGCAGAGTTTGACATTGAGATGGGGATAGGCAATGGAGTTCCGGATCTGCTCATAAGACCGGCCCGCCAGGAACATCGCAAAGCTGGACGCAAAGGGCTTCAGACCGGATACCGCCAGACCTGCCGCGATTCCCGTCATGTTGGCCTCCGCAATGCCCGCCTGCAGAAACTGCTGCGGTGCGGTTTTCCGGGTCTCCCCTGTTTTCGTCGCCGGAGCCAGATCCGCATCCAGCACCACGATGTTTCTGTCCTGCGCCGCCAGCTGTGCCAGCGTCGCTCCGAATGCTTCTCTTGTTGCCTGTTTCATTGTCTTATGCCTCCAGTTCCACCAGTGCCTGCTGCAGCTGCGCTGCATTGGGCGCTTTTCCATGCCAGCCCGCTTCGTTCTCCATATAGGACACGCCCCTGCCCTTCACCGTCCGGCAGATGATCGCCGAAGGACCCGGCACTGCCTCGGCCTCCTGCACCGCGGCTTCAATCTGCGCAAAATCATGACCATCGATTTCTGCTGTATGCCAGCCAAAGGCCTCCAGCGCGCCTCTGTAATCATTGGCACCGCCAACCTCTCTGACAGATCCGTCAATCTGCAGTCCGTTCAGATCCAGAAACAGCGTCAGGTTGTCCAGACCGAATTTGCCCGCCGCCATGGCTGCTTCCCAGATCTGTCCTTCCTCCAGTTCGCCATCACCACAGACACACCAGGTCCGCCGGTTCTTTCCCAGATACCGGTCCCCCCAGGCCATGCCCACCGCAGCAGACAGGCCCTGTCCCAGCGAACCGGTGCTCATGTCCACATCCGGCAGATCTTCCATGTTCGGATGCCCCTGCAGCCGGGAACCCAGTTTCCGCAGAGACAGCATTTCCTCCCTGGTGATCCGTTCATGCACCGCCAGCTGCGCATACAGCGCCGGTGCCGCGTGTCCTTTGGAAAGAACCAGCCGGTCTCTGTCCGGGTTTGTCAGATCAATGCGGCAGTCATACAGCCACGTCAGAATATCCGTGCAGGACAGTGAACCCCCGGGATGACCCGATCCCGCAGCGGCAATCATTTCCACAATGTTCCGCCGGGCCAGACGGCTGTGTGTTTCCAAAAGACTGGTTTTCATAATTTCGATGCTCCTTTTCGTTTTCTGCTGTTTACACCTAGAATATACCAGTATTCGAAAATCTGCGCAACCATAGTTGTCGTGATTTTTCGTTTTCGGAGAAAAAGAAAAGGAAGAGATCAACTCTCTTCCAGCACAATGAAATTCTCCGGCACATCCTGATCCGCACTGTCCGTGACAATGCCGTCAAAGTCATCCAGATCCGCGAAACTGCAGAACCCCTTGACCCGCTGCTTGGCCCCGTTGACAAATAGAAATGACTTCTCCGCCAGCTGCATGGCTTTTTTCTTCACCTCCGCTGTCTCCAGCTCCGCCGTATAGGCCTTCCGCCGGGTCAGATCCACTCCCGCACAGCTCAGAAACGCATACTGGAAATTGAAGGATTCCAGCTGGGACAGCGCGATGGGGCCCAGGTTCATCTTGTACTGCGGACTGTAGCTTCCCCCGATCACAAAGAGCTCGCCGTTGTCCTCCCCGAAGGAATCCACCACGATCTGACTGTGCGTCACGATCCGCACCCGCTTGCCTTTCAGATACGGCAGGATTGTCGCGAACGTCGTTCCCCCGTCAATGAAAATACAGTCGTCTTCCTGCACCAGCGACGCGGCATAGCGGCACAGCCGGTCCTTTTCCCGTTCATCCACATTCTGCCGGTCATCCATGGCTTTCTCCAGCGACCGGGTGAGAATGCCCCGGGTCTGCCGGCTCTTGGCCCCTCCATGCACCCGGATGATCCGCCCCAGTTTCTCCAGCTCCCGGCAGTCCGCCCGGATCGTCGGCTCGCTCACCTGCAGCTGCGCCGCCAGATCCTTCGTGGACACATATCCCCGGGCATTGGTCATCTCCACAATCCGGCTCAGCCGTTCTTCCGCCATCATACCCATTCCTCCCATTCTGTTCCGTTTCATTCATTGTACAGGATTTTCGGCATCAGAATCCGCAAACCGAAAATCTGCGAAAACAGACGAAAAATCCGGGTCTTGCCCCGGACCATCAGACATCCGCCTTCCCCGCCACAGAAACCGGATCTGTGCCCCCGGTGCCAGCCATAGCCTCCGACTGCACAAATTCCGTCAGCAGTCCCGCCTGCCGCAAAGCATCCAGAACGCCATCCGCCGTAAAATCCGCACAGGCCTGCACCAGCGCCGGGGCATCCTTCATCGCCGCAGAGATCCCGGCCCCGGCCAGCATCCCCATGTCATTGAACCCATCACCCACTGCCATGCTCCGGCAAACCGGAATCTGCAGAATCTTCAGGATCTGCGCAGTGACCATTCCCTTGTCAAAACAGCCGTGCGCCAGCGCCTCTTCCAGCGCCTCTGCACTCCGTTCATCTTCCAGAAGCGACGCCCGACGCACCCGCAGACGCCGTACCGGCTCTCCCTCCAGCACCTCCTGCACCGGATCGGCAGACCCGCCGGAAATCACTATCCGGTGCCCCCGGTCCCGGGCACACCCCAGAATCTGCTCCAGTTCCCGGCCCTCCAGAAAACCACCCTGGACAATCGTCTTGCCCTTGTCCTGGATGCAGGCCCCGTCATAGCTGATTACTCCGTCAAACCCCAGTTCCGGTACCTGCGAAGCGCAACGCCCTGTCACCGCAAATACGAGAATCCCCTGCTTCTGAAGATATCTGACTGCTTCCATATCCCGGAAAGCCGGCTCTTTTGCACCACAGGGAATCAGCGTTCCATCCAGGTCCAGAAATATGATTTGAATCATCTGCATCCCCCCGCGCCACTCTGATCCGGCCGCATACAAAAAATGGGAGGACTGCTGTGCCCTCCCTTGTGTTATTCCGCTGACTGTGGCAGCCCCATTCTATCCCCTGGGAACCGGCTCTTTTCTCTCTGTCTTTTATCGTCTTCTGTGACGCGCCGCCCTGCCCCGCTGCGGATCACCCGCTTTTTTCATCGGGTTATAACCTGTGTTCTGGTGACTCCATCCTAGCATCCCGCCGGGGTTTCCTGAACCCCCGTGGAATGACCGGTTTCATATCCGGTAAATTCTGCACCGTACTCCCGCAGATACAGCTCCAGCTCCGGTGACTGCCGCCAGTACTGAATCCCCCAGTTGTCGAGACTCCACTCCTCCATGAACGGATTTGCATCGTAGTTCACATACCACAGCTGTCCCTTTGCGAGAACGAAATTCGTCGGAAAATAATCCAGATTACACCCTGCTGATTCCGCTCTCTGACTCATGTCGTACAGCTGCAGCACAATGTCATCCCCCACACTCCGGCACAGCACCAGCGCAAAGGCATTTTCCCCGTCAATATACTCCCGGAGTATTCTGTTTCTGGCATAGTCCACATCCACCAGCGCCGGAACCCGGATCCCCGCCGCCCGCAGACGCTGCGACCCCAGTTTCTGTGCCCTGGTCAGTTCAGCCGGAGACCCCAGCTCACTGTCGAATTCCTTCAGGACATAGTTCCTTTCGCCATCCGTCACAACCCAGGAACTCCCTGCTTTTCCCTCCGGCAACCGCCGGACAACTTTGTAATCCCTCTCGTTGACTAACATACATACCTGCCTTTTCAAATCCATTATAAAAAAGCGCAGATCGGGATTCTTTCTTTATGCCCGGTGAAGTTTCCGGGAGACGATGCCGATGGGGCCTGCAGCCCTGGCCGGGGCTGGAGATTAGATGTGTGCTGTCAGCCTGTATTCTGAAAGTAAAAAAACCGATACCCTTTCGGATACCGGCTTTCTCAGTGGCCATGTGTTATTTTTGCCTCTCGGCTATCGTCACCGTTAGAGAGCTTGACTTCTGTGTTCGGGATGAGTACAGGTATTTCCTCTCTGCCATGATGACCACTTCTGTATCTGGATTCGTGTCTTTACCAATCTCTGAAAACCATACACGATATCTCTTCCTGTTTCCTGTCTTCCGCAAAGCTG
>NZ_CAJUPA010000001.1 GCF_910588395.1 uncultured Faecalibaculum sp. | reverse complement strand
CGGAATCAAGGCGCTTTACGAAAAAGCATAAACAAAACCCCGGGGAAACCCGGGGGCGTTTTTTAATGCCTCACCATCCGAACATCTGCCTCAAATTAACGTCAGAGCAGGCAGATATAAAATTGGAGCATTTTTTGGAGTACTTTTTGGAAAGACGTTCGGTAATGATTATGACTGAAACTCAAATAATACAGCGAAAAACACTGATTTAACGTAAATGACAGTCTGATTAAGAACGAATAATAGTGAAATTAACCTCTGAGAATAACCGTTAAATTATACAGAGCTGCCTGCGGGAAAGCAATCGGCCCCTGGTTCTGCCCGTTTGAGATTCACATAGTCGTTTGCTATGATTACTGAAGTGAAAAGAGGTAGAGTATGCCCGAATTGAAGATCAAGGATCTCCACGTCAGCGTGGAGGATCAGGAAATATTGAAAGGTGTCGATCTGACGGTCCGCTCCGGCGAGCGTCATGCCCTGATGGGGCCCAACGGCAACGGCAAGTCCACACTGCTGGCCGCCATCATGGGCAACCCCAGATACACCGTCACGAAGGGATCCGTCACCCTGGATGGCCAGGACGTGCTGTCCATGCCGGTGGATGAACGCAGCCGGGCGGGTCTGTTTCTGGGAATGCAGTATCCCTCGGAAGTCCCCGGAGTCACCAACTCCGACTTCCTGCGCACGGCCATCAACGCCCGTCGGGAAACACCGATTTCCCTGTTCAAGTTCATCCGGGAAATGGACCGGGCCATTGAAGAGCTGCACATGAAGCCTGATCTGGCACACCGCTTTCTGAACGAAGGATTCTCAGGAGGCGAAAAGAAGCGCAACGAGATCGTCCAGATGATGCTTCTGAAACCCGGATTTGCCATGCTGGATGAAATCGACTCCGGTCTGGATGTGGATGCCCTGCGCATCGTGGCGGACGCCATCGAATCCTGCCAGAAGGAAACGGATCTGGGGCTGATCGTCGTGTCCCACTATGCCCGGTTCCTGGATTATCTGCGCCCCACCAATGCACACATTCTCGTGGATGGACGCATCGTCATGTCCGGTGGTCCGGAGCTGATTGAAAAAGTTGACCGGGAAGGCTACGACTGGATCGAGAAGGAAACCGGCGTCAAGGCTGCCAGGGAAGAAAAGACCCGGCCCATCAGTCTGGGAACCTGCGGCGCCAGAAAGGACAAGTGACATGGAGACACTGCTGACAGGCCGGTATGACCGCGTTCTGGACCAGCCCTCCGGGCGGCTGGAGCTCAGAGCCGAAGCAGGAAGCAGCGGTTCACTGCTTCTGAAAGCCGGCAGGCAGACAGCTGACCTGGACATATCCCTGAAATGCGAACCGGGCAGCCGGCTCAGTCTGCTCATTCTGAAAGAATCGGATCAGGATCTGGTTCTGACGCTGTCGGCGGATGTGCACCGGGATGCGGTGATGAAAGCCGGGCTGCTGGATCTGGAAGCGGGTTCCCTGCAGCTGACCGGGGAAATCCGGCTCAAGGAACCCGGGGCGCATGCGGATGTATACACAGGGGAACTGGTCAGCGCAGCGGGCAGAAAGAAAAACGCCCTGAATGTGGTGAGTGAATCTGCCCATACCGCCGGCCGCATGCACAACTTCGCTGTGCTGCAGAAAGCAGCGGACTATGAAATGGTGGCAGCCGGAAAAATCATCAAAGGAGCCTTCGGCAGCGAAAGCCACCAGGAAACCCGGGTGCTGACGCTGGATGAAGATCACAAAACCAAAGTGCTTCCCATCCTGTACATAGATGAAAACGATGTGAAGGCCAGTCATGCCATGACAGTGGGACAGCCGGATGCGGACCAGATGTACTATCTGGAAAGCCGCGGTCTTTCTCATCTGCAGGCCATGAGCCTGCTGTCCATCGGCTATTTCATGCCGGTGATTTCACTGGCAGGATCCGAAGACCTGCGAAACAGGCTGCGGACAGACCTGGAACGAAAGGCAGGATTATATGGACATCGAGAAGAATATTGAGAAGATCCGTGCGGATTTTCCGATCCTGAAACGGACCATGAGCAATTATCCGGTGGACTATCTGGACAACTGCGCCACCACACTGAAACCCCGCCAGATGATTGACACCGTGGTCAATTACTATACATATCTGGGGGCCAATGCCCATCGGGGAGACTATGAGATGAGTGCCCAGGTGGATTTCCACTATGAAGAGGCACGGAAGCGCACGGCGCAGTTCATTCACGCTGCCTCCGAGAAGGAGATCGTCTTCACCTCCGGCAGCACCGAGTCCCTGAACATTCTGGCCATGGCCATCACCAACCAGAAACTGCAGGAAGGCGACGTGGTGCTGTCAACGCAGTCCGAACATGCCTCCAGCGTGCTGCCCTGGCTGGAGGCCGGGGAAAGCAAGGGTGTGGAAGTCCGGTTCATCCCTCTGACGCCGGAAGGAAAAGTCACGGTGGAAAACTTCCTTTCCGTTCTGGATGAGAAAGTGAAGGTCGTGGCCATTGCCCAGGTCTCCAATGTGCTGGGCTACGAGGCGCCGGTGAAGGAAATCGCCCGGATCTGCCGGGAAAAGGGCATTCTGACCGTCATTGACGGTGCCCAGTCCGTGGCTCATCTGCCTGTGGATGTGCAGGACCTGGACATTGATTTCTTCGTGTTCTCCGCCCACAAGATGTGCGGTCCCACCGGCATCGGCGTGCTCTGGGGCAGATTCGCCCTGCTGGAGGAACTGACGCCGGTGTTCTTCGGCGGCGAGTCCAACGCGCGGTTCAACCGCTGCGGCAATCTCGTCCTGAAAAAGACGCCCTTCAAATACGAATCCGGCACACAGCCCATTGAAGGGGCCCTGGGCATGAAGGCGGCCATGGACTACATTGACACCATCGGCAAGGAGAATATCCACAAGTACGAGCTGGCGCTGAAGCACCACTTCCTGAAGCGGGCCGAAGCCGAACTGCCCCGGGTGAAGATCTACAACCCGGATGCGCAAAGCGGCATCATCACCTTCAACGTCTATGATGACGGAAAGCTGATCTTCCCGCAGGATGTGGCCAGCTTCCTGAACTCCCGGGGTATTGCCGTGCGCAGCGGTGAACACTGTGCCAAGCTGCTGGGAGAACACATCGATGTACCGGGAACGGTACGGGCCAGCGCCTATTTCTACAACACATTCGAAGACATTGACAGACTGGTGGATGCGCTGAAGGACTGCACCTTCACCAACTGTCTGGATATCTTTTTCTAGAAAGGAGCGAAGCAGTTGTCAGGCATCGATCCAAAATATCTCCGGGAGATCATCATGGACCACTATCAGTATCCCCGGAACAAAACGCTGAAGGATTCACAGGAGTATGACTCCAGGCATATGGCCAGCGAATCCTGCATTGACGACATCACCGTTCAGGCAAAAATCCGCAACGGCATCATTGAAGACGCTGATTTTGACGGCATCGCCTGCACGATTTCCACTGCCAGCACCGACATTCTCTGCGAGCTGGTCAAGGGCAAGTCCATTGAACAAGCCCGTGAAATCATCGACAACTACCGGAAGATGATCGATCAGAAACCCTATGACGAGGACATTCTGGAAGAAGCCGTGGCGTTCTCCACTGTGGGAAAGCAGGCCAACCGGATCAAGTGCGCCACCATCGGCTGGAACGCGATGTCCGAGATCCTGGACGATCAGGACCACAAAGGACAGGAGGTCGAAGCCCATGAGTGACCAGCAGCTGCCGTCCTCCGAATACGAATACGGATTCCACGACGAGGATGTGTCGGTCTACAACACCGGCAAGGGACTCACGGAGCAGACAATACGGGATATTTCGGCCATGAAGCACGAACCGGAGTGGATGCTGGATCTGCGCCTGAAGGCCTACCGCAAGTTCCGGGAACTGCCCAACCCCACATGGGGTCCGGATCTCAATGACATCGATTTCGATGAGTTCACCTACTACATCAAGCCTTCGGACAGACAGAGCAGCGACTGGGAGGATGTGCCGGAAACGATCCGGGATACCTTCGACAAGCTGGGCATCCCCGAGGCGGAGCAGAAGTTTCTCGCCGGGGTCTCCACCCAGTATGAATCCGAGGTGGTATACCACAACATGCTGGAGGAAGTGGAGGAAAAGGGCGTCATTTTCCTGGACACCGATTCCGCCCTCCGGGAGCACCCGGATCTGGTGAGGGAGTATTTCGGAAAACTCGTCTCCTATGCAGACAACAAGTACGCGGCGCTGAACACCGCTGTCTGGTCCGGGGGATCCTTCATCTATGTGCCCAAAGGGGTGAAGCTGGACAAGCCGTTGCAGTCCTATTTCCGGATCAACTCCATGAACATGGGACAGTTCGAGCGGACGCTCATCATCGTGGATGAAGGAGCGGATGTCCATTACGTGGAAGGCTGCACGGCGCCGATCTATTCCTCGGATTCCCTGCATGCGGCGGTGGTGGAAATCTATGTCCACAAACACGCCCGCTGCCGGTACTCCACCGTACAGAACTGGTCCGACAACATCATCAACCTGGTGACCAAGCGGGCCAAAGTGGATGCCTACGGTCACATGGAATGGATCGACGGCAATGTGGGATCGGGTATCAACATGAAGTATCCCGCCTGCATCCTGGCAGGTGAATACGCCAAAGGAACCACGATCTCCATCGCCGTGGGCAGCCGCGGGCAGTATCAGGATACCGGCGCCAAGATGATTCACAACGCCCCGCACACCTCCAGCAGCATCGTGTCCAAATCCGTGGCCCGCACCGGGGGCATTGTCAACTACCGGGGCTGGGTCGTGCATTCGAAGAACGCGGATTATGCCAAGAGCAAGGTGGAGTGCGATACCCTGATCCTGGACAAAGTGTCCAAATCAGATACCATCCCCCTGAACCGGCAGATGAATCCCACCAGCCAGATCGAACACGAAGCCACGGTCTCCAGCATCTCCGAAGAACAGCTTTTCTATCTCATGAGCCGCGGACTCACCAGATCCCAGGCCACGGAGATGATCGTCATGGGATTCCTGGAACCCTTCACCAGGGAACTGCCCATGGAATACGCCGTGGAGCTCAACCAGCTGCTGAAGCTGGACATGAGCGAAGCCATCGGCTGATGCAGCCGCATTCAGCCATCATGAGCAGGAGCGGCAGGGCGGACCTGTGACGGACCGCAGGGAAATGATCAGGCGCAGGCAGGCCATCACCCGCCGCGCCGAAAAGGAGCAGGCGCTGAAAGACAGGCTTGCTCCTTTTGTGAAGGGAAAAACCGTGGCGGCGTACCAGCCTGTCCGGGGCGAAGCTGCGGTATGGCAGCCAGGCTGGCTGCTGCCAGTCACCGATCCGGAAACAAAAACCATGCGCTTTGCCACAGGACCTCTGCGCTCCGGTGCCTGGGGCATTCCCGAACCGGATCCAGCCACAGCCGCATTCGTCAGCCCGGAGGACATTGACGTGATCCTCGTGCCCATGGTGGCCTTTTGCGGACTGCACCGGATGGGATACGGTCAGGGGTTCTATGACCGGTATCTGCGCCGGACAAAGGCGCTGAAAATCGGCATAGCCTTCGCCTGCCAGGAAACCCGGTTCGAACCTGCCCCCTGGGATGTGGACATGGATATGGTCATCACGGACACAGGGATATATCCGCCTGTTTATAATGAAACACGGGATCTGCCACAGCCGGCCTCTGCGCCGGAGTGCCAGCAGACCCCGACAGAAACGGGGAAATCATCATGAGCGTATACGAACATGCACAGGCTTTCTGGAAAGAGTTTGCCGCCAGACAGCCGGAAATCGAACAGGCTCTCATTCAGAAAGAATATCCGGATCTGCTTCACGCCCTGGAACCGCTCCAGGAAAGCGCCCGGGAACTGACCGGCTGCGGATTCTTTGTGGAAGACGCCGCGGATCAGTTCGAAATGACATTCGATCCGGGACCAAACAAAACCTCTCAGTATCTGGCCCGGTACTTCACGGAACTCTGCCCGGATGACATCCTGCGCAAGTGGATCGTCAATCCGGTCCTCATGCCACTCTCCCAGAAAGCCATCGAAGCCCAGGTGCAGATCAAAGACCACATCTACACCCTCATGGACTTCCATGTCTTCTACACCCTGGACCAGCAGTCCCAGACCTTCCAGTGCCAGGTCTACTGCCCGGGCTATTCTCTCATTGACAACGAAGAGAACAAACGGGAAATGTCCATGTATCTCATGGAACTGGCCATCGGCCAGACGCTGTATGAAGCCTATATCGGCAGTGTGACCTTCACCGATCAGCCCCCGAAGGAATCCCAGGCATTCTGCCCTCTGGCGGATTTCTACGAAGCCATCATGACGGTGGTGGAACGGGATCACTGGAAAACCTACCGCTCCCCCCTGGAAATCTATTCCGTGTATCAGCCCTTCCAGGACTTCGCCCATGACTCCCTGCGCCGGGACATGAAGATCATCTTCACCACACACCCTCTGCTGGCAGAGGAAACCCTGGGCAGCGGCAGCGATGTGCTCCTGGATCTGAAAGCCAAGGACGGGGAATACGGCTACATGTACTACGCCAACCCCTACAACGGCAAAGACGATGCCCTGCTGCGCCAGGAGATCTCCCGTCAGCTGGACAAAGCCATGAGCAGTCTTCACGCCGGTCAGGTCGTGGGCGGTGCCATGGGCAAGAGCTATTCCTATATTGACTGGATCGTCTATGACCGGTCGAAGTTTCTCAAAGCCTTCGAACAGCTGAAGAAACAGCTGGATGACAAAGTCGAACTGCATTATCAGGCATTCGGCATCGAAGAAGAACCCCGCGGCATGCAGGTGACACAGATCAGCGATCCGGATGCCGATGAGACAGAAAAAGACTGAGCAGACCACTCAGTCTTTTTCTGTCTGTGGCAGGGCGTCATGGGCGGGCAGAATAAAACCTGAAAGAAACAAAAAATAATATCTAGCTTGGCATTAGGAAATTTTTGAAATAATCAATGAAAAACCTATGCTAACCATTGAAATCGGTTACATAGTGGAGTAATATGCGATTAAATAAATGAAATATCTAAAGAAATTAGGAGATATATTTATGGTATTTAGAAAATATCTGATATGAACCTCTCATTCTATAATGCAAGGAGATAGAATCTTCGAACGTGGACGGCTGATGTTTGGGAGGTATATACTTCACGCTATCCATAACAATAAGGGGAAAATATGTTGTATAAAAAACTGACTACGGTGGTAGTTGCTGCTTCTTGCATGTTGCCATATACTCACTCGTATATTTTTGCAGAATCTATGGTAAATCCACCTAGTATTAATCAATCAATTGATACGAATACAGTTGAATTTGGAGATGGATATATTACTGAAGAAATTTATGTCAATTTAGGAGATCACACTGCGTTTGTGAAATATACTACGTATAGTGATGATTCAGCTAAAGTAGTTGTTGAAGAGAATGGGGTTATCTCTGAATTCACATGCAATGCTTCATATTCAAAACTGTTGGATAATCTGAAAAACTCAGGTGTTACTCCTCAAACTGGAAACCCTATTTTGAGGGGTAGAGTTGCAGGATATAATTACAGGTATATGAAAAGTGTGTCTCAGACAGAGTACTGCACCCCTCAGAACGCTACATATTCTGCGATTCTAGGAGCTGTATCAGCTGTTTTGGGTATTCAAGGACTCCCTGGATCTGTTGCTACAGGGGTTGCCTCTTTGATTTATGGCTCGATTTCTGCTCCTGTAGAAACTAAAATTGTAACGACTAGAAATTGGTATGAAATGACAGAAAAAGCATCTGGAGGATTTATCGGATATCATTGTGAATTTGTAGTTGGAACATATGTGAGAAACTCCTCTGGAGGCTGGAACTACTTAGGAGCCCAAACCGGAGAGTTTGATAGTTTTGATGTTTATTAAGTTAGATATAAGTAATATTGGATTTTCAGGGTAATATAGTGATTAAACCACTCGCCTTCCTTTTTCTTCAGATTCTACTGATTGTTCTTTGCCTAACGAAAAAGTGGTATATAACTTCACTTTGTATACTATATTTATATATTATAAAAATATATAGAGATAGGAAAGATGCGGAGTTTGTTGAAAAAAATGAATATTCAAAATGGTGCTTTTGCCTTATTGGTTTAATTCTGGTTATATTAGCTACTATTTCTCCCGATTGGTATCCTTATTCATTCGTTGTAAATTTTGGAATTATAGCTATAGGTATAATCATATGCTTTAGCACTAACAAATAGGTTAGACTATTTAAAGCCCTGATTCTAATTGTGATCAGGGCTATTATGTTTGCTAATTACCTTCTTGTTATATTTCATTCAACAAACAATCGTATCATTTAAAGTCACTAGGATATAATGAAAAGTGATATATATTAAATAAGCATATAGAATAAAAACTTATAATGTGTTCTTTCTATGCGAGGCTCAGTCTATTTCAGCCGCTTCAAGGCAGCCTGCAGCCGGGGATGGGCAAACGATGCGGGATCATCCAGCCACCGGGCCAGTACATCCGCATCCTTCAGATCTTCTGCCAGAGCGCCGTGCACCCGGTCCTTTTCGCTGTGGACCCGGACGGCGGCGGCAATTTCCGGCTTGTCCGGAAGGAGTTCTTCTGCCAGACGGGCGGAAGCCGCCGCATGCCGGGGACTGTTTTTCAGGAAGCGCCCGGTGTCATGCAGCAGGGCAGCGCTCCGTCTGTCCCAGAGATCCGTGTCTGTATCCAGAAGGGAAATCATGTCCACCACCCGCAGCGTATGCCGCAGGGCTTCCAGCCGCAGGGGCATGTACGGGATGCGGGCATAGCCGGTGAGGATCTTCTCCTCCAGAACTTCATACTGTGACTGGTTCATGCATTCATTATAGCCGGTACAGGCAGGAAAAAAGGATGGCTCTCCACCATCCTTTCAGCTTCAGGCTCCGGTCACAACAGTCACGGAACTTGCCTGGGGTCCTCTGTCGCGTTCCACCACATCATAGGTGACGGTCTGTCCCTCTTCCAGGGTCTTGTAACCGTCGGCGTTGATGGCGGAATAGTGGACAAAAATGTCTTTGCCATCGGTTCCGGTAATGAAACCATAGCCTTTTTCGGCATTGAACCATTTCACTTTTCCAGTGTTCATTGATTTTACCTCCCGATCACAGTATCACGGGAACAATTATGATAATTGCAGCAACGTCTGTAATCGTTTTAATTATAGATTGCGGTTTTATTAGTGTCAATGTGCCAAAAAAATCAATTCAGCTTATGTTCCAGTTGTTCATCTCGAAATAAGACAGGTTGGTTCAAAAACTGTAATGAGGCAGGAAATGCCTGATTTTCCTGCCTCGGCGCCAATCGGGAGTATAATGAAATGGAATGTAACTATATGGAGGAGAAACCATGTTTATCAAAGACGATGCCCTGCGGGATGCCCTGGCCCGCAATCTCCACTGCAAGCCGGATGAACTCACGCCCGAAAAATTGAGGAGCCTGATCCGGCTGGACATCTCCGATCTGGAAATCAAGTCTCTGGAGGGACTGCAGGAAGCGGAAAATCTGGAGTACCTCAACGCCTCCGGCAACAACCTGCACACCCTGGACCCCATCCGGGAGCTCTACAGTCTGGAGGAACTGGATGTTTCCAGCAACCAGCTCCGGGACATTCAGGCGCTGCATGGATACAGGCAGCTACGCAAGCTCAACATTTCCCGGAACAATCTCTACACCATGGATATTTCCAGTGTAGCCGGCATGCTGAACCTGGAGGTCCTGAATCTGAAAAAAGCGAAGGTGGATTCTCTGGAGTATCTGGAAAACTGCAAAAAGCTCCGGGAACTCAAGATCAACACCGAAAACGGACCCTTCAGCTACGCGGTGCTGGGAACCCTGCCAAAGCTGGTGAAGCTGGACATGTCCGGCATGCGGCGGTTCACCGTGGATGACCTGAATTACATCACCCACATTGAAGAACTGAACCTGGACACCAACCTGGTCAGCGACATTTCCCCGCTGCTGGTCATGAAGGATCTGCGCATTCTCAATGTCGCCAACAACCCGTATCTGACAGACTACAGCATCCTCAAGGAGTTCCCGAAGCTGGAATCCCTGAACATCGACTACAACCATCCGGCAGGATTTGAGTTCCTCCGGGAGCTGGACAACCTGAAAGCCATTTCCATGGAACAGGTGGGATTCCACAACATGCGGGATCTCAACGACATGAAAAATCTGGAAGTGCTGATTGTTTCGAAAAACGAGCTGCATCACACGGAGGATTTCCGGAATGTGGACAAACTGCGGATCATGAAAGCGGAATTCTGCCAGCTGACCAGTGTGGAATTCCTGAAGGATGCCAAAAACCTGGAAGTGCTGGATCTGTTCACCAACCGGATCCGCAGCATCGAGTGTCTGAAGGACTGCAAGAAAATGGTCAACCTGAACGTGGGCCGCAACCAGATTCAGAACATCGAATGTCTGCGGGACATGGACCAGCTGGCAATCCTGTCTCTGGAAAACAACAACGTCAAGGACCTGGAACCGCTGAAGGATCTGCACAACCTTTGCATCGTGGATCTCTACAACAACATCATCGAAGATCTGCGGCCCCTGGAAACCCTGCAGTTCATTTCCTACCTGCGGCTGGACCACAACGCCATCTCCGATCTGACACCGCTGGCCAAGCTCAAGTACCTGCGCTCCCTGACGCTGAAAGCCAACTACATCACGGATGTGACCCCGCTGAAGGATCTGAAGCTGCTCCAGGCCCTGCGGCTGGACGACAACCCCATCCTGGATACCTCCGTGCTGGAGAAAATGGAGTACTACGACAAGTTCACCGACTGACAGGACACGAAAGAAAATCCCCTTCAAAAGGGGATTTTCTTCATGTCCTCCTTTGTGCAAACACGGACTCCTGCCGGGAATGCCTGCCGGCAGATGAAACCTGTCAGCAGCACAGCAGATCCTGCCATCCCTTTCAGGACAGCGGAGATTCCAGGACTGCCGTGATAGAATAAAGGGTATGAAAATAGAAGAAACGATTGTCACAAGCCATATCGACCTGAAAAAGCTGCTCCGCCGGTCGATTCAGGTTTCGGCAGACCTGCTCACGGAAACCGCCCGGTACGGACAGAATGTGGCCCGGATCCTGCTGGAGACACCGGATACAGACAACAGACCGCTGAAACACGATTCGGCCGCCGTGACGGAAGAAGTCATTCTGGAGGATCAGACCGCTTCCGCCGGCAGCCAGCAGGAGGATCATGAAGCCGGAAAACCGCAGTCAGACTGACCGGACCGCTGTCGCCGGGCAGCCATCCCGGAACACCGGCCACAGCCAGCCTCCGGAGACGGAATCCTCGCCCTCCCAGCTGCGGCGCCTGGGACAGATTCTGCGGATCCTGAAAAATCACAAAGTCACCCGTGGCATAGATCCGGTGAAGTTCCGGGAAATCCTGGAGGATCTGGGGCCGACCTATGTGAAAATCGGTCAGATCATGGCCACCCGCCAGGACATCTTCTCCCGCCGCTATTGCCGAGAGCTGGAGAAACTCCGCTCGGATGTGAAACCCATGTCCTTTGATACCGTCAGGGCAGTTCTCACGGAAGCCTATGGACCGGACCTGAATCAGGTCTTTGAACGCATTGACGAAATACCCCTTGGCTCCGCATCCATTGCTCAGGTTCACAAAGCCTGGCTGAAGGACGGCACCATGGTGGTCATCAAAGTCCAGCGACCGGGCATCTATCAGGAAATGGAGGAGGATATCCGGCTGCTGCGGAAGGCCTCCGGCATCCTGAAACTCTCCGATGTGTTCTCCTCCGTGGTGGATGTGAATGTGGTGCTGGATGAATTCTGGGCCAGCGCGCAGCAGGAGATGGACTTCACCAATGAAGCCCGCAACGCCATCCGGTTCAGAAACGAGTACCAGGACTGTGCCTGGCTGGATGCACCCCGGGTCCATGAAGACCTGACCAGCCGGAAGGTCATGGTCATGGAATACATCTCCGGCTGCGAAATCGACGATGACGCCCGCCTCGACCGGGAAGGATACGACCGGCATGAGATCGCCGACCGGCTGGGGGTCAACTACCTGACCCAGATCACGGAGCATGGATTCTTTCATGCCGATCCCCATTCCGGCAACATCCGGGTGCGGGACGGCCAGATCGTGTACATAGACTTCGGCATGATGGGCACGCTCACCGACCGGGACCGCCGGCTCATGAAACAGGCCATCAAAGCCCTGGCCATGCGGGATACCATGAAGCTCACCGATACGATCCTGACCCTGGGCGTGGTCAGGCGCACCCCGGATTACGCCAGCCTGACACAGCGCATCGAAGAATATGTGAATCTGTACTGCGAATCCAGCCTGGAGGACATTGACCTGCCGGCCATGGTGCAGGATCTGTTTACCATCTGCCACGAATACGGCATCGCCCTGCCCAAGGGCATCAGCATGCTGGCCCGCAGTCTCATGACTTTTGAAGGAACCATTGAAGTTCTGGATCCCTCCACCAATGTGATGCAGATCATCAGCCGGCAGAAATCCAGCCTGCTGGCAGGAGACTGGGGACGGGAACTGCAGCACGTTCTCTCCCGGCTCTTGGCCGATGCCGGCCGGCTGCTGGAGATGCCTGTGCAGCTCTCGGATATTCTGTCCATGGTCCGCCGGGGACAGCTGAAAGTCAATCTGGATCTGCAGGGCGCGGATTCCACCATCGCGAATTTCGACCGGATGATCAACCGGATCATCGTCTGCCTGCTCATCGTGGCGCTGCTGATGTCCAGCAGCATCATCTGCACAACGAAGATGAAGCCGGAATTTCTCGGCATCCCGCTGCTGGGCTTTGCGGGATTCTTCATCGCCTTCTGCATGTCGCTGTGGCTGTTTGTGAAGATGCTGTTCCTGCATCAGAAAAACAAGCCGTTCTAGAAAGGAGACCGTCTTGAAACACAGAACACAGATCTATCTCGGGTCCCTGATCCTGGTGGCCCTCATGACCGGTCTGGACCAGTGGACCAAATGGGCGGTATCCGCCCACATGGTCCCGGGTCAGTCCATTGTCGTGATCCCCGGGTTCTTCGAACTCACCTATCTACAGAACACCGGCGCCGGCTTTTCCATCTTCGAAGGGTACGGCAAGCTGTTTTTCGCCATCCTGACCATCATTGCCATGGCGGTCATGATCTGGGCCTATCTGAAATCCCGCCGTGCGGGCCTGCAGATGTCTCTGGCTCTGATCTTTGCCGGCGCCCTGGGCAACTTCATCGACCGCATGGTGCTGGGATATGTGGTGGATTTCTTCCATTTTTATATCTTCGGCTGGAGCTTTCCGGTCTTCAACATCGCAGACATCTGCATCACCCTGGGATTCATCTTCCTGGTGATCGACATGCTGCGGGAAGAACATGATCAAAGAAAGGCAGTGAACGCATCATGACAGACATCCCCGAAACAAACCAGGTCACCGGCACTCAGGCCAGTCCGGAAACCGCCGAAACCCTGACTTTCACCCTGGAAGAAGGGCAGTCCGGCAGAGCGGACAAAGTATTGTGCACCCTTCTGGACATCTCCCGGAACCGCAGCCGGGAACTCATCGAACAGGGCCGCGTGCTGCTGCAGGATACCCCGGTGAAACCCAAAACCGACCTGAAACCCGGTCAGACCATCACCGTGCACATCCCTCCGGAACAGTCGCTGGATGTCCTGCCGGAAGACATGGACCTGGACATCGTGTATGAAGACAGCGACATCATTGTCATCAACAAGCCCTCCGGCCTGGTGGTGCACCCGGCTCCGGGTCACGTGACCGGCACCCTGGTCAACGGCCTGCTGGCCCACTGCACGGATCTCTCCGGCATCAACGGTGTGATGCGCCCGGGGATCGTTCACCGCATTGATAAGGACACCAGCGGCCTGCTGGTGGTGGCCAAAAACGATCTGGCGCACCAGTCACTGGCAGATCAGCTGGCGAAGAAAACCGCCCATCGGGAATACCGGGCCATCGTTCATCATCCGTTTCCGCACACCCACGGCACGATCAACGCGCCCATTGGCCGGGATGAAAAAGACCGCCAGTCCATGGCTGTCACAGCGAAGAACGCCAAACCCGCCGTCACTCATTTTGAAGTGCTGGAGAATTTCAAAAACTACGCCTATGTCCTCTGCCGCCTGGAAACCGGGCGCACCCATCAGATCCGCGTGCACATGAAGTACATTGGCCATCCCGTGGCAGGCGACCCGAAATACGGTCCCCGGAAAACCCTGGAAAGCCACGGCCAGCTCCTGCATGCCTCCGCCCTGGAACTGGATCACCCCCGCACCGGCAAACATATGCGGTTTGAAGCACCGCTGGAACCGGAATTCGCTGCCATTCTCCATGACCTGGAAACGGAGGTCATCCAATGAGACCCCTGGACTGGGATGAATACTTCATGGCCATGGCCCATCTGGCGGCCTTCCGCTCCAAAGACCCCAACACCAAAGTCGGCGCCTGCATCGTGAATCCCCAGAAACGGGTGGTGGGACTGGGCTACAACGGCTTTCCCTACGGCTGCAGCGACCGGGACTATCCCTGGCAGCGGGAAGGGCAGGTGCTGGAAACCAAATATCCCTACGTCGTTCACGCGGAACTGAATGCGATTCTCAACTCCACCAAAGTGCTGGACGGCTGCACGATCTACGTCTCCCTGTTTCCCTGCAATGAATGCGCAAAAGCCATCATTCAGTCCGGCATCCGGGAAGTGGTCTACGAACAGGACAAGTACGACGGCACCGAAGGCAACTGCGCCAGCAAGCGCATGTTCCGGGACGCAGGTGTCACCCTCCGGCGCATGGACCGGATCGTGGAAGTGGATGTGAAGATCCGCTCCCAGGTATAATCTCACGCGCTGCGGCGGCTTTCTTTTCGAAGCCGCCTTTTTTGCGCTGCCGATACGGGTCCTGTCAGGACCCTGGCTAGGGCCTGGACCGGGTTACCCCGGGTAGCAGCAGACTACCGGGGTTAAAACGGCCGATGATACCCGGGTTACCTGTCCATGACAGTCAAATTGAATGGTTTTTCGGAATAATACTGGAAACATTCCAGTAAAACTCCGGGAAAACGGAAGAAACAGCCGCCTTTCCGGCGATGAATCAGGCAGGCGGTTTACCCGGGAATTTGCTGTGCGAGGCCGTTGCATCCGGAAATGTCCTACTTCAGTCAACTCATTACGATGAGGCTGAAAGAGGTGGACATGATGCTGAAACGACTATGCAGCCTGATCGCTCTGGCGCCGCTGGCACTGGCAAGCTTTGCCGGTATGCCCGCCGAAGCCCGGGATTACCAGGAGCCGGAAGGTCCGGAACAGGAACTTTTTGCGGCACTGGCCGAGCCGGACCTGGATGCGGTTCTGGACTATGTGGACAGGGAAGATGACGCTGCCGCAATGGAAAAACAGACCGGCGAAGCTGAGAAGGATGACAGCAGGCCTGACGTGGAAAATGCAGGCAAAGACAAGAAGGAAGAGGATGACCGGACAGAACCGGCCGGCTGCACCCAAAACGGTGCGCAGGAATCCGGGTCGCCGGTCCGCAGCCATGGAATCGATGTATCCGGTGTAGGACCGGAATGGAAGTTTGCCCTGACGCCGTCATTCCTGGATCAGATCCGCGCCGGCTCCGGCTATCTGTATTACAGCGGCAGTGAAGCGGATGCGGACTGGGCGCTGGGAGAAGTCGTCTATGACTACTGTGGTCTGAATGACGGCGGGTATTACTACAACGGATCCGATGAGAGCGGCACGTATCTGGAGCTGACACCGGAGTCTGCTGCCCAGCTGCAGAATGCTGTGGCTGTGGCTGACAGCGCCTGGGGTGGATACCGGCAGGGAGTGGCCAATGCACTGGCTTCCATCAACCTGAATGTCAGCGACGAGACCCTGGTGCAGGAAATCGATGCCTGGCTGTGCCGCAACTGCACCTATGTGCTGGTGGACAATGCCTACATGCCGTATTTCACGTCCACAGGACAGGGGCAGTGCTATCAGTATGCGAAGATGTTTGCGGATATGTGCAACAGTGCGGGGATTCCTGCCTGGAAGGTGGAAGGCGGCAACCACGCCTGGGCTGAATACCAGATTGGTTCACAGGTGTATTCCATTGATCCCACCAGCGATGACCTGAATGGTCTCTACGGCTGACAGAGAACAGAAATACAGACGAAAAAAACCGCTTCGGCGGTTTTTTTTCAGCGGGAGATCTTCTCTGTGTTTCTGAAATGCAGCTTGGCCACTTTTCCCAGCTCTTCCCTGCTGTGCGTTTCCAGAAACAGCCGGCCGCATTTGTCCACAGCCGGTCCCGCTCCCTTCTGAAAGTGCATTTGCCAGCGGTCTTCCATATCGTCCCAGTACTTCAGGAAGGCTTCCCGGGCCAGCACGGAAGCGGCTGCCACGGCCAGATACCGGGATTCCGCCTTGGTCTCAAAGCGCAGCGGGCGGACGGCATCAGGTCCGGCGTATTTGTAGTAGGACTTTTCCTGCACAAACTGGTCCACCACGCTGACCTCCGGCAGCCTTCCGGCTTTCTTCACCAGATGCTTCCAGGCCTGATCGTGCAGTCTTGCCTTCATATCCACGATGTTGTGGTGCAGATGCACCTCATTGTATTTCTCCGGGGACACCACCAGGATCGAGTGGGGACAGAGCCTGCGGATCACAGGTCCGGCCTTCCGAATGGCGGCATCTGTCATTTTCTTGGAGTCCGTGATCTCCATTTTCTGCAGCTGACCGGCTGCTTCTTCACTGACCAGACAGGCAGCCACGGTCATGGGACCGAAATAATCTCCGGTGCCCACTTCATCCGAGCCCGCCTGTGGGAAGGTGTCCGCCGCTGTTCTGCTTCGGGTGTCTTCAGACCGGGTTTCCGCCGGACTGGCTTCTTCCAGCCAGCTGGTTTCCTGGCCCTGAAACACCACCTTGCCCGAGGTATAGGCTGTGATGGTGGTCTCCGGCAGTTTCAGTTGCCACCAGGTGTACTGGGGATGCGTTTCCCGCTGTGCCTGAGAACGGATCCGCTGATACAGCGCATCGATCTGCGCCTTGTCGTATTTCTTTACCACTGTACTCATGGAGCCATCATACCATCTGCAGGGCTGTTGTCATGAATGGTATAATAGTCCGGGTCAGGAGGATGCAGCATGAGAAATGACAACAGTTTTCGACAGGAGCTGGACCAGGCTCTGGATCTGGGAGATGTCCTGTCACAAATCGCCGGGTATGCATCCTTCAGCGGATCTGCCCGGCGGATCCGGGAATCGCTGCCGGTCACGGACCGGCTGTTTGTGCGCGGGCAGCTGGATCTGGCCAGGGAAGCCCGCGATTTTGCGCAGAACGGACAGTCTGCTTCTCTGGCGGGGATCACGGATATCCGGGAACTGCTGCAGATGGCGGAAAAAGGACAGGTTCTCACCACCCAGGAGCTGCTGGAAATCTACCTGTTCCTGCGGGCAGCAGCCATGCTGGCAGACAGCTTTGACCAGGAGCTGTATTCCGGCCTGGCGGAACTGGCAGATTCGCTGGTGACGGACAGCCGGCTGGAAAGCGCCATTGCCCAGGCTGTGGGCATGGACGGGACACTGAAAAGCGATGCCAGTCCGGCTCTGGTCAGGCTGAACCGGGAATTGGCGCAGGCAAAATCCGCCCTGGCTGCCAGGGGACGGGAATTTGTGAAGAAAAACAGCAGCGCCCTGATGGAAACCATGACCACCTCCATTGCCGGACGGCTGTGCGTTCTGGTCAAGGCGCAGGACAAGTACCGGTTCGGGGGGATGATCCATGGCTCCAGCCAGTCCGGTCAGGCGTTTTATGTGGAACCTTCGGCATTTGTGGAAGCCAACTCTCACATTCAGTCGCTGCAGGCGGAAATCGAAGAGGAGAAGCACCGGATCTGCCGGGAACTTTCCCGGCGGGTGGGTGCAGCCGCCTTCACGCTGGAGAGCGACTTTGAGACGGTGACGGAGATCGATACGGCGCTGGCCAAAGGGCGGTGGGTCATCAGCGTGGATGGCTCCATTCCTTCGCTGCAGGACCGGGATCTGTCTCTGCGTCTGATCCATGCAGCCCATCCGCTGCTGGACCGGGAAAAGGCAGTGGCCAATGACTACCGGCTGAAGACAGGTCAGCAGGTGCTGATGATTTCCGGACCGAACATGGGCGGGAAAACCGTGACACTGAAAACCGTGGGGCTGTGCGCTGTACTGGCACAGTCCGGTTTTCCGGTCCCGGCACACGAAGCCCTGCTTCCCTGGTATGAAGACATGTGGTTCGACATTGGCGACAATCAGTCCATTTCGGAAAATCTCTCCACGTTCTCCAGTCACATGACCCGGATCTCCAGCCTGGTCAATGGAGCAGGCAAGGGCACATTTGCCCTGCTGGATGAAGTGGGGAACGGAACCGACCCCCTGGAAGGAGCCAGTCTGGCGGTGGCCGTTCTGGAAAATCTCATTCAGTCCGGTGCCACGGTGCTGACATCCACGCACTATTCCCAGGTCAAGTCCTGGGGGAAAGCAGATCCGGCGGTGCTGGTCTCCAGCATGGAATTTGACGCGCAGAGTCTGAAGCCCACCTACCGGTATGTGGAGGATGTTTCCGGTGCCAGTTATGCCTTTGACATCGCCGCACGCTGCGGTTTGAAACCAGAGGTCATCGAACGGGCCCGCCAGCGCAAGGAGCTGGAAGCCAGTCAGGTGGAACGGGAGCTGGAGAATCTGGAGCGGCTGCAGGAAACCGTCCGGAAAAAGGAAGAACGGTTCGGAGCGCTGATCGAAGACGCCCACCGGCTGCAGAAGGAAGCAGATCAGGAAAAAGCCAAAGCGCAGAAGGAACGCAGCCGCCTCCGGGAAGACTATGCTGCCAGTCTCGATGCGATGCTGGAGGAAAAACGCACCGAGGCGGAACGGATCATTCAGGATCTCAAAGGCAAGGAGAAACTCCATGAACTGGTGGCCGACCGGACCAGGCTCAACAGCCTGCAGGAAGATGAGATGCTGCTGGAGCCGGCTCCTTCTCCGGCAGCGAAGAACCATGTATTCAAAGTCGGCGACTATGTCCGGCTGACCGGCCTGAACACCCATGGGGAAATTCTGGACATCCGGCGAAAGGAAGCCACGGTACTGGCCAACGGCATCAAAACCAGAGTGAAACTCTCGGCTCTGGAGCCCATGGCCCGTCCGGTGATCACAAAACCCGCCCGGACTCACCGGGTGGATTCGGTGGCCAGCCGGTTTCCTTCGGAGCTGAATCTCATCGGCATGCATGTGGAAGAAGGACTGCAGGCACTGGACCGCTATCTGGATCAGGCTGTGGTGCATCATGCCAGCGTGGTGCGGATCATTCACGGCATGGGAACCGGCAAGCTGCGGGCTGCCGTGTGGAAAGATCTGTCCAGACGGAACACCATCAAAAAATACGAAGCTGCCGGACCTTCGGAAGGAGGCCTGGGGGCCACGATCGTAACGCTGCGATAATACCGGGAGCTGATGCCCCGGCACAGAACCGCAGGTTCGCCTCGGCAGAGGAATCTGAACAGGCAGGAAGAAAGGAGGAAAGTGCATGATCACGGAACATCTTCAGCACAAGCTGTCGCTGCTGCCGGACAAACCCGGGTGCTACATCATGAAAGACGAAGCCGGATCGATTCTGTATGTGGGAAAGGCCAAGGTGCTGAAAAACCGCGTGAGGTCGTATTTTCACGGTGCCCACGATTTGAAGACCACACGGCTGGTTTCCCATATCCGGGATTTTGAATTCATTGTCACGGATTCGGAGAAGGAAGCGCTGCTGCTGGAGATCAACCTGATCAAGTTGCACCGGCCTCCTTACAACATCATGTTCATGGATGACAAGAGTTATCCCTATATCGAGGTGACGGGCACCAATCCCGTGGCGGTGCGGCGGACAAGACGGCTGACGAACAGGACAAGCCAGTATTTCGGGCCGTATCCCAACTCTTCCAGCGCAATGGAAATTGTCCGGCTGATCAACCGGATTTTTCCCATCCGCAAGTGCCGCACACTGCCGAAGCAGGTGTGTCTGTACTATCACATGCATCAGTGTCTGGGTCCGTGTGTAAAGAAGATCCCGGATGAGGAGGATGCGGCGGTGAGACGGCAGATCATCCGGTTTCTGAAAGGCGATGCGGCAGATATCCTGCAGGATCTCCAGCGGCGGCGGGATGCCTTTTCCATGGATCTGCAGTTCGAGCGGGCGGCACAGGTGCAGACGCAGATCGAGTCGCTGCAGCACGTGATGGAGAAACAGACGATCGATTTCGCGGACCGGACAGACCGGGATGTGTTCGGCTGGTATGAGGACAAGGGGTATCTGAGCATTTACGGGCTGATTCTCCGGGAGGGAAAGCTGCTGGAGCGGACACTGAGTGTATCACCGGTGTACGGGGATTCCCAGGAGGAATTCGAGTCGTTCATCCTGCAGTATTACCAGCACAATATTGTGCCCCGTGAGATTCTGGTGCCGCAGCATACCGATGTCCAGGGGCTGCAGGAGACGCTGGGTGCAAAGACCCATGTGCGGATACCGCTGCGTGGGGACAAAAAGAAGCTGGCGGATATGGCGGCGGAGAATGCCCGGACGGCGCATGAGCAGAAGTTTCAGCTGGCGTACAAAAAGGACAAGGAGCTGGCGGAAGCCAACAGCGGTCTGTCCCGGGTGTTCGGCAAGCCGGTGCATACGGTGGAGCTGTTTGACAACTCGCATCTGCAGGGTTCGGAGAATGTCTCGGGTCTGGTGGTGTTCCGGGATGGGACGCCGGACAAGAGCCAGTACCGGCACTACAAGCTGGATACCTACCGGTCGGATCTGGATTCCATGAAGGAAGTGCTGTACCGGCGGTATTTCCGGCTGCTGCAGCAGGAGAAGGCGATGCCGGATCTGCTGCTGGTGGACGGCGGGCTGCTGCAGGTGCAGGCGGCTGTCCAGATCCGGCAGGAGCTGGGGATCAATCTGACGATCGGCGGTCTGGTGAAGGATGACCGTCATTCCACGCGGGGTCTGCTGCTGGAGGACGGAACGGAGGTGCCTCTGGACCGGAAGGAACCGCTGTTTTTCCTCCTGACGAGAATGCAGGATGAAGTGCACCGGTTTGCAATCTCCTATCACCGCTCACGGCGGACGAAGGCCATGACCCGGAGTGTTCTGGATGAGGTGCCGGGGATTGGACCGGCGAGAAAGCAGGAGCTGCAGAAGCGGTTCAAGAGCATGAAGCGGATGAAGGCCGCAAGTCTGGAAGAGCTGGAGGAAGTGCTGCCCCGGGATGTGGCCAGACGGCTGATGGAGAAATTCGCCGGGATGGCGGAAGGGGAGGCAGGCAGTTCCGGAAACCGGCCGGCGGATGTCCGGGTGGAGGATGCGGCCGGCGATATGGAAGCGGAACTGGCGGCGCTGGCGGATGAGCTGGCCCTGCTGGATGCACAGGATGCTCCGTATGCGGCCTCCGATGGCGACGGAGAGGCTGACGCTGATGACGCGGATGCGTCGCAGGCGGTTCCGGCCAAGGATGCAGGAAGGAAGAGCCCGGCGGATGCTGGTATGGTAGAATGAAGAAATGAAAGTGGATAAAAAAGTTCTGGGCTGGCGCTGGGCACTGATCGCAGTGTGCGCCGGAGCCGCCGGGATCTGCCTGTATACGGTGAACCGGGGATATGATCCGCTGGCCAGGTATCCTTATGCGGATGAAACCCAGCGGGAGACGATCCTGGCCTACATGGATCAGGAGGATATCGACTATCTGATCAACCAGCAGCTGCAGCCGTCTGTGTTTATGGAGTTTCTGACGCTGCCGGAATTCGATGTACACAATACGCTCTGGTACCGTCAGGCGATGGATGCCCAGACGGAGGATCCGGAAGTGGTGGTGCATTTCATCAACCGGTACCGGGATGTGCTGCCGCTGAACGATCTGGAAACGCTCCTGAAGCATTATTCCTACGGACAGCTGACAGACTGGTATGAACAGGCGCCGGAGAATGTGACGCTGATCCCGGATCCCACGCAGATGCTGGCGATGCCCGGGCTTCATGACAGCGTGTGGACCTACATTCCTTCCAATCTGGTCCGGCAGGGAAGTGTGTATCTGCAGCCGGAGGCACAGCAGGCTCTGAGCAGGCTCCTGGAGGAATATGAACGGGTCATGGATGATGATTCCCTGGAGGCCGAGACCGGATACCTGCGGTTTGATGAAGCACAGTCACTGTTTCTGGACACGGAGAATGATCTGCTGGTGTACCCGGCAGGACAGAACGAGCAGCAGCTGGGCTGGACGGTGGGCCTGAGTGGTCACGGGTCATGGCTGAAGGCGCTGGATGAGAAACTGGATCTGACCGGTGATGACAGAAAGACTGCTGACGTGATCCGGGAGGTGTATGAAGCACTGACGGATGAAGAGAAAGAGCGCATCGAGTGGCTGCAGGACAATGCCTGGCGGTACGGGTTTGTGATCCGCTGGCCCCAGGGCCAGGAGAACAGCACCGGCCATGTCTGGCAGCCGTACCTGCTTCGTTATGTGGGAATGGACAAAGCCCGGTCCATGCATGAGTCCGGGCAGACACTGGAGGAGAGTCAATGAAAATCGTGGCAGCCAGCGACAGTCACGCCCGGAGTATCCTGAAGGATATTGTGAGATGGGAACCGGAGGCGGATCTGTATCTGCACTGCGGGGATCTGGAGGATGATCCCCGGGCGTATCCCGAGTGGCTGTTTGTAAAAGGCAACAACGACTGGATGTACACCACATCGATGCCCCTGACCCGGGTGATTCCATTTCAGGGCCTGCGCATTTTCCTGTGTCACGGACATACCTTTCCCTTTTCCGACCGGCAGCAGGCCATTGCCCGGCAGGCGCAGGAAGAAGGCTGTCATCTGGCGCTGTATGGCCACACCCATGTGCATGATGACCGGCAGACAGGGCCGGTACGGGTGGTGAATCCGGGTTCCTGCTGGATGAGCCGGGATGGCCGGCCGGCCAGCTATGCGGTGATCACAGCAGATGAAACCGGAATCCAGGATGTGACGTTCAAGTATGAAGACACGTGGCCGGTCCCGGAAAAAAAGAAAAAAAGCCGCTGGCTGAAGTGGTGAGGCGGCTGAAGAGACTGCAGCGGGATGATGTTCTGCTGCTTTTTGCGTGGGCAGGCGGAAAGAGGGGGATCAGCCGGGTTCAGCGGGAAGAAACCAAATGAAAAATCAGAATAATCAGAACTTGCAGAATTCTGCATGACAGGCTATGATGCAGCTACAGGAGGATAGTCCGATGTACAACTGGATGAAAGGGAATGTCTTCTGCATGCAGGCTACGATCAATGAAGCAGCCATCACGCTGAACAGCGCTGCAGCAGGCACCCTGAAGGACTGCCGCTATGTCCGGCTGGGAATGGATCCGGAGCAGTGGCTCATGGCTGTGCAGCCAGTATCTAAGCGGCAGATTGAAACCGGTGAAATTCCTGCCGGACAGATACAGAAACTGTCAGTGGGAAAAGGGTATGCCCGGATTTCCAACAAGGAAGCGGTCCGGGAAATCAGCCGGCTGATCGGCCGCCATCCGGATGGCGAGAAGTTCCCGGCGGAGTGGAACGATGCGGACGGTATTCTGGTGATTGATTTGAAGAAAACGGAGGAATCGGTATGATGTCTTGGATCTGGCTGGGACTGAGCGTACTGGCTGTGGTGCTGGAACTGGCCACTCCCACAGCTCTGGTCAGCATCTGGTTTGCCTGCGGCGGTCTGTGCGCCTGGCTTGTTTCGCTGATCCGTCTGCCTGACTGGCTGCAGATTACGGTATTCGTGGCTGTTTCGCTGCTGTGCATGCTGGTGGTGCGGCCGGTGGCTGCCAGATATCTGCGCGGCAACATCGAACCGACCAATGCCGACCGGGTCATTGGCACCATTGCCACCGTCACCCGGTCCATCGATCCTGACCGCTGGGGCGAAGTGTATGCCGGCCATACATACTGGAGCGCCGTGGACAGAGACCACCGTCTGATTGAAAAGGGAAGCCGTGTCCGGGTGCTGGCCATTGAAGGAGCCAAGCTCATCGTCACGGAAGTGAAAGGAGACTCTGTATGATCCAGATGATCATGATCGTCATTATTGTGGTGCTGCTGGCACTGCTTGTGCTGTCCACCATCAAGGTGGTGCCGCAGGCCAATGCCTATGTCATTGAGCGGCTGGGAGCCTACAACACCACCTGGAACACCGGGCTGCACATCAAAGTGCCCTTCGTGGACCGGATTGCCAACAAAGTCACACTCAAGGAAGTGGTGCAGGATTTCGCACCGCAGCCGGTGATCACCAAGGACAACGTCACCATGCAGATCGACACCGTGGTATACTACCAGATCACAGATCCGAAACTGTATACCTATGGAGTCGTCGGCCCGGTGACAGCCATTGAAACGCTGACTGCCACAACACTGAGAAATATCATCGGTGAACTGGAACTGGATGAAACGCTCACTTCCAGGGATATCATCAACACCAAGATGCGGGCAATCCTGGACGATGCCACAGATCCCTGGGGCATCAAGGTGGGTCGTGTGGAAGTCAAGAACATCATTCCGCCCCGGGATATTCAGGAAGCCATGGAAAAGCAGATGCGTGCAGAACGCGAACGCCGTGAATCGATTCTTCGTGCAGAAGGCGAGAAACGGTCCCGCATTCTCACCGCTGAAGGTGAAAAGGAAGCCATGGTCCTGCGGGCCAATGCACAGAAAGAAGCCATGATTGCGGAAGCGGAAGGCAAAGCCCAGGCTATGGAACGGGTATACGAAGCCGAGGCCAAGGGCATTGAGATGATCCGGAATGCCAATCCCTCCAAAGAGTATCTGTCTCTGCAGGGACTGAAGAGTTACGAAAAGCTCGCAGATGGCAAGGCAACAAAGATCGTCGTTCCCAGCGAACTGCAGAATATGGCCAGTCTGCTGACCGCAGCCAGAGAGTTCGTGAAGGAAGACCAGTCTGCAGCGGCTGTTCCTCCAAAACCGAAAACAAGATAAGGAAAGCCGGTGGTGGAACAGCCTCCCATTCCATTGTCCCCGCCACCGGGTTTCCGGCGCTCAAAAGAGCTGCGGTATTCGGCCTCCCTGCTGAATACCGCAGCTCTTTTCTTGTTGCCTGCCGGCTGTATGCCTCAGGCTGCCGGCTGATCCGGACTGCCCAGAAACCGGTGACTCCGGAGAATTTCCCTGGCCTGATCCCACTGTGAATCCGGAACGAAGACATAATCTGTCAGATATGTGGATGCAGAGAACACTCCGATTCTGTTGCTAACCAGGAGTCTGGTGAGTCCGGCAAAATGATCCACCAAATCCAGGTTCATGGGCTGCGCCACCCGGAAACAGCGCCAGGGACCACTGTGTTCCAGAGAATTCTCCGGCAGTCTGTCCCAGGGGCAGATCAGAGAACATTCGTTGTCTGTACAGGCGGTGAAGAAGAAAGGTTCGGGAACGCTGATCCCCGAAAAATCCGGAAGTTTGCAGATCGCAAAGGGAATTTCCAGAGGCTCCACGGAGATGGACTGTTCTTTCTGGAGAGTCCCGTTTTCAATGGCAAATGTACCATCCCGGATGATGACGGTGGCATTGTCCAGACTCACCTGCCATTTTTTGCCCTGCAGCATGATGCGGCTGTCCGGATTGCGCACAGCATCTTTGACCCATTCCACCGGATCCATCCGGATCAGACTCAGATTTGTACGCAGACGCTGGGCGGCCATTTCCGATGCGTGTATGGCATCTGCGTGTTCCACAAGCCGGGAACTCATGAATCCTCCCTTCTGTGACTTCGTATTTTTCTCCAGCAGGCTTTCAGCTTCAGGGGTCCCATCATCCCTGCAGGTATGGCCCGGAGGACATTGCCCCGGACATCCTGCCACCCGGTAAACCGGTATCCCCGCCGTACCGGGGGGTACAGAGGGATATCTTCCTGGGAATTGGAATACCTGGAAGGATTGCGCCGGGCATTGATTCCGCCGTCTGTGTCATAGGTCACCGGATACCAGGAGGATTTCCAGCCGGCATAGAGCGTGATGTCCTGAGTGAGCGGTTCGTTGATGTCAAAGGGCCAGTGACATTCCGGATCCAGAAACCACCCGGTGAATTCACAGCCGAATTTCATTGGGGGACGGAAGGAGTCCAGGTATCCATTCTCATCCGCTTCCCGGTCCTGCAGGATACCGCCGCCGTCTGTTTCAAAGTGCACGGTATACAAAGGGGCGAACAGCGCATGCAGCCGGATGGGACGGGTGATCCGCTCCGGCAGCACGCTGATCCGTTCTCCTTCCAGAACCCAGCTGTCAAAGCGGAAACCGGGTTTTCTTGCAGGATGCAGAGCAATCACACCTGATTCCACACTGACGAACTGCGGGTTTTTCCGGGAGTTGGTTCCGCCGTTCATGTCGTATGAAACGGGATACAGAATGGGGATCCACTTGTCATACAGTGTGATGGCCGAAGGCAGCTTGCCTCCGGGGTTGATGCGTTTGGTTCTTGCTTCATCCACATACCAGCCAGCGAACTGGTATCCGGGTCTTTCTGCCTGATTGTCCATGTTTTTCTTGCCCCTGTCTGTTTTCTCTGCTAGAATTTCTCATGTGTCCTTGTAGCTCAGTTGGATAGAGCATGCGCCTTCTAAGCGCACGGTCGGGGGTTCGAATCCCTCCAAGGACGCCATTTTATTTTTCGGATTACGGCTGCCTGACAGGCAGCCTTTTTTCTTCTGATACTGCAGCCGGCATCATTCAGTGACAGAATCTCTGGTTTTGTTCACCGGCACCATAGATTATACCGAACACCTGAGAACGCGTCATCCTCTGGCGGGGGAAAAGATGACTTTGGTCAGGCAGCCAGGTTTGAAAAAACCGCAGGTTCTGCGTGAACCTGCGGCTGATCAAAAAAGAGGGAAATCTTCAGTCGAATTTGACTGTGGGCGCATTCTGTGCTGCGCTGCTGGCTTCGAACTTGTCTCTGGGAGAGAAGCCGAACATGCCGGCAGTGAGATTGTGCGGGAAACTGCGGATATAGGAGTTGTAGGTCTGCACATCGCTGTTGTACTGCTCGCGGGCATAGCTGATGCGGTTCTCCGCGCCTTCCACGCTGGTCATGAAATCCCACATCACATCGCTGGATTTCAGATCGGGATAGCTTTCCATGGCCACATTGATGTCCCGGATCATCTGGGAACTGGCTGCGTCCGCGCTTTCCAGATCGGAAAGGGAAGCCTTCGGATCAATGGTCATATTGCCGCTGGCATCCATGGCAATACCCGGAGTGCCGGAGCGAAGGGCGGCAATATCCTTGTAGATATCGTCTTCCTGGTCCATGACACCCTGTACACTGGGCATCAGTTCGTTGATCTTGTCCAGCCTGGACTGGAGCTGTGTCTGTATGTTGGCCTGCGCCGTTGTCACCTGTTCATCGAGCCGGACCATTTCGTTGTAGGGCGAGATCACCGAGACACCGAACACCAGGGCGATCACCGCCAGGACGATCAGAACCACGCCCCATGCGGGAAATTTCTTTTTCATACTGTTTCCTCCTCAGTCTTCATCATGTTCATGATGTGTATTGCGAAAATCGTGATCGGCTGCCAGATGCCAGAGTTTGCTGGTGATCCAGCCAAGGGCGATCATAAGCAGAATCGATCCGATAAAGATGCCGATCACGGCAATCCAGGTCAGTGCTGCACTCATTGTCTGTTCCTTTCCGGTTTCCTCACCAGGAACCCCCGCTTCCGCCGCCGCGGAATCCGCCGCCACCGCCGGAGAACCCGCCGCCGCCAAAACCGCCGCCACCGAATCCGCCGGAGCTGTGGCCGCCAAAGCCGCCACCGAAACTGCCGGAGCGGTTCCGCCTGCGCCCGCTGGCATAGCCAGCCCAGAACAGGGCATCCAGGAGATCGTCATTGCGTCTGTCTGAATAGCCGCGTCTGGAAGAAACCAGCACGCTGAAGGTTCTGGGAGCAAGACCGGCTTTTTCCACCGTCACTTTCGCACGCCCCGGTTTCAGGGCTGTCAACCATCCGTCAGCCCGGGCCTGGACAATGTCCGGCTTGCTGCTGAAGACCGTGACTGCATCATGGTCAAAGTCGAATCCCCGGATCTTCATGCGGTACTTTTCGCCGGTCATGAGCCGGATTTCGCTGCTTCCGCCGGAGAACAGGGAGAGCACGGCGAAGGCCAGTACCAGCAGCAGTCCGATGACCACCGCAATGCTGCCCAAAGACAGCCCGTCTTCCTGATACCCATAGCTTTGCTGCGGATCGCTTTGCAGCTCTCCATTGGTAATGCCTGTCTGAATTTCTTCCGCTGTGGCAAGATAGAGATTTTTCAGGCCCTGGGAGTACTCGCCATTCTGGAATGCCGGCACAAGCCAATCCTGCTGCAGGTGTTCGGCATCTATGTCCGTGATGGTCCCTTCCAGTCCCGAACCGATGGCCATGAACCGCTGTTTGTCGTTCATGGAAACCAGAATCACCACACCGTTGTCCAGGTTGCCGGAACCCACGGCGGCTTCATTGCCGATGCGGGTGGCAGCCTGGGCTGCGTCCATCCCGTTCAGGGAATCGGTGGTGACCACCACGATCTGGCTGCCGGTCTGTGCTGCCAGATTGCGTCCCAGATCTTCCATGACCTGCTCATCGGCCGGATCGATGATGCCTGCGTAGTCATTCACATAGGACGTGACAGCAGGCAGATCTTCGGCTGCGGCAACAGGCAGGCAGGAAAACAGCATCATGAGCACTGCCGTCAGGGACAGGCTCAGTCTGTGGATGCATTTCATTGTTTGTTGTTCCTCTTTCTTTTCCTGTTCGGTGTTATCTGATTATAGCGTACTTTTGCCTTCGTTGCGCCATGTTACATCAAATGCTATAATGTCCGGGTACGTCAGGGAGGAATTGTGAACGCTTATTACGAATCTCTGTTAGACAGAATCCGGGAAGAAATGCAGCTCTCCCGCTGGAAGGCAGCCATGCAGCTGATTCAGGGAGAACTGGATCTGCCCTATGTGCCGCAGGATGCCATGGACCAGCTGGAAGAGCTGAAACAGGAATGCCGCGGGGCCATGAGCACGCCCCGGATACCTGGGGTTCAGGATCTGGAAAAATGGATTCAGGGTACGCCGGTGCAGCAGGAAATGGCTGTCAGCATGCTGGCGGGAATGAATCTGAGGCAGTTTGGCCCGCAGATTCAGCAGCTGCTGGATTCGGACCTGCTGGATGAATTCAAAGGGGAACTCATCGAGTCCCTGATGGAGCAGAGAGTGGATGAGCCCTTCCATATGCAGAAAAATGGCCTGGACATCGAATTCGTGCCGGCTGCCATCATCCCGGTGCAGGAGGACAGCGGACTGACCGGTGCACTGGAGCTGTTCGATCACTGGTTCTCCTCGCAGGACCCGGGCATGACAGCTTTCTGCAACCGGCTGCTCAGGCAGGAGGTGCTCAACGCAAGACCCTTTGACTTTGCGGAGACTGATCCGCTTCTGCTAGCCAAAAGCGTGGTACGATTGGTATATGAGGCGATGGGTCAGCCGGAAGGCTATGACGCCTTCGTGACTGCCAACGGCCTGTCGGAAACAGGAGATCTTCTCCTGAACATCGAGAAAAGAGGAGCAAACACCATATGAACTGGACTAAACAGGAAAACTCAACGGGTACACTGACTGTGACCCTGGAAGGCGAACCCTGGGAAAAAGCCTGCGCGAAGGCTTTCAACCGCATGAAGGCGAACCTGAACCTGAAAGGGTTCCGGAAAGGACAGGTGCCTGATGCGCTGGCCAGAAAATCCATTCCCGCAGAAGCTGTCTATGAAGAAGCAGCTCAGATGCTTGCACAGCAGGCACTGGATGACGGTGTCAAGGAATACAAGCTGGACCTGGTGGCCCGCCCGGTTCTGAACGTCAGCAAAGCAGATGAAAAATCCGTGACACTGGAGTTCACCTGCACCGTAAGCCCGGAAGTCGAACTGGGCGACTGGAAATCCATCAAGGCGGAAAAGAAAGCCGTGGAAGTTTCCGAAGAGGAAATCGAACAGGAAATGCAGCACCTGCAGGATCACTTTGCCGACTGGGTGCTCAAGGAAGACGATCAGCCTGCTGAAATCGGCGATCAGGTCACCATTGACTTTGTCGGCATGAAGGACGGCACACCCTTTGAAGGCGGATCCGGAGAAAACTATCCCCTGGTACTGGGCAGCAACACTTTCATTCCCGGATTCGAAGATCAGCTGGTGGGCATCAAGCCGGAAGAGAAGCGCACCATTGAAGTGACATTCCCGGAAAACTACCAGGTAGCCGACCTGGCCGGACAGCCTGCCACATTCGAAGTGACAGCCCACGACATCAAGGCACGTGAACTGCCGGAAATCAACGATGAGCTCATCACCCGTCTGAAACGGGACGGCATCGAAACGGTGGAGAAATACAAGGAAGAAGCCAGAAACGCCCTGATGGCCCAGAAGGAAAAGCAGGCGGATGATGAATTCACCAACGACATCCTCAACCAGCTGCAGGCCATGACCACCATTGATCTGCCGGAAGTCATGACAAACGGCGAAGTGGACCGGATGTACCGGGAATTCGAACAGAACATTGCCCAGGCAGGCTTCACAGCCGACCAGTTCCTGCAGGCCACCGGTCAGGACAAGGATGCCATCCGTGCCCAGATGAGACCCGAAGCGGAAAGCCGCGTGAAGATGCAGCTGACGCTGGAAGCTCTGGCCAACCAGGCTGACATCGACATTACCGAGGATATGATCAACGACGAGTACAAGATGCTCTCCGAGATGTACAACATGCCCGCCGAGCAGATCAGACAGCTGATCTATCCCGATCAGATCGTGTTCACGCTCAAGCAGCAGAAAGCGCTCGATCTCCTGAAGAAGAACGCTCAGGAATAAATCAGATCCAGAAAAGACGCGTTCGCGTCTTTTTCTGTAATAAAGAAAGTAATTGGTGACGTAATGACAGTTAAAACCTATCCTCTGATCTGCACCCGCGGGGTGATCATATTTCCGGATCAGGAAGTCGTGATAGATGTGGGCCGTCCCGCGAGTCTGGCAGCCATTGAAAATGCCCAGGACAACCACGGAGATCTGATCTGCCTGTTTTCCCAGAAACGCATGGAAGAGGAAAATCCCGGTGCGGATGATCTCTACCAGGTGGGAACACTGTGCGAGATCCGGCACGTTCGGCGGTTTGACAAATTCGTCCGCGTCAAGTTCCGGGGACTGGAACGGGTCCGTCTGGTGAAAATGGAAGAGACCCAGACTTCGGACATGGCTGAAGTGGAAGTCATTCCCAGTCAGAAACAGGATGAAACCGAAGAAGTGGCCCTGGTGCGTATGGTAGCCGCGGCGTTTGAACAGATGCACCCGGGAGAAAAATTCATGTCCAGAGAACTCATGATGGAGCTCTCCCGGGGCGTGGGTGCCGAGGCACTGTCCGACAAAGCCGTCCAGGGATTCCCGCTGGATGCTGCACGCAAGCAGGAGTATCTGGAAACCCCGGGCGTCAATGACCGTCTGGTGATGCTGCTGCAGGACATGGAAAAAGAGAAAAAGATGTCCGAGGTGGAAAAGCGGATCAACGAAACGGTCAAGGAACGGATTGACCAGGGACAGAAAGACTACTACCTTCGGGAGAAGATTCACGCCATCAAGGAAGAACTGGGGGATGTGGCGGAAATCGACAAGGATGTGGAAAGCATCCGGAAACGGCTGGAGGAAAACCCCTATCCCGACTACATCAAAGCCAAAGTGAAGGACGAACTGTCCCGCTATGAAGTGCTGCCGCCTGCATCCGGAGAAACCGGAGTCATCAAGGCGTACATTGACTGGCTGATGGAACTTCCCTGGTGGCAGCTGACCGAGGACAACGAAGACCTGAACGATGCCCAGAAAATCCTGGATGAAGACCACTATGGTCTGGAAAAGGTCAAGGAACGGATCATGGAGTATCTGGCCGTGAAACAGATGACCAACAGCCTGAAAGCGCCGATCATCTGCCTGGTAGGGCCTCCCGGTGTGGGCAAGACTTCACTGGCCAAATCCGTCGCCCGGGCTCTGGACCGGAAATTCGTGAAAATGAGTCTTGGCGGTGTCCGGGACGAAGCGGAGATCCGGGGACACCGGCGTACCTATCTGGGCGCACTGCCCGGCCGCATCATTCAGGGCATGAAAAAAGCCGGTGTTGTCAACCCAGTGTTCCTGATCGATGAAATCGACAAAATGGCATCGGATTACAAGGGCGACCCTTCCAGCGCCATGCTGGAGGTGCTGGATCCGGAACAGAACAGTGTGTTCTCCGATCACTACATTGAAGAAAACTATGATCTGTCCAATGTCCTGTTCATCGCCACAGCCAACTATCTGGAAAACATTCCGCCTGCCCTGCAGGACCGCCTGGAGATCATTCAGCTCTCCAGCTATACCGATGCGGAAAAAGTGAACATTGCCAGGGAACATCTGGTTCCCAAGCAGCTGAAGGAAAACGGTCTGGTGCCGGAGCAGCTGACCATCAGCGATGACATGCTGCTGTACCTGATCCGCTACTATACCAGAGAAGCCGGCGTGCGGCAGCTGGAGCGGACCATTGCGGCGATTGCCCGCAAAACCGTGCTGGCAATCCTGAAAGATGGGAAAAAGTCCATCACCCTGAACAAAGACCTCGTTCACGAATGGCTGGGCAACGAGAAAACCGATTACGGCAAGCGGGAGGAAAAGGACCAGGTGGGAACCGTCACAGGTCTGGCCTATACGAGCTTTGGCGGAGATGTGCTTCAGATCGAAGCCACGAAGTTTGAAGGCAAGGGCAACCTGGTGCTAACCGGACAGCTGGGCGATGTGATGAAGGAAAGTGCCAGCATCGCGCTGGACTACATCCGGTCCCATGCGAAGGAATTCGGCATTGATCCGGACTGTTTCTCCAAACTGGATATCCATGTGCACGTCCCGGAAGGCGCCGTGCCCAAGGACGGCCCCAGTGCCGGTGTGACCATGACAACCGCCCTGGTCAGCTGTCTGGCAGACAAACCGGTCAAAGCCAATCTGGCCATGACCGGGGAAGTGACCCTGCGGGGCAATGTGCTGCCCATTGGCGGGCTCAAGGAAAAGAGCCTGGCAGCGCACAGAGCCGGCATTGATACCATTGTCATCCCCAAGGGCAATGAGAAGGACCTGGAGGATGTTCCCCAGGAAGTGAAGGACCACATCACTTTCATCCCCGTGGAAAGTGCCCAGCAGGTACTGCAGGAGGCGCTGGTCTGATGAAAAGCGAATTTGTGGTATCCAGCAGCGGCCGGGAGAGCTGGCCGGAAACAGAACTGCCGGAAGTTGTGGTGGTGGGCCGAAGCAATGTCGGCAAATCCAGTTTCATCAACGCCTTCACCGGCAAAAAGCGTCTGGCTTACGTGGGCAACACCCCGGGGAAAACCCGGCTGCTGAATTTTTTCTCGGTGGACGGTGACTGGATGCTCGTGGACGTGCCGGGTTACGGCTATGCCAGAATGAGCAAATCCCAGCTGCTGAAACTCGGCCAGATGATGGATGACTATTTCCAGAACCGGGACAACATCAAGGCGGTGGTGCAGCTGATCGATGCACGTCATGATCCCACCGCGGATGACCTGGACATGATTGATTTCTTCAAGGAAATGAACATCCCGGTGATCATTGCGGCAACCAAGATCGACAAAGTGCCAAAGACCAAACGGCTGACTCACCTGAAGAATATTTCCAGGAAAGTGGAGCTTCCGGTTTCCAGAATCCTGCCGGTCTCCAGCGTGGAGTTTACCGGTCTGCGGGAAGTGGAGCAGAAAATCCGCGAAATTTTGAAACTGGATGCGGAGGCTGCACAACCGGAGTCTGCTGCCGATGAAGCCGGGGCGGATACAGAGAAAGCTGCTCCTCAGCCTGCATCGGAGGCTGGCGAAACAGCATGATGTCTGGCTGACAGCCTGTATGTGACACAGATATGACAACCCCCGGACTGGCCGTGACTGGCCTGGTCCGGGGGTTTGCTTTTCGCTGTGAATCCACATCCCTATATAAGGAAAGATGCTGCAGGAAAGATGGTGCCGGAGGAAAGATGGCAGCAGATAAAATCAAAGATACAGCCGGGCAAACCCTGTGAAGGAACTGTACGGTTCTTTTATCATGACGGAGAGGTGAGATATATGAATATGAATACAGGAAAAGGCATTGCCTCTCCCAATGCCGCCCTGCAGTTCATCTTTTCCACATTCGGGATCCTGACCTGGCTTTCCGTGGTGATGAAACTGCCAGATGACAGTGCCATGACCCTGGGGATCATTGAGCTGTGTCTGGGCGTGGGTGCTTTTGCAGCCAGCATTCTGGCGCTGATCAAGGGGGATGCCCACGGGAATGTGAATCTGGTGCTCAGTGTCATCCTGGGTTTTGCCGGGGGCATTACCCAGATCGTCATGGTGCAGTCCAACCGCATGGGCATTTCCTTCCATCCCTGGATCAGTGCGGTGATCATTCTGCTGGGCGGTATTTTCGTGACAGCCATTCTGCCGGCCATGCGCAGGCTGCCCCTGTACGAGCTGCTCTCCCATGTTTTTGTGGCTCTGGGATTTCTGTGCTCCAGCATTGGCACCCTGGCTTCGCTGCCATGGCTTCATACCGCCGGTGCCTGGCTCCTGCTGGCATTTGGCATTACCGGCATGTACTACGGTATTTCGCTGATGTATGAATCCATGGGGGCTTCCATTCCCCAGGGTCCGACGATGGAGGACCTGGGAAAGAAGAACTGAGTATCTGTCATCCAGTTCCGGATACAGGCAGACAGAGAAGGTTTTCGGACAGACACAATGCAGGCTGCAGCATGAACAAAAGAAGGCAAAACCGGGGGATTCCGGGAGCTGCCAGGACCAGACTCGGCTAGAAATAACAGCCACGTCATTTGTATGCTTTCACTCTCCTGATGTAATCTATATGATTTATTCGGGTAAAATCCAACGTTTCTCCCATATTTTCCCAAAGAAAGCGCTGCGAGAATGTGAAAATGTCTGAATTGTGCACAATTTATTGCCTTTGAAATACTTCCTTGCTAAATTCAACAACAGCGAGGAAGTTTTTATGATGAAAAAAGCGATACAGGGCGCTGCCGGCGCCTGCCTGCTGTTTCTCACCGGTACCCTGCCGGTGCATGCAGCAGAACACAAAAGTCTGTTGTACCCCCAGTATCATTTTGAAGATATGAACAGGACCGTCTGGGTGGAAACCACCGCCTCCTTCTCGGACCACCCGTCCACCAGCCTGGGCGACTCTGTGCTGGTTCCGAGAAACACGAAAGTCACACAGACCGGAGAATCCGATATGGGCACAGCCCGTGTGGAGTATCAGGGAAAAACCTGGTATGCCAGCGAAGATCTTCTCAGTGACAAGAGTCCGGAACAGCGGAAAAAAGAAGAAGAGGAAGCAAAGAAAAAGCGCCAGGAAGAAGAGCAGAAGAAACAGAAAGAAGCCGAGGCAGCGGCAGCTGCCGAACAGGCTGCCAGCTGGAATGGTCCGGTGCTGACCCCTTCCGCCGGCGTGGTACAGGGTCCTTCCGGCCGGGAAACCTATTACAACCTGGACATGAGCGGTGTAGTCTCCGTGATGCGGGGAATGGGCAACAATGACCCGTACTGGGTCCGGGAAGATGGGGCCAAGATGCTGGGTGACTACGTCATGGTGGCAGCCCACCTGGGCCTTCGTCCCCGGGGCAGTCTGATACCCACGTCCATGGGCATGGGAATTGTCTGTGATACCGGCGGATTTGCGGCTGCCAACCCCACGCAGCTGGATATCGCCACAGCCTGGTAAAGCGGCCTGACCATTCCGTCGGTAATTCGAAAAATTGCCGACGGAAACGTCATGCCACTGTAGAGTGAACTGTGTTTGATGGAATCAGGCTTGATGATTTACGGTGGACGCAGGACAGTTATTTCTGTTTGTGGAACTGCCATTATGCAAATCCGGATTTACCATTTGAAGGATCTGTTTCGATTGGGACAGGTCCTTTTTTTACACGTGTTCTGTCCATCATCACCAGAGCCGTTTGAAGGAATCAGGCGTGATATGATGATAGCCATGGAGGAATGGACATGAAAGTATGTGTATACGGTGCGAGCAGCGATAAGATTGCGCCTGTGTATAAAGAAGCGGGCAGGGAGCTGGGGATCCGTCTGGCGGATACAGATATGACCCTGATATTCGGTGGTGGCATGACCGGCATGATGGGAGCGGTTCTGGCTGGCGTGCAGGAGGCAGGGGGTCAGTCCATTGGGATTTCTCCCCGGTATTTTGATGTACCCGGAGTCCTGGCCAAAAGCTGCACGGAGTTCTATTTTACGGACACGATGCGTCAGAGGAAGCAGATGATGGAAGAAATGGCAGATGCCTTCATCATGACCCCGGGCAGTATCGGGACCTTTGAGGAGTTTTTCGAGATTCTGACACTGAAACAGGTGAATCAGACAGCCAAGCCACTGACGGTGCTGGATACCAATGGATACTTTGGACCCATGATGACCATGCTGGAAAATGCAGTGGAGCAGAAGTTCATCGACAGTTATGTCTTTGATCTGTTCCGGGTTTTCGCCACACCCGCAGAAGTGGTAGACTGGCTGGAACACTGTGAACTGACTGAGGAAACAGCAGGAGGGTTTCTGCATGGCCACGAAAGCTGACAGGGATGAGCGTCGGCTGGACCTGCGGATTCCTGATGAAGAACGCAGCCTGGAGGGAAGACGGACGACGGATCTAGTCTTTCAGATCAATCAGACCAATCCCAATGATCCCCGGTGTCAGGAACTGATTCAGGAGCTGTATCACCCTGGTGAAGGCACAAGGATCGTCCCGCCGGTGTTCGTGAATCTGGCGGAAAATGTGACCATTGGCAAACGGGTCTCCATTCAGCCCTATTCCAAGATGATGAGCGCCGGAAGAATTGTCATTGAGGATGATGTTCTGATCGCCATGAACTGTTCCCTGATCACCAACAACCACGATTTTTACCAGCGCCGGATTCTGACCATTCAGGACATTCACATCTGTCAGGGAGCCTGGCTGGGAGCAGGCGTGACTGTATTGCCGGGGGTCACCATTGGGCGGCAGGCCGTGATTGGCGCGGGCAGTGTGGTCACCCGGGATATCCCGGATTATGCCGTTGCGGTGGGTTCACCGGCGAAAGTGGTGAAGTATCTGGATCCAACAGGATTCGAAGAGTAGCGGGCAGGGAAATGGGAACGCCTTTGAGCCGGAACTATAATGAGGATAAACAAAGGAGGCATTCCCATGGCCGAAGAATTTAAAAAAATGGAACGGGACATCCTGGAGCATGCAGAAGAGCATGACGTGGATGTGGTTGCCCGCAAGCAGAAAGACATTGCGAAGCACGAAGAGGAACTGAAGAAGGACACTTCGAAGTTCATGAAGGATGTTCGGGAAAAGGAAATCCAGCACGATGAAAACGTCATCGAACGCAAACAGGAGCACATTGGCAAGGATGAACGGGAAATCACCGCTGACAACAAGGTGATCGAAGAAGCCGAAGCCAAAGCAAAGAAGTAAGACAGCACAAAAGCCGGATACGCAGGGTTACTCAGAATCTCGGGTATCCGGCTTTTTCGTCATTCCATCTCTTCCGGCAGATCGATAACTTGCTGATGGTAGTAGAGCTCCTCCACCTGTGCAGGATCTGTCACATCCGGACTCAGCAGCCACCCGGCCCCCAGTCCCAGAATCAGAACAGCCAGGATGGAGACCGCAAGCCGCATCCGGAAGTGATGTTCCAGATCATGGATCCAGACAGGTGGCAGAAACAGCTGGTTCAGCTGCAGACAAAGCGTCGTGAGCTTCCGGTTCTGCTGCCGCCACAGCTGAATCAGGACCAGAACCACCGCCAGGGCAGCCGCAGCAGCAAGGACGTAAAGAAGCAGATACTGAAACCGCAGATTCTGAAGAATGGCCGTTTTCTCCGGAAAACGGTTGATCAGGGTTAGATCCAGCCGGCTGGCAAGTTCGGATATGTGCTTCTCCGTCAGTCTGCCTGCAGCCGGATCTGTCCATACATGAACGGTGGATGCAGCCTCCGGCAGGAAAGACTCGTCCACAAACAGCGTGTAGGGACTGCTATCCCCTGATAGTCTGTCCCAGAGATTCAAGCCTGAATAAGTTTCAGAAGGAGGATCACGCAGAATTCCGGCTATGGTCAGCTGTCGTTCCTGATGATCCGAGTCGCTGAGAGTGATTGTCGTTCCCGGCTGGATGGAGGTTTCTTCCCAGACTGTCCTGTCCGGCAGCAGATCCACAGTTCTGATTTCACCACTGACGGGCTCCTTGTTATAGAAACTCTGGAACGGGGGCAGGGAAATGATGGCAGTCTTTCCCGAATCAAAATCCTCCTGTGAAACTCTGGCTGCATCAAGCACCCGTGTTTTCATCGATCCATCTCGTAGAACAACAATATCCGGATACAGAGTGCTTTGATTATTCTGATTGGTAATCACGCAGGGAACCCAGCCATCCTGTGCCAGGATGTCCCAGATGCAGGAATTCTCCTGGTCATCCCAACTCATTTGCCAGCCATGTTCCCAGATGGCTGGCAAGATCTTCTGTACACCGGGTATTGATGAGATGGAATCCAGTTGCTGGTTATCCAGCATTTTCTGATGACGGATTATCTCTATTCTGGCAGTTGCCAGCGTAAAATCCGGCACTGCCTGGATATCCGTATACTGCTGCTGTTCCTGGCGGGCTGTGTGCAGACACAGAATACAGCTCAACATGCACAGACCAAGAGCCAGAATCTGAATCCGGCGCTGCCGCTGACCAATCTGGTTCAACCGTGTGCTCAGCTGTGAAACTGTCATGGTAAATCCGGTCTTGCTGTAAGCTGCAGGCAGCAGAGAATCCCTGCCGCCATGGAGGTTGATTCCCGCTGGAATGGAAGCCAGCTGGTGTTGACACAGCCTGAGAACAACCACAGGGGACAGCAGTACAACCACCAGCCACAAAGCTGACCAGCCGGATACAAACAGACATCCCAGACAGAGCAGCAGCGAAGGAATCTGCGCCAGATACAGTGTGTTTCTCAGAATTCGCTTCAACTGGGTCAGACTGTATCCCCGGATTTTCAGAATGCTCAGATCCTGCGCCCGCTGACGGATCAGCATGGCAAGCCAGATCCAGGGCAGCAGGAAGGCTGTGGTCCAGGCGAGAGCCACCAGAGTCCAGGAAAAGGTGGAAGCCGGTGCCGGACTCTGTTCCAGACGCTCGTTCATGGTCATCTTCAGGGAAGCACCTTTTTCCGGCAGGGAGTTCTCCCACCCTTCTTCTGCGCTGATCAGCAGGCAGGTCTTTTCCACAGGTACATCCGGCAGAATTGTGAACAAGCCAGGCATGTAGTTGCCCCAGGTCCAGCCGCTTCGGTAGGGATCGATGATTCCCACAATGGTGACGTATTGGATTTCATCCTCAGCCAGTTCCAGTTTCAGCTCCTGTCCCAGGGTGTAGCTGCGCTTCAGCTCATCCAGCACAGAAGATTCCACCAGAGCTTCGCCGGCTTTTTCCGGATAGCGGCCATCTTTCAGTCTGAAACCCGCCTGCTGAAAGAAAGCGGAGTCGGCTTCGCCGCAGCGGATCATGACATGGCTGCATTCAACATCAAAGGTCTCAACGGTTCCCACTGACTCGATCATCGGGTCTTTTTGTATATCCTGGATATCGTTTTCCGATACAGCCACTGCCATGGCATCCCAGCCACCATACCAGCTTTCAGATGCAATCTGTTCCTGGATTAAAGCAGTCTGCTGCAGATACAAACCGGCTTCGTATAGAAGGCAGGAAAACAGGCACAGTCCTGCCAGAGCCAGAATCTGACCGGTTTTAATCCAAAGTGCCCGGTGCTTCATATGGCCACGGCCTGCCGTCTGTCAGTTCGATGATCCGGTCCGCCTGTTTGGCCAGATCCAGGTCGTGAGTTACCATCACCACGGTCATCCCCAGCTGGCTCTGACACATTTTCAAAAGGCGCATGACGTCCATTCCGGACTGCCGGTCCAGATTGCCTGTGGGTTCATCCGCCAGAATGACATCCGGCTTGCGGATCATAGCCACAGCGATTGCTGCCCTCTGCTGCTGCCCTCCGGAAAGCTCGTGGGGGTACTTGTCCAGCCAGGGTTCGATTCCCATCCGGCTGATGACTTCCTGCTGCCAGGCTTGGTCTCCGGCTGAGCTGTGAGAATCCAGCACCAGTGCCAGGTTCTCCCGGATGGTGCATACAGAGACCAGAGCGAAAAACTGAAACACGAAGCCGATGTGATCAGCCCGGAAGAGTGCTGCCTCTTCCTCAGACAATCCAGAAATATCTATATCTGCCACCCGAACGGTACCGGAATCAGGCTGTTCCAGCCCGGCAATCATTTTCAGCAGTGTGGACTTGCCGGAACCGCTCTTGCCAATGATGGCTGTAAATGCACCTTCTTCAATGGCAAGGGAACAGTGATTCAGGGCAGTGGTCAGACCATAGGTTTTTGTCAGGTCATTGACTCGAATCTGCATGATTATCCCTCCCTGCATCCATTCTGAACAATCGCTGTCACACAGATGTTACAGACAGCCGGCTTCCAGCTGACTGACAGGCAGGGACAGGGTCATGACCACCTGCCCACTTGAGCAGGAACCGGTCAGTGTCCCGAAGTGAAGTTCAGCCAGTTCCCGGGCCATGGCCAGACCGATTCCATAATGACCTGGAGTCCGGGAGACATAGCGGGTGAAGGCTGCTTCCAGCTCCTCCGGGTTCATGGAACCTGGATTAGACACCATGATCTGTACACTGGTTTCATTTCCCTGAACAGTCACAGAAACCACTGCCGATGGTAGACAGGCAGCCAGCGCATTGTCCAGCAGAGCCAGCAACAACTCCCGCAGGAAGAACCGGTCTCCATGGAGCCTGACAGGCTGAACATCTACATGAATACATGCGGCCTGAGGATGGTCGGTCACTGTTTCCAGAACCAGGGTATCCAGGGACAGGGAAGAGAAGGTCATCTTCTTGTCCATCGCCTGTTGTCCGGCTGTTTCCAGCATATGATCCAGCAGTTCGTTCATCCGGGAGATTGCAGCCAGACTGGCGGTATCTTCCTGCAGTTCCGCCTGCAGCTGCAGGGTGCAGACGCCGGATTTAAGCTGGTGACAGAGATCTTCATACCGGTATTGCTGCCGGTGAAGCTGCAGCTGCAAAGCAGACATGGACCGGTCTGCCTGGGACATTGCTTCTGCCTGACTGAAGATGGTCTGTTCCAGCTTCTGCTGCTGCAGTTGAGCTTTTCGGATCAATACAATGTTCAGTGGCAGACAGGCCAGAAAAAGGAGAAGGCTGACCAGCACAAGAGGAGACAGGAATGACTCTTTCAGGATCCAGAGCCTTTCGTAACCCGAGGGATCCGGAAAGAGTGAAGCATTGCGGATACAGGCATGACATAAAGACAGCAGAGCCAGAAGTAAAATGAGCAGCTGAAACAGAGAAAGAATGACAGCACAGACGGCTGTGAGAAAACGATGTTTCATGGGCAAGAACCTCAAAGACCGGAATCATACACGGAAAAATGACAGAGCCTGTTGGCAGCGGCGGATTTGAAAGTATCCATCTGTAAATTACATACAGTACTTCAATAATGAAGAAAACAAAAGACGATACACCATCAATAATCTACAGTATACTTAAATAAGACTAGAGACAGGACGGTGAGTATATGAAATCATTCCGCCACTATGGCAAATATGTTGCAGCTATTCTGATTCCACCCTGCATTTTCATCATCAGTCTGTATATCAGCTGGCTGTTTCCCGGCAATCACCGGTTTGGAGATGCCATCAGCAACCCTGTAGTGTTCTCTGTGACAACCATCTGTCTGATTCTGCTGTCGGTATGGATTCTGTGGAAATTGAATTGCAACAACCAATGCCTGATTACGTTGTGCATGGCTTCCGTTGTCTGGATGATTTGGATGATTGCAAATCCGGCAGTACTGACGGCTTTGTACGGACCGGAAAGGATGAATTATACCGATCTGTTCAACTGCGTTCTGCTGCAGCTGAGCGCCTGGCTGTCTCTGCTGCAGTATCGGAAACTATCCGGAAACACAAAGCAGGTCTCTTCAGTCCAGCGGCTTCAGTGAGTAACCCGCTTGTGCTGAACCGGTGATTTGCAGGGAAAAGGGGACCAGTTTCTGCCGCAGCCCGCTGATTCGGCTGCTCAGCGTACGCAAAGATGCTTCCCGGGATGTCAGGGAATAGATGCGCCTGATAAGATCATGACTGCTGCATACAGGCGAGGAAAAGAGGCCGCTTAATATCGCGCTCTCGGTTGCTGTCAAAGCTGTGATGGTCTGACCCGAATTCAATAGCGTTCCTTTTTCCGGACAAAGCAGGCAGCCAAATCTTCGAATGGTACTGTTTCGAAACAGAATCCGGTCAGTCTTGGCCCGCAGGATGTCCAGTGAAAACGGCTTGATCAGATAGTCATCTGCCTCACTGCCGTATCCCAGGAGAACATCCTCTGTTGTGTGACGGGAGGAGATGACGATGACCGGCACATCGGAAAACTCCCTCAAAGCCCGCAGAAATTCAAGACCGGAGCCATCCGGTAGGTTCAGATCCAGCAGAATCAGGTCCCAATGCTTTTCCATCTGATCGAACCCGGATGCCAGGGAAGAGCTGACGGTGTAGGGCAGCGGTGCCAGTGCCTGACAGATGGTCGCAGACAACGGTGCATCATCTTCAATAATCAAAATCCGCATTTAGTTTCTCCTTGGTTGCAGAAACCATATCATGTCAGAAATCCCGTGACAATCGTGTGAAGGATGGAATGTATGATGCAGCCGGAAATTCAAAGCGCATTGCCGGAAAAGAAAGAGAGGTATCCGTTCCATGAAGACCATTTGCCAAAGAACCAGCTGTGCTGTTTTCGCTTTTCTGACAGCGACTGTCGCAATCCTGTCGGGGTGCAGTGCTAATCCGGACTGCAGCCTCACACTTTCTGAAGATGCGCAAACCAGCTGGGAATGGAAGATTTCAATCCCCAGCCCAGATGCAGCAAAACTTTGCCTGTCTCTTGCGGACTTTGATGGCGAACGTGAGAATCCCAGCTCATTCATCGTTGAGCAGACACTGCACAGCAAAGAATCCCGGATGCAGATTCAGACCATTGAAGACAGAACCTGTCCAGTCCACTTCTCCGGTGATGACTGGAAAGCAGAAGTGGCATTGCTGCAGACTCCGGATTCCGGCTGGGTATATGCAACACCACTGGAGCAGGCGGAACTGATTCTCCGGGAGCCGGTCCCGCTGCTGGAATTCCACTATCATGAACCGGGAGAGACTGATCATTCCCGGTGTCAAATCGTGAATGTCCAGTTCATGGCGCCACGGGATTTCATCAAATAACAGGATGAGCATTTCAAATCTTTGATCATGGATCTGGCAGATAACAGCCACCAGTGACCGTAAGATGCAGGGCTATCAGCTGATGTATTAATAAATTACTGATTTCTACTTGTCACCGACGCTCATCGGCTGTTTCGCAAATAATTTGGAAAGAGAAACTCAATGAAAAACAGATATCTGAAACTGATCGCCGATATCCTGCGCCAGAATAGGAAAGATGTCTTTGCTTATCTCATTCTTTTCGCTTTAGGTGCAGTTCTGGGACTTTTACCAGCGGGTTTGATGAAATGCCTAATCAACGATGCATTGTTGAAAAAGAATTTTCAGCTGCTGATACTGGTGGTTTTTGGACTTCTCGTTGCATACGGATCTGAGAGTCTTTGCACTATGTTTTCCTCTCATATTGGCGCAGGTATTGGAAACAAAGTTTCTGCCAGACTCAAAATCGAAGTAATACAGCAAGCATTTCAAATGCAGCCGGGAACATTAAGTCAGTACAGTTCTGGATATCTGAATGCCAGAATCGAGGAAGCTGGAAAAGTGGAGACATTGTTCAGTCCTCAGATCCTTGGACTGGCCGCATCAGCGACAAAAGCTTTATGTGCTGGAATTTTGCTGATGAATATAGATTGTTTCATGACAGGTCTTCTTCTGATACCTATCTTCGCCGTATTGCTCATTGTAGTGGCTGCCAATAAAACGCTGACTCGGAGAATTGATAAGAACCTGGAAAGTCAGGCTGACTATTCGGGAAAACTGAGTGAATCACTTCGCGACATTCCTTCTACCAGAGCCACCGGAATAACAAAAGACAGAATTCGGGTACTGGAGGAAGAAAAAGATAGAAACCTGGAAAGTAACTTGCGTTTGAACAGAGCCATGAATATCTACACTTGTGTAATGGGACTTGTCGGGTATTCGCTTTCCATTCTCAGCTATTTCTTCTGCGGCATATTCGTTATTAATGGAACTCTTTCAGTGGGAGGCTTTATGTCAGCCACTATGTATGCTGGAAAATTTTATACACCCTTCTTGCAGTTGTCAGGAACATACATTCTTCTGGCTCCGGCAACGCAAGCGCTGAAACGGCTCCAGTCATTTTTTGAGGACCATCCTTCTGTAGAATCCGCAGAGCATCTGCACGTTGTTGATAATCTGGACACTATCGAAATGAAAAATCTTGATATTGGGTATAATGGACGGGTAATCCTGAAAGATTTTCAGGCAGTCTTCGACGTCCGGTCGGGAGACCGTATACAGTTATGTGGCAGGAATGGCTCTGGAAAAACAAGTCTTGTCAAAGCAATATTTAAAGAATTATTACCGGCGGAAGGATTGGTGCTGATCAATGGTGAAGACATAAGAACAGTCAGTCAGGAATCCATCACTCAGCTGATTTCCTACGCTCCGCAAAGTCCACTGCTTTTTGATGCTTCTTTACGGGATAATATTCTGGCTGGCAAGAAGGATATTTCGTCAACGGATCTGGATACTCTGATTTTAAAATTTGGGTTGAAGGAAACGGAAAACCGGCTCCAGAAAGAAGGGTCCGGGACAATTGGCGAATCCGGCAAGCGACTTTCGGGAGGCGAAGGTCAGAAAATATCCATTATTCGGGCACTGGCAGAACCTAAACCGCTGGTTATTCTGGATGAAGTGACTGGTAACCTGGATACCGTTTCCATCCAAGCATTGCTGGATATCGTAAAAAACAGCAGCAGTGCCTGGATTATCATCGATCATCAGCATGATCTGACAAAGTATGGATTCCGGCAGATCACTTTGTAACCCTGCAACCGCTCCATCTATTCAGCCCTGTATAACCATGCTTCCATAACTAAAAACACCGGTCAGAGACCTTTACAGTTTCTGACCGGTGTTCGTTTGTAATTCAGTCTTTCAGTTCTTCCACCTGGGCAAGCCACAGTCTGGCACAGGCATCACTGGGCATCCGCCAGTCGCCTCTGGGAGACAGACAGATGGAACCCACCTTCGGTCCATCCGGCAGACAGCTGCGCTTGAACTGCTGGGTGAAAAACCGGCGGTAGAAGGTACGCAGTGACTCCTTGATTTTCTCCGGTTTCACCTGGGGGAAAGCCAGCTTCGCCAGACCGTAAATCTTCTCCGGACTTTCATGATGCCGCAGCATATGATAGAGGAAGAAATCATGCAGGTCATAGCTGCCCAGCACCTCTTCGGTTTTCTGGGCAATGTTGCCATCCTTGTCCGGCGGCAGCAGCTCAGGCGACACCGGTGTATCACAGATATCCAGCAGGACCCGCTCCAGCGCTTCATTGCCCGCTTTTTTCGCGGCCAGGGCTTCACTCTCCACCAGATAGCGCACCAGCGTTTTGGGAACACTGGCGTTCACCGCATACATGCTCATATGATCGCCGTTGTAGGTGCACCAGCCCAGTGCCAGCTCCGACAGATCCCCGGTGCCAATGACGATCCCATTGACCTTGTTGGCCAGATCCATCAGGATCTGCGTCCGCTCCCGGGCCTGACCATTTTCATACGTGATATCATGGACCGATTCATCCTGACCGATGTCCGCAAAATGCTGGCGGACACTGGCAGCAATGGGCACTTCCAGTCTCGTCACGCCCAGCAGCTCCATCAGCTCATCCGCATTGGACTTGGTGCGCTTTGTGGTCCCAAAACCAGGCATCGTCACAGCTGTGATGCCATTCATCGGCAGATCCAGCATATGGAATGCCCGGACAGTCACCAGCAGCGCCAGCGTGCTGTCCAGCCCACCGGAAATGCCAATCACGGCCTGCCGGCAGCCGATTTTCTTCAGCCGGGTTGCCAGCCCCTGTGCCTGGATGCCCAGAATCGTCTCACACCGCTCCAGCCGCCGGTGCAGATCTGCCGGTACAAAGGGATACGCTTCCACAGCTCTGGTCAGTTCAATGGTCCTGATTGGCGCAGACGCATACCGCACCACCGTATAGCCAGCCCGGCTCTCCTGCAGGGCTGTCTTGAATTTCATCCGGTCATTGTGCAGATGCTGCAGATCCAGCTCGCAGGTGATGCTTTCTGCAGTCACCGTCTCCTGCAGGATTTTCCCGTTTTCGGCCATGATATCTGCCCCGGAGAACACCAGATCCGTGCTGGATTCATCCGAACCGGCACTGCAGTACAGATAATCGCTGTAGGTCCGGGCACTCTGCCCGGCCACCAGATCCCGGCGGTAGCTGCCTTTGGCAATGACTTCATTGGAGGCGGAGCAGTTCACGAGAATATTGGCGCCAGCCTGAGCATGGGCGCTGGAAGGGGGAACCGCTACCCACAGGTCCTCGCAGATCTCAATGCCGATGCAGGCACCGGTGGTCTGGTCTTCAAAGAGAATGGACCCGGAGACCGGGATATCACGGCCATTCACAGAGACTGTCTCTGTTTCCAGGTCCCGGGCCGGGGAGAACCATCTTGGCTCATAGTACTCGTTGTAACCCGGCAGATGGTGTTTTGCATAGAACCCCAGAATCTCTCCGCCAAAGAGGAAAGCCGCTGCATTGAACAGACGGGTACCGGCTTTCAGCGGGATCCCGGCAATAACAGCCATATTCTCCGGAGCGTTATCTGCCAGCCGGATCAGCTGTGTCATGGCTTCCTGCAGCAGCAGCTCTTCATAAAACAGATCCGCACAGGTATACCCGGTGACCGCCAGCTCCGGAAAAACAGCCAGCTGTGTATCAGGATCCAGAGACTGCAGGATCCGCAGCATTTCATCCACATTGGTTTTCGGATCACCAATGGAAACCGGCGGCGTGCACACCGCCGCTTTGTAATAGTCAAACCGTTTCATGAATGCATGGTATCACGATACGTGTGGCTGCTGTTCAGAAAATCGATCACCGTTCTGCTTTCTTCACCCTCCGGTGATCATGGAAACAAGCCACTTCAGAACCGGCTTCTGAATGTACATGGTCATCAGCAGAGAAGTGGTCACCGCAAGCATCACGGCTGTCCTGCCGGAAACCGGACTTTGCTGAAACTGCCTTGCTGCATTCTCCGGCATCCAGTGAGCAAGCAGCCGGTACAGACCATATCCGGCACAGGTTCCCAGTGTGTTGGTGATCAGATCATTGATGTCCGTGATGCCCAGGCCAAACATCTGCAGCGTTTCGATCAGCAGGGAAACCAAAACCCCGGCCGTCACCACCGGTGAAAAGCGGTGGAAACGACGCCAGAGCATCGGCAGAAACATACCAAGCGGCACAAACAGGATCACATTGAGAATGGTGTCCACGGTTCCATGCAGCAAATCGGCACTGGGCAGCAAAGAGAGATCCGGTTCAAACCGCTGCAGCGGTCCCATTCCCGTCAGAAACCACACGCCGAAGAGGTAGTAGCAAAACAGGTATACGCCCGCCTGATGCAGGCGGGATACAGAGTGGCCGGATCTGTGCAGATGATGAAACCAGAGCATCAGCACCGGAATCATGAACACAAATCCGGTGAAAGCCGGAATCAGCAGGTTCAGCAGTGACATGCAGGCGTCCTCCTCTATCCAGAAGAGTACCCGGAACAAATCAACAGGACCGTCGGATAAAAGGGAACAGTTTCTGAAGAAAATGCAAAGAAAGGCAAAATGGCAGCACGAAAAAAGGCGGATCTGATATCCGCCTCAATTTGTCATGCAGTTGTCTTACTCGTAGAGCTCTTCCAGCCGGCTGGCATACCTGGATTCGTCGGAGTTTGTCATCGGGTTCTCCGTGGCATACTTCTTCACCAGTGCGCTGGATTTGGTGATCGGCTGCAGTGTACCGGCACCGGCCACACAGCCGCCGGGGCAGGCCATGCCCTCCAGCAGGTAGCCGTTGAGACGGCCGGCTTTGGCCATCATGAGCATGGTGCGGCAGTTCTTCAGACCTTCCGCAGCCTGTACCTTGACAGTGGTGCCCGGGTGTTCCTTCTCGATCAGGCTCTTGACCGCCTTGGCCACACCGCCGGATACGGCGAATCCGCGTCCTGCATTGGTGCCTTCATCCAGCTTCGCTTCAGCGGGCTGCAAGGCGGACAGATCCACGCCTTTGCCTTCCAGCATACCCATGACTTCCTCGAAGGTCAGAACGAAGTCCACATCAGACCGCACGGATTTCCGGGAAGCTTCCAGCTTCTTGGCGGCGCAGGGACCGATAAAGGCGATCTTGGCATTGGGGTGATCCTTCTTCACCATCCGGGCTGTCAGCACCATGGGTGTCATGGCCATGGAGATGTAGCTGGCGTACTGGGGGAAGTCCTTCTTGGCCATCACAGACCAGGCCGGGCAGCAGGATGTTGCCATGAAGGGCTGCTGTTCCGGGACTTTCTTCATGAAGTCTTCCGCTTCTTCAATGGTGCAAAGGTCGGCACCGATGGCCACTTCCACCACATCCGCAAAGCCCAGTTCCAGCAGCGCGGATTTCACTTTTTCCGGTGTCACGGTGGGACCGAACTGGCCCACGAATGCCGGGGCGATGCAGGCAATGACATCCTGGCCCTGTTTCATGGAGTAGATCGTCTGGAAGATCTGGCCCTTGTCCACGATGGCGCCGAAGGGGCAGTTCACCAGGCACTGGCCGCAGGATACGCAGCGGTCATAGTCGATCTGTGCCTTGCCATCCGCATCGGAGGAAATGGCGTTCATGCCGCAGGAAGCCGCGCAGGGACGTTCCATTTTCACAATGGCGTGATAGGGACAGGCATCCATGCAGCGGCCGCACTTGATGCACTTGTCCTGATCAATGAAGCTGCGTCCGTTCACGATGTGAATGGCGTCCTTGGGGCATACCTCGGTGCACTGGTGGGACAGACAGCCCTGACACTGGTTCGTGACAATGACTTCCTTTTCCGGACAGGCATTGCAGGCGAACTTGATGATGTTGATCAGGGGATCATCGTAGTATTTTTCCGCAATGGTGCTCTCTTCAATGCCATCGGACAGGGCACCGAATTCGCTCATTTCACGCAGGGGAAGACCCATGCCCAGACGCAGGCGTTCACCGATGATGGCCCGTTCCAGGAAAATGCTGTTCCGGTATTTGGCCTTGGTGCCGGGCAGGATTTCGTAGGGGATCTCTTCGATCCGCTTCGCGTAATCCGTCTCGTCTTCATAGGCCATTTTCGCAATAGCCGCAAACACCTTGCGGCGAATGTCTGTTACTGAATTGTAGATTCCTCGCATAGTTTCTCCCTCTTCTGATCTGTTCCGTTTGCTTTCAACATTATACAGGGCAAATCCCGCTATTGAAACACAGATTTGTTAATTCTTGCACAATTGCCATCCTGTCACATTTTCCCTGGTGATACTGGCGGAATTCAGACTGTTTCGGGTATTCCGTCTGCTTTTGTCCGGAATCCCGCGGCAACAGGCTGCTGTCTCCACCCGGACGCAGTGTATAACTCGTATAATAAGAGATATGACAGAACTTCGCATTACAGACAACGATGCAGGACAGACTCTGGAAAAATACCTGCAGAAATCGCTTCCGGCGCTGCCCCGAAGCCTGATGTTCAAAGCCATCCGCAACAAAAAAATCAAAGTCAACCGCAGGCGGGCGCAGACAAAGCAGATCCTGGCGCCGGATGACACCGTCCAGATCTTTCTGCCCCCGGATGTCCTGGAAAACGAACCCTTTGTTCCCGGATCCGCCGATTTGAAAGTGGTCTGGGAAAACGAAGACCTGATGGTGGTCTGGAAACCCGCGGGACTGCTTTCTCAGAAAGACGAACCGGGAGTGCAGGATGACCTGAACAGCCGCATCCGCACGCTGCTGTACAGCCGGGGGATCTGGAATCCGGACACAGACCGCTCCTTCAGGCCCTCTGCTGCGCATCGCCTGGACCGCAATACCCGGGGCCTGGTGCTGGCCGGGAAAACCGCTGCCGGTGCCAGAGAAGCTGCCAGAATGATCCGGCAGGGCCAGGTGGAAAAGCACTACCATGCCCTTGTCCAGGGAGATATCACAAAGCCCATGCAGCTGCGGCTCTATCTCAAAAAGGAAGACACTAAGGCACTGGTCCGGGATACACCGGCTGAAGGATATCAGAAGGCGGACATGGATGTGACCCCGCTGAAGCGGGAAGGGAACAATACCCTGGTGGATGTGCACCTGCTCACCGGCCGGTTTCACCAGGTCCGGGCTTCCATGGCTCACATTGGTCATCCCCTGGCTGGAGATGTGAAATACGGCGGCAATCCGGGCAGGTCCTATGATCTGGAAGCCTGCACCCTCTGCTTTGACGGTCACTGCGTTCAGGCGCCGAAGGATCTTTCGGAGACAAAGCCGGTGGATTTGTCCCGGTCTCCCGACATGAACTGAAGGTGAAGTGAAATATCGGAACGGCTCTGTTATCATGCCAGTCATGACAGAGCTTTTTTTCTGGATCCTGTGCCTGGCAGCCTTTGTTCAGGATCTGAAAACCCGGTATTTTTCCTCCTGGTGGCTGCTGCCCTGCCTTCTGATTCTGCTGGCTGCCGGTCTGCATCCGGGGCCCTCGCTGCTGTTCTGCGCCCTGGTTCTCATCCTGCATCTGCTTCGCAGAGACTGGATCGGCCTGGCGGATGTGACAGCCATGGCCTTTCTCTCGCTGCTGACCGGCAGCGCACTGTATCCCCTGACAGTTGTCGCCTGCCTCCTGGGATTTCTCTGGACTGCTCTGATCCCGGAACAGACAGTCCCCTTCGTGTCCTGTCTGAGCGCCGCAGCCGCCTTGCTTGCCGCTGCCCACTGAACCCGGTATCATACAAATCATGAACGAATCATCAGCAACAAACGAAATCATGACACAACCTTCCGCAGCACCGCAGTCCGCACCGGATCCCGTCCGGACATCATCTGTTCAGCCCGCATCCGCCACAGCCCCCCGCACAGGGCTGGTTCTTGGCGGGGGTGGAGCCAGAGGCTGCTATGAAATCGGCGCCTGGCAGGCTTTCCATGAATGCGGCATCCATTTTGACTGCGTCGCCGGCACCAGCATCGGTGCACTGGTCGGCGCCATCTACGTCCAGCACACCCTGAAGCCTCTGGTGGACTTTGTCTACACCATGTCTCCGGCCATGATCGCCACAGACATGCCGGAAATCCCGGAAAACCTCCAGGATATCCGCACCCACAAGGAAGACCTCATCCGGTTCTTCCGGAAATACATCCGCAGCGGCGCGGACATTTCGCCGCTGAAAGACGCCATCCACCGGATGTTCGACTGGAAGCTCTTCTCTGAATCCAGCGTGGATTTCGCCTGCATGACCATCAACGTCACCAAAATGCAGGGAGAAGCCTTCTTCAAGAAAGACATGACGGAAGAAAACGCCGAATCTGTGATCCTCGCCAGCGCCTCCTGCTTCCCGGCCTTTCCCATGCTGAAAATGGGAAATGACTACTATATTGACGGCGGCATGGAAGACAACCTTCCCATTGGCCTGGCACAGGATATGGGAGCGCAAAAAATCATCGCCATTGACGTTCATGGCCCCGGCCGGACAAAACCGCTGCCCCATGATGGCTCCGTCACGTATTACCAGCCGATCATTGACCTGAACAACTTTCTGGACTTCCGGGAAGATTCCTGCGTCCGGTCCCTCCATCTGGGGTATCTGGACACAATGAAACGCAACGACCGGTTCTGCGGCTATGTCTTCACTTTTACCCAGGCTTCCTGGCCCCGCCTGTACATGGTCAGCCAGTATGTCACCATGCACCTGGAATCCTTCGGCATTCATCCGGACAACACCCTGGCAGCCCGCTGCTTCCGGATGAGCTACGGCTATGATCCAGCCCCGCTTGTGAACCGGTACAGCGAAAACTACGCCGGCGGCAGACTCGTGGAAGCGCTGGCCATCTCCGTCGGACTGGACCCGGTGCAGCTGATGAGCTTCAGCTACTTCCTTACCTGCCTCAAAGACAAAACCGAACGGATCCCGCCCCTGCGGCAGCCAGGCAAAGTCCGTCAGTCTCTGACGCTGCTGCAGAACAGCTCCCGGGATCAGGTCATCAGCTTTCTGCACGCGGCTCTGGTTCACCACAACGGCCGCCTGCCCCTGGTTCTGGACCCCCTGAAAAAGCTGTTCGAAACCGAGTACATCCTCGCCTGCACCTGGTACTGCCTGCAGGACTACCTGAAATAGAATCCCGCTGCCGATGACAGCCGCCGGCTGTCTGGCAGGGCATATTTCGGAAGGAACAGACGAAAGGCGCCCTCCGCACTGGCGGAAAGCGCCTTTTCAGCATTTACTACTGTCTAGCCGGTCAACGGGAAGCCAGCAGGGAAGCAGCGTATTTTTCCGCTTCCTTCCTGTCCCGGAAATACGGATCGGTATTGTGATGGACCGGTTTTTCCGAGACATAAGCCGCCAGCTTCTGTCCGTCCTTCAGCGTGATCTGCAGACCCACGTACAGCCCCGGATCACCGAAGGCAAACAGGGGCATGGCCGTTCCTCCACCATAGACCCGGTGGGAAAAGGGTTCGGTTTTGCCCCTGAAACGGGCTTCTTCGTTCAGGACCTCGCAGTCTGCAATATCCCGCCAGGGCCAGGATCCTTCTGTGCCATTGGTGATGGAGAACGTATCGTGATCCAGATCGAAACGGATGGGATTCATGGGACACCTCCTTGCTGTTTTATTCTGACTTCAGTGTAGCACGAAAAAAAGTATCAGAAAACAGAAAAGGCAGAAGAATCAGAAAAAACAGGAAACCCCGGCTGGTTTCCTGTCCAGAATGGTCAGTGTCTGTGAAGTTTTGACTTTCCGGGTTTCCGGGGCGGTCTTCTGAACTCCCGGAACCGGGGATCCATGGGAATCTCCACTTCAATGGTCTGCTCCGTCACCGGCTGCCGGAAGACGATTTTGCTGGACTGCAGCAGCAGACCCCGGTCATCGGATTTTTCCCCGTAAAGCGGGTCGTTGACCACGGCATGACCGTGGTGAGCAGCATGGACCCGGATCTGGTGTTTGCGGCCTGTGGTGATTTTCGCCTTGACCAGGGTGCGTGTACCACGGCGGGCGATGCGCTCCAGATGCGTGTGACTGGGCTTGCCCTGTGCATAGACGATCATTTTGTCCGCCTCGTGCCGGTTGCGGCCAATGGGGTTGTTCAGATCCACATGCCGGCGCTCCAGCAGTCCTTCCAGCACCGCATAGTATTCCTTGCCGGCTGTCCGTTCTTCCATCTGCCGGTCGAACCAGTTCTGGAACAGGGGGTTCTTGCAGAAAAGCACCAGACCGCTGGCTTCCCGGTCGATCCGGTTTACCGCCTGCACTGCATAGGGCCACCCGGTTTCCGACAGATGGGCATTCACCCGGGCTGTGAGATTGTCCGGGGACTGACCGTCGTCATGAACCAGGAGAAAGGACGGTTTGTCCGCCACCAGGCACCATTCATCTTCGTAGACCACCCGCACCGGTTCAAAGCTGTACTGGATCTCTTCCGGTACAGGCTGCTTCAGAATCACCGTGCGGCTTTCCAGCGGCCTGCCCCGGTTGATGACCGGCTGGCCGTTTTCCAGAATCTCCAGTGTCTTGTCCTTCTCCCGGGAAATCCCCAGTTCTTCCACCAGCTCTGCGCCGGTCATGGGGGAGTCCAGACGAACCTGCAGCTCACCGGAGGGCAGGGTCGTCACCTGTATGTTCTTTTTCATTTTAAAGCCTCGCAATCGTTGTTCTATTGTATTATACGGCCTGCGCTCTACAGTTCCATGCCACATGCCGCCTGCAGGCTCCTGTCAGCTGCAGAAACCGGCTGCAGGAGCTGAGAACAGTATGTTGCAGAATCAACACCTATGTTTCCAGTAGGCATTTGATTCTGCATTCCCGTTCCGTTCCCGTGCAAAATAGTTCATAATGGAACAGGAAATGGAGGCATTCAATCATGAAACTCTTTAAAGACGATAAGACCGGTGCTCTGGTGGAAGTTGTTCTGGCACCGGAAGCGGTCGAAGAAATCACCATCAACGGTGCTCCTGCCCGGGAACTGAAAGCAGGTTCCACGGACGCAGCTCTGGAAAAGCATGTCCCTGCAGTGGAGCAGGAAGGCGACAAGCTGAAGGTTCAGGTTGGTTCCACAAAGCACCCGATGCTGCCGGAACACTGGATCACCAACATCTGGGTGGAATATCCCGATGGCCGCGTGGAAAAGCAGACACTGAACCCTGGCGAAGAACCGGTGGCTGTGTTTGACATTGCCGGCGAAGAAGGACCTGTCACAGTATACGAATACTGCAACCTGCACGGTCTGTGGAAAAAAGACGTGGAACTGACGAAGTAAGTCATTCGCAAATCAGACAGAGAGAAAGAGGCGGTCACAAAGACCGCCTCTTCGTCGTGCATGCAGCATGATACCGTCATGTTTCACACATCATGCAGTCCGTACCGCTGCTGCAGCGAGTAGATCGACTGGTTGCGGTTGACCAGGTAGCTTACTGCACAGACCACGAAGAACCAGGGAAACCACTGGAACCCGAAGATCTCCATGCCGATCATCACCGGTGCCAGGAAGGTGTTGGTCCCGGAGCCGAACACCGCCGCAAATCCCAGGGCTGCCGACAGCATGGGGTCACAGCCAAGGACCGGCCCAAGCACTGCTCCCAGGGTCACGCCGATGGAAAACAGCGGCGTGACTTCTCCCCCGATAAAACCCGCTGCCAGAGACAGGATGGTGAATGCGCCCTTCAGAAGAAAATCCTGGACCTGCACCGGCTGTCCCTGAAAAGGCGCTGCAATCAGACCGGCGCCGGATCCGGCATAGCGGTTCTGTGTCAGCAGCATGAGCAGGGCAAGCAGACTGCCCAGGACAAGGATCCGGCGGAAGGGATCTGGCAGTTTTTTCACCGCCAGTGCCCGCACTTTCCGCAGGCTCCAGGCAAAAAGCCCGCCGGCTGCCCCGAACGCCAGCCCCAGTGCCAGCATCGTCAGCCACTGCCGGTCGATGGAAAAGGGAACCACTTCCCGGATGGCGTAGGTATGGATCTGCAGGCCCAGTCTGGCAGACAGCCAGGAAGCGGAGAAGGCGGCACAGATGGCCGGTCCCATGGCCCGGTACTTCAGCGTCCCGGCCACCAGGACCTCCAGAGCGAAAAACACCGCGGAGAAAGGAGTCCCGAACAATCCGGCAAATCCCGCCGCCATGCCCGTGACCAGAAATATGGTGCGGATGTTGGGGATTTCGATTTTTTTGTGGAAGAAATGGCCGAACTGCCAGGAAACCGCTGCACCGATCTGTACAGCCACGCCTTCCCGGCCCACAGATGCCCCGGCCAGATGGGAAATCCAGGTAGCCACTGTGGTCAGAAACACCGTGCGTCTGGGCAGACGCTCCGGTTTGCCCTGGGAAACTTCAAAAATCAGATTCATGCCCCTGGAAGCCAGACCGCCGTACCGGGTGAACAGCCAGACCACCAGAAGCCCTGCCACCGGCAGCGACAGACAGGTCCAGACAGGGAAGTGGACCCGCCAGTTCTGAATGAGGATCAGTCCCCACCCAAAAAGGGCTTCAAAGAGTGAAACCGCAAAGCCGATCAGGACACCGACCGCAGCCAGAAAGAGAAACTCCGCTGCGGAAGCGCCATGATCCGCCAGTATTTTTCTGCATGTGTTCAAATCAATCACCTTCTTTTATTTTAGAAAATATTCCGACAAATCACAGCAGCGATTCCTTGAAACACGTGTATGATTTACCTAAAATTTCCCCGTTCCTGAACCAGTGGGCAAGTGCCAGCCGGCTGCAGGAACAGCTGTATGCTCCGGCAGACAACCCGGCGGGTTGTCCATCGGCAGGCAGCGGACAAATTGCCAGAAACAGGAGGTACCAATGCTCAAGCTGGAACATCTGGTCAAGGACTACTATACAGGGGACGAAATCGTCCATGCGATACGGGATCTGTCCGTCACGTTTAGGGACAATGAATTTGTCTCGATTCTCGGACCGTCCGGCTGCGGAAAAACCACGCTGCTGAACATCATCGGCGGGCTGGACAACTACAACAGCGGAAATCTGATCATCAATGGCCGCAGCACGCGGGATTACACAGACAAGGACTGGGATACCTACCGGAACCACAGGATCGGTTTCGTGTTCCAGAGCTACAACCTGATCATGCACCAGACCGTGCTGCAGAACGTGGCGCTGTCCATGGCGCTGACGGATGTGCCGAAGGAAGAACGGGAGAAACGGGCGGCGGCTGCGCTGGAGAAAGTCGGACTGAAGGATCAGCTGAACAAGAAACCAACGCAGATGTCCGGCGGGCAGATGCAGCGGGTGGCGATCGCCCGGGCGCTGGTGAACGATCCGGAGATCCTGCTGGCGGATGAACCCACCGGTGCGCTGGATTCCCATACATCGGTGCAGATCATGGATCTGCTCAAGGAAATCGCGCAGGACCGGCTGGTGATCATGGTCACGCACAACCCGGAGCTGGCACAGTCCTACTCCACCCGGATCATCCGGCTGAAGGACGGGGAAATCGTCTCGGATTCCGATCCGGCGGCTGATGAGGAAGAAGTGCAGAATGCCCGGGGCAGTCTGAAGAAGCCTTCCATGAAGTTCCGGACAGCGCTGTCTCTTTCCTTCAACAACCTGCTGACGAAAAAAGGCCGCACCCTGCTGACGGCCTTTGCGGGGAGCATCGGGATTATCGGGATCGGACTGATTATGTCGCTGTCCAACGGCATGCAGGGGTATATCGACCGGGTTGAGCAGGATACGATGACCAGCTATCCGATTTCCATTGAAGACAACACCATGGACATGAGTGTGTTGATGTCGGCGATGATGACCGGCAGCGATGAGGAAAAACAGCCGTATGACGGAACGGTGCGCTCCCGGGCGTTCGCGGACAAGTTGCTGGGTTCGATCGCGGATACGGAGAAGAACAATCTGACTGCTTTCCGGAAGTATCTGCAGAGTCCGGAGGGGAAGGAACTGAAGGAGACAGCCAGTGCGATCGAGTACAACTACGGCATTACGAAGCATGTGTACAACGAACATGCGCAGGGAGACAAGCTGGTGACGGTGTCGCCCAATGGCCTGATGGAGGAACTGGGGATGAGCGACATGATCAGTCTGCGCAATCAGTTCATGGGCGGCATGTCCTCTTCCATGCCCGGCAGCGAGGTCTGGAAAGCCCTGCCGGCTGAAGACTCTCTGCGGGATCAGGAATATGAACTGCTGGATGGCCGCTGGCCGGAGAGTGAAGAGGAAGTGATGCTGGAGGTGGATGAGAACGGAGAGATATCCGATTTCACCCTGTATTCTCTCGGGCTGATGAATCAGTCGGAGCTGGTGCAGAACTACAGGGATCTGCAGGCGCAGAAAACGGATGAGATCGAACCCGGGGATCCAGTGTCCTTTGCCAGTGATGAACTTCTGGGCATGGAATTCACGCTGGTGCCCAACAGCGATCTGTACCGGAAGGTGGGGGACATCTGGGTGAATGAATCCGGAGATGAGGAATTTGTGGCGGATGCGGTGAAGGAAGACGGCCGGACACTGAAAATTGCCGGGATCATGAAACCGAAGGAGACCTCTCTGGGCACGCCGCACACCATGGGCGGTGTCTGGTATGACCGGAGTCTGGAGACCTGGCTGCGGGATGAAGGAAAGAACAGTGACATCGTCAAAGAGCAGATGGAGCACAAGGACATCAACGTGTTCACGGGCCGGAAATTCGGTGATTCCACGGAGCTTTCGGCGGCTGATCTGACACCGGAGCAGCAGATGGTGCTGGCATCCATGTCACAGCAGGAACTGATGGACTACATGGCTTCCTACAATGATGCCGCCAATGCCACCTATGATTCGAATCTGGCAAAGCTGGGGATCTATGACGAAGACACACCCACATCCATCGAACTCTACGCGGATACCTTTGAGGACAAGGAAAAAATCGGGGATCTGATCACGGTGTACAACGAACAGCAGCAGGCGGAAGGCAACGACGCCAATGTGATTTCCTACAATGACACAGTGGGTGCCATGATGAGCGGGGTTTCGGACATCATCAACATCATTTCCTATGTGCTGATGGCATTCGTGGGCATTTCCCTGGTGGTCAGCAGCATCATGATCGGCATCATCACCTACATTTCCGTGCTGGAGCGGGTGAAGGAAATCGGCATTCTGCGGGCGATGGGTGCCAGCAAGCGGGATGTATCCAATGTGTTCAATGCGGAGACATTCATCATTGGTCTGCTGTCGGGTCTGCTGGGCGTGGGTCTGACTGTGCTGCTGAACATTCCCATTTCCCTGGTGATCCAGAAGGTGACCGGTGTGGCGGGAATTGCCCGGATGCCGGTGGCCGGCGGCGTGATCCTGGTTCTGGTGGAACTGGTGCTGACGATGGTGGCCGGCCTGATTCCGGCCCGGATGGCCGCCCGGAAGGATCCGGTGCAGGCGCTGCGCTCGGAGTGAATCCCGGCCTGCAGACGACTGTGTACAGGCGGAAAAAAGCGGTCAATTCGATGGACATCCGCCTGGGAAATCCATCCTTCTGGGAAGCATCGATACGGCTTTGTGCCGTATGAGAGCGTTTTTCCGGACAGATGTGGTGTCAAAACGTATTAACTGCGGCAGAACAAAGGCCCGGGGGTTTGTCACAACCTGTTTCCCGGGCCTTTTTTGTCGCGTTTTTGGCAATTTGTAGGCACTTTCATATCCAGGGGTTTCCATAAAGAGACAGGAAAAGTGTTATACTGGACACAGTTAAGTGGATTTAGGAGGAAGAACCATGGAACAGAACAACATGCTCGCAATGATTCTTGCGGGCGGACGCGGAACGCGGCTGTTCGACCTGACGAAAAAGACTGCCAAGCCGGCTGTCTATTTCGGCGGTAAATACCGGATCATCGACTTTCCGATATCGAACTGCGCCAACTCCAATATCAACGTTGTCGGCGTCCTGACTCAGTACGAGCCTGTCCAGCTGAATGCCTATGCAGGAGCTGGTCAGCGCTGGGGTCTGGACACCCGGGGCAGCGGTGTGTATGTGCTCCCGCCTTCCGAAAAGGACGGCACCAAATTTGATGTCTATGCAGGCACGGCGGATGCCATTACGCAGAACATTGATTTCATTGACGAATTCAATCCCGAATATGTGCTGATCCTGTCTGGCGACCACATCTACAAGATGGACTACGACCGGATGCTGGCGGATCACAAAGCCAACAGTGCGGATGCCACGATTGCCGTGCTGCAGGTGCCCTGGAAGGAAGCTTCCCGCTTCGGCATCATGGCTGTCAACGATGAGAGCATGATCACGGAATTCCAGGAAAAGCCGGCGGAACCCAAGAGCAACCTGGCCAGCATGGGCATCTACATTTTCAACTGGAAGCTGCTGCGCAGAGAACTGCTGGCGGATGCCAAAAACAAGGAAAGCTCCCACGACTTCGGCAAGGACATCATTCCGGCGCTGCTGGCGCAGGACAAGCGTCTGTATGCCTGGCAGTTTGACGGCTACTGGAAGGATGTCGGAACGATTGATTCTCTCTGGGAAGCCAACATGGATCTGCTGGACAAGAAAAGCGGACTGGATCTGGATGATCCCAACTGGAAAATCTATACCTCCGACATGCCCACCCTGCCGCATTATGTAGGCGCCACGGGAAAAGTGGAGCACTGCTACATCAACCAGGGCGCAACGATCAACGGAAGCGCCAAGGATTCGGTGCTGTTCAACGGCGTCACGATTGATGAAGGGGCTGTGGTGGAACAGTCGGTTCTGATGCCCGGTGTGCACATCGGCAAGGATGCCAGAGTGTACCGCGCCATTGTGGCCGAAGGCATCAAGGTGGATCCTGAGGCGGAAGTGGGATCTCTTTCCAGCAAGGAAATCAAACTTGTCGCCAAACGTGTGAAGAAAGGGGAATAAGCCATGTTCAACGCACTTGGCATCGTCGCATACAACGACAACAGCATTTACGTGGAGGGGCTGGAGAAGCACCGTCCGATTGCGGCCTTCAACTTCCTGGGCCGTTACCGTCTGATGGACTTCCCGGTTTCCAACATGGCCAACTCCGGCATGGACTGCATTGACGTGTATACCAACGGAGATCCCAAGGTGCTTTTCGAGCACGTGGGAGACGGCCGGCACTACAACATCAACTCGAAGCACGGTCACGTGGGCATCATCCCTGTGTTCACAGACGGTCAGCGTCCCAGCACCGTGCCTGATGTGCAGCAGTACTACAACAACCTGTATCAGATCGAGCGGGATGTGAACGAATTCGTGATCATCGCTCCGGACAACTATATCTACAAATGCAACTACGCCGATCTTCTGGACACCCATGCGGCTTCCGGAGCGGATGTCTCCATTCTGTATCAGAAAATCGATACAGCCCGGGAGGAGTTCATCAACTGCGACATGCTGGAATTCGACAAGGAACACCATGTGACGGCCATTGACCGCAACCGGGGCACCAGCAAGAACCGGAACCTGTCTCTGATGACCTATGTCATGAGCAAGAAGGTGTTTGTGGAACTGGTGAAAAAAGCCCGTGAAACATCCAGCATGTTCTGGTTCCGGGATATCCTGAATGCCAGCTGCGGCCACATGGATATCCGGGCGGTGAACTACCGCGGTCACGTGTATTCCATCTATGATCTGCGCTCCTATTTCCAGAGCAACCTGAAAATGCTCAATGAAGAGAACTTCAGGGACTTCAACGATCCCGACTGGCCGATCTACACCCGCACCAATGACTCCGCTCCGGCTTCCTATCTGCCCGGCGGCAGCACCAACCGCACTTTCGTGTCCAATGGATGTCAGATTGCCGGCGAAGTCACGAATTCCATCGTGGGCCGCGGTGTCACCATTGGCAAGGGTGCCAGCGTGGACAACTGCGTGATTCTGCCGGATGCGGTGATCGGCGACAATGCGAACCTGTGCAATGTGGTGATCGACAAGGGTGCCCGGATCGTGCACAAGAAAGATCTGGCCGGCACAGTGGATGAGCCTGTATACATTGACAGAAGGGAGACTGTCTGATGGCATCGGTACTGATGTGTGCCTCCGAAGGTCTGCCTTTCGTAAAGACCGGCGGCCTGGCGGACGTGATCGGTTCTCTGCCCGCGGCACTGGCTGATCAGGGCAATGAAGTGAAGGTGGTTCTTCCTCTGTACCGCAAGATCGCGGAAAAATACATGAACGACCTGCACTTCTGCTGCGAATACACAGTGTCCATCAACTATCACGAAGTGCCTGTCCGGATCTGGAGCACGATGGTGGGACCGGTGGCGTTCTTCTTCGTGCAGCATCAGGGGTACTTCGAACGGGATTCCCTGTATGGCTACGATGATGACGGCGAACGGTTTGCCTATTTCCAGAAAGCGGTCATCGAGATGCTCAACCAGCTGAACTACTGGCCCAACATCGTGCACTGCCATGATTGGCAGACGGCGATGATTCCCTGCATGGTCCGGGAAACCCACGATCATGACGACCGGTATCGCCGCATCAAGTTTGTCCTGACGCTGCACAATATGGCGTATCAGGGCAACTTCGGCCCGGAAATGCTGGATTCCTGCCTGGGCCTGCCCTGGTATCTGCTGGACAACGGCAATGTCCGCTATGACGGCGGCATTTCCTTCCTGAAATCCGGCATTCTCTACAGTGACAAAGTCACCACGGTTTCCCCCACTTATGCACAGGAGATCCTGACCCCGCAGTATGGGGAACACCTGGAAATGGTGCTGAACATGCGCAAATACGATCTCTGGGGCATCGTGAACGGCATTGACCTGAATGTCTGGAACCCTGCTACAGACCCTGCCATTCCCCATCACTACAACAAGGTGAGCCTGAAGGCTAACAAGGCAAAGGACAAGGCTGCCCTGCAGCGGGAACTGGGACTGGAAGTGAACCCCAATGTCATGCTGGTGGGCGTGGTATCACGTCTGACCTGGCAGAAGGGCTTCTATCTGCTGATGGAACAGCTCTCCGCCCTGGCGGCTGCGCCCATTCAGCTGGCGATTCTGGGCAGCGGCGAGGCCAAGATCGAGGATGCATTCCGGAACATGGAAAACGAGCACAAGGGCAAGGTCTGCTTCTACAGAGGCTACAACGAGGATCTGGCGCACCGCATCTACGCCGGCAGCGATCTGTTCCTGATGCCTTCGCTTTTTGAACCCTGCGGTATTTCCCAGCTGTGCTCCATGCGCTATGGCACACTGCCGCTGGTCCGGGAGACAGGCGGTCTGAAGGACACCGTGACGCCTTACAACGAATATGACAAGTCCGGCAACGGATTCAGCTTCTCTTCCTACAATGCCAATGAACTCATGCACACCCTGTATTACGCAGCGGATGTGTACTACAACCGGAAAGCCGACTGGGAAACACTGCAGACAAATGCCATGAACACGGATGTTTCCTGGGCCAAATCCGCTGCGACCTACAGTCAGCTGTACAGCGAACTGGTCAACCGGTGAAAATCGGGGTCAGTGCCTGCCTGACGGGAGAACCCTGCCGCTATGACGGCAAGTCGAAGAAGCATGCAGCGGTCCTCTCTTTTCTGCAGGGGCATGAAGTCATCCCGGTGTGTCCGGAATGTGCCGGCGGCCTTGGCTGCCCGCGGGTACCCTGCGAACTGAAAGACGGCCGGGCTGTGGGCGCGGACGGCCGGGATTATACCGGTGCATACAGCCAGGGTGCAGACCTCTGCCTGGAACAGGTGAAGGACTGCGACCTTGTCATTCTCCAGCCCCGGAGTCCCAGCTGCGGTCTGACGCAGGTGCATGACGGCAGTTTTCAGGGACGGCTGGTCCCCGGACAGGGCATATTTGCAGCCAGACTGAAGGAAGCGGGGATCCCGGTTCTGGAAGCGGATGCATTTTGATCAAACCCGTATTGAGTTTGAAAACCGAGTAGCATAAAATATTATCGAAGTGTAAAACAGGAGGAAATCAATCATGAAACAAGTCACAGTTACAGTAATCGATCCGGTGGGACTGCACGCACGTCCTGCTACAGTAGCGGTAAACGCTGCCAGCAAGTTCAAATCCGATGTGAACGTTGCATTCAAGGGCCGCGAAGTAAACATGAAGTCCATCATGGGCGTTATGTCCCTGGGCATCCCCACACAGAGCGAAATCACCATCTCCGCTACCGGTGATGACGAAGAAGCAGCCATCGAAGCCATCGAGGAAGTGCTCCGCGCTCAGAAGATCATTGCCTGATTGCAGGATTGACAGAACAGATACAAAAGGCTCTCCCGAGCCTTTTTTCGTGGCCGAATTTCCGGAGAAGGGCCATGAAGTGTAAGCAATTTGCTATAATGTAACCGATATGACACGAGGAGGAACTCACAATGTCCATTGTTGAAGAACGTTTTGAGAAATGGGTGAATCATCCGAATCTGGACAGCCGCTACAGGGATGTTCTGGCTCAGATGACACCGGAAGAAAAGAATGACGCATTCTATACCACCATTGAATTCGGAACCGCCGGCATGCGCGGCCTGCTGGGTCCCGGCACGAACCGGATCAACATTCACACCATCCGCAAAGCCACGCAGGGTTTTGCTGACTATATCAGGGAGCATGGCGAAAAAGCCTGCGAAGAGGGAATCGCAATCGGCTATGACAACCGGCATATGTCCAGGGAACTGGCGTTCGACTGCGCAGATCTGCTGGCGAAAAACGGCATCAAAGCCTACGTGTTCGAATCTCTGCGCCCGACACCGGAGCTGTCCTTCGCTGTCCGTCATCTGGGCTGCTTTGGCGGCATCATGATCACTGCCAGCCACAACCCGAAAGAGTACAACGGCTACAAGCTGTATGATTCCAAAGGCTGCCAGCTGATTCCGGATCTGGCTGCTCAGGTCATTGACAAGGTAAATGCCATTGAAGATGAACTGGCCATTGACACCAACATTACCGAAGAGCAGAAGAAACTGGTTACTGTCATTGGCAAGGATGTGGATGAACCGTATTACGAAAACGTGCTGTCCATCCAGCTGAACCCGGATGTGGAGAAGGATGTAAAGATCGTTTTCTCCCCGGAACACGGCACTGCCAACATCCCAGTAAAGGAAGTCTATGCCCGTACCGGCTACACAGTGATTCCTGTGGAAGAACAGTGCACACCGGACCCGGACTTCTCCAACACACCCACTCCGAACCCGGAACAGCCCGGTGCCTATGAACTGGCGCTGAAATATGCCGCTGACAACGATGCAGACATCATTCTGGTCTGCGATCCGGATGCAGACCGCATGGGCGTGGGCGTGAAGCACAACGGTGAATATGTGGTCATGACCGGCAACCAGTCCGGTGCGGTTCTGCTGGAGTACATTCTCTCCCAGCTGGATGCGAAAAACGAAATGCCGGACAACCCGGTGATGTTCAACACGGTTGTTACCAGCGACCTGGGTGAAAAGGTGGCAACGGATCACGGTGTGGAAACCGAGAAAACCCTGACCGGCTTCAAGTTCATCGGTGAAAAAGTTGCCAAGTACGAGCAGACCCATGAGAAGAACTATGTATTCGGCTATGAAGAATCCTACGGTTCCCTGATCAAACCCTTTGTACGGGACAAGGATGCGCCTCAGGCCTGCCTGATGCTGGCGGAAGCTGCTGCATTCTACAAGAAACAGGGCAAGGACCTGGTGGATGTGCTGGATGAACTGTATGCCAAGCACGGCACCTACGAAGAGTCTCAGGTGGCTCTGTCCCTAGCCGGTGAAGCAGGCGCCAAACGCATTCAGCAGATCCTCTCCGATCTGCGGCAGGATGCGCCGAAGGAAATCGCCGGTGTACCTGTAGTCAGAAGCGAAGACTACAAGGAAGAAGTCATTCTGGAAAACGGCGAGAAAAAGCCGCTGACCGGATTCGTGAAGTCCGATGTGCTGAAGTATTATCTGGAAGACGGTTCCTGGATTGCTGTCCGGCCTTCCGGAACCGAGCCCAAATGCAAGTTCTATTACTGCGTGAAGGGTACGGACAAAGCGGATGCCCACGCCAAGACAGAGAAATTCCAGAAAGCCATGGCTGAGCTGACCGGCACAGCTGACTGAATTCGGATACAGTCCGTATCACAGACAAGTGCATGATCACCAAAGCAGAGCAGGAATCAGACCCGCTCTGCTTTTTCAGATGTCTTCTCCTTATCCCGGCGGAATACAGAGCGCAGGGGATGACCGTGTACTGTTTTATTGTGTCAAAAAAAGGAGGATCACTCCTCCTCGATGTCTGCGGTATCAGCCATCCGGGCATCTGTGGGGCGCAGCTCTCCCAGAAACTGCTCCATCCGGTCACAGGCTTCCTTGATATGATCCAGACTGTAGGCATAGCTGATCCGGATGTGGCCTTCTCCGGATTCCCCGAAGGCTGTACCCGGCACACAGGCCACTTTCTGAGAATCCAGCAGCGCTGCGCAGAATTCTTCACTGGACAACCCGGTGGAGGTGATATCCGGAAACACATAGAAAGTACCGTGGGGCATGATCGTAGGCAGTCCCATGCGGTTAAGCCGTCGCACCAGCAGATTCCGGCGGCGCCGGTAATCCTCGCGCATGGCTTCGATATCCGGAATGCCTTCCTTCAGTGCCTGAATCGCTGCGTACTGCGCCGGAGTGGGGGCGGCCATGATGACATACTGATGGACTTTGTTCATCATGGAAGAAAGTGCAGCCGGGGCAAGCAGGTAACCCAGCCGCCAGCCGGTCATGGCAAAGGCTTTGGAAAAGCCGTTGATAACGATAACCTGGTCCCGGATTTCCGGAAACTGCGCCAGAGAGGCAAATTCTCCGTCAAAGAGCAGTTCCGCATAAATTTCATCACTGATGACATAGATGCCGCTTTCCTTCAGGATCGGCACGAGCTTTGCGTAGTCTTCGGCCGTCATGACCCCGCCTGTGGGGTTGGAAGGGAAGTTCAGAATGATCGCTTTGGTTCTGTCGGTGATGGCAGCTGCCAGATCTTCCGGCAGCAGCTTGAATTCATGCTCCTTGGTGATGCGGATCGGAACAGCTGTCCCGCCTGCCAGCTCAATGGCCGGGGCGTAGGCAACATAATTCGGATCCAGGACGATCACTTCGTCTCCGGGATCCACCAGTGTGCGCATGGTGAGATCCACGCCTTCAGAACCGCCCACGGTTACGATGATTTCCTTTTCCGGGTCATAGATCTGTCCATAGCGTTCTTCATGAAATCTGGCGATTTCTTCCCGGAGCTGGATCAAGCCACGGTTGGCTGTGTAATGTGTGTTGCCGTCAATCATGGAGTCAATGGCGCTTTCACAGATATGCCAGGGAGTGGCAAAATCCGGTTCGCCGACACCCAGGGAGATGACCCCTTCCATGGTGCTGGCCAGATCGAAGAATTTACGGATTCCGGATGGTTTCATTTCCCGCACCGTGTGGTTGATGGGTTTTGTCATGGTGTCACCACCAATCTGACGTTTTTCTTTTCGTCTTCGTCTTTCATCATGATTCCGTTCTTTTTGTATTCCTTGAGAACAAAGAGCGTTTTTGTGCTGGTCACGTCTTCCACCGCCGAGATTTTGTCGTAGACAAACCGGGCGACTTCAAACATGGTTTTGCCTTCCACCAGGCAGAGAAAGTCGCAGTCGCCGGAGAGCAGATACATGGTGGATACTTCCGGATAGCTGGCAATCAGGCGGGCAGTCTTGTCATAGCCCCGGTCCCGGGTGGGCCGGCAGTCCACTTCGATGAATGCCATGACTTTCTCGTCCTTGAGCCCCCGGTTGTAGTTGATGACGGTATGATAGCCGCAGATGATTTTGTCGTTTTCCAGCCGCTTCACCTCGGCCCGGACAGTATCCTCTTCTTCCTCCAGCATATCCGCCAGATCCGTAACAGTGAGCCTGGCATCCTTCTCCAGAAGATCGAGCAGGGCATTTGTATTCATGGAAATCCTCCTTGTTGCAGATGATATGAAAACAATTTTAGCACACATTGCAGCATACTGTAACAAAACCAGGAATAATCAGTAAGCGCTTTCAGCCGGTATGACCGGTGTCGACGGCTGCCGGACCTGATGCCAGCTGTTTTCGGCGGATGAGAGATGGAGCAGGCGGATCAGAAAACCTCAGTCTCCCTGTTGTGAAAGCGCTTCCGTATGCCGGGTCTCATTGACAAAAAGGAGTGCGGCGCTATAATTACATTGATACTAAAAGGAGGATTTACTGAACATGACAGTAAAAGTTGCACTGAATGGTTTCGGCCGTATCGGACGTCTTGCTTTCCGTCAGATGTTTGACGACCCCAACTATGAAATCGTTGCAATCAACGACCTGACTAGCCCTGAAATGCTGGCTCACCTGCTGAAATACGATTCCACACAGGGAACCTACAAACTGGCTGACAAAGTGTCTGCCACTGAAGATTCCATCATCGTAGACGGCAAGGAAATCAAAATCTACAAGGAAGCCGATGCATCCAAGCTCCCCTGGGGTGAGAAAGACGTTGATGTCGTTCTGGAATGCACAGGTTTCTACACATCCAAGGCAAAGGCTCAGGCTCACGTAGACGCAGGCGCCAAGAAGGTTGTTATCTCCGCTCCTGCCGGAAACGACCTGCCGACCATCGTTTACAACGTTAACCAGGAAACCATTGGACCGGATGACAAGATCATCTCCGCTGCATCCTGCACAACAAACTGCCTGGCTCCCATGGCAAAGGCTCTGAACGATCTGGCTCCGATCAAATCCGGAATCATGACAACCGTTCACGCTTACACAGGCGACCAGATGACTCTGGACGGCCCTCAGCGCAAAGGTGACAAGCGCCGCTCCCGTGCAGCTGCTGTCAACATCGTTCCGAACAGCACAGGTGCTGCCAAGGCCATCGGTCTGGTTATCCCTGAACTGAACGGCAAGCTGATCGGTTCCGCTCAGCGTGTACCTGTTCCCACAGGCTCCACAACCATCCTGGTTGCAGAAGTTGAAGGCGAAGTAACCGTTGATCAGATCAACGAGGCAATGGCTGCTGCTCAGTCCGAAAGCTTCGGCTACAACACAGAAGAAATCGTATCCTCCGACATCATCGGCATGAAGTACGGTTCCCTGTTCGATGCCACTCAGACAATGGCTACTCCCACAGGCGACGGCAACACGCTGGTACAGGTTGTTTCCTGGTACGACAACGAAAACTCCTACACTTCCCAGATGGTACGTACAATCAAGTACTTCGCTGAGAAGGACAACGAAGCAGCTGCTGCGTAAACAGTGATCTTCCTGAAGGACACCGCAAGGTGTCCTTTTTGTGTACCGCGCCTGGTGCATTTCCGGATGATGAGAGGTCAGCCGCAATCAGCTGCCCAAAACCGGAGATGCAGGCTGGCAGAAGGAAGCGATCTGCTGCGGATTTTGCGCCGGTTGAATTCAATACCTGAAACTGATACCGTATTTTACGGAATCAACAGAAACATGAGGTGACTGTATGGCAATCAAACAACGCATAACCGATGATGAACGGGATGAACTCACAAAAGATGTGGATGATCTCGACAAAGCGTATATCGAACGAATGAAGGAAGCAGGGATCAGTGAGGACCTGCTGGCGCAGTTTAGGAATCTGTCCCTGGAGACGCGGCCTGGGGAGGATCAGAGATGAAGCTGTTCAATTCACGTACCAGCACAATAGAGGAACTGCAGCCTCTGGAACCCGGCAAGGTATCCATGTATGTCTGCGGACCCACGGTTTACAACTATCCGCATATCGGCAATGCCAGGCCGATCGTGGTCTTTGATACATTGAAGAAAGCCCTGGAAGCCCAGGGGTACGAGGTAACCTATGTATCCAATTACACCGACGTGGATGACAAAATCATCCAGGCGGCGCTGGAACAGAATACCGACGAAAAAACCATTACGGATGCCTTTATTGAAGCCTACGCGCAGACCAGAAGAGACCTGAATGCCGACCAGCCGGATGTATCTCCCCGGGTAACGGAAACCATGGATGAAATCATCCGGTTCATTGACGAACTGGTAAAATCCGGAGCGGCGTATCAGGCAGGAGATGATGTGTATTACCGGGTTTCCAGCGACCCGATGTACGGTGAACTGTCTCATCAGAAACCGGAGGATCTGGAAGTGGGGGCCCGCATTGAGGAAAACACCACGAAGGAGAATCCGCTGGACTTCACGCTCTGGAAAAAAACCGCCCAGGGCATTCAGTGGGAGTCTCCCTGGAGCAAGGGACGGCCAGGCTGGCACACAGAGTGTGTGGTCATGATCCAGAATGTATTCGGCAAAAACCTGATCGACATTCACGGAGGCGGCATGGATCTGAAATTCCCGCATCACGAAAATGAAATTGCCCAGTGCCGCAGCCTGCATGACACCCCGCTGGCGAATATGTGGGTCCACAATGGCATGATCAACATCGACGGGCTGAAAATGTCAAAATCCCTGGGAAATGTCTGGTGGGCAAAGGATCTGATTCAGAAGTTTGGCGGAAACGTCGTACGCTGGGTCATGATCACCACCCATTACCGGGCACCCCTGAACCTGAATGAAGAGGCATTTGATGCAGCTGCCAGGGAGCTGGAAAAGATCCGGACAGCCATGAAACAGGCTTCCGTAGCCCTCCAGCTGGCGGACTGGACCGGCAGTGCGGTGCGTGTGCCCGAACTGTGGGATGCATTCATGACTGCCATGGACGATGATCTGAATACGCCCAATGCCACGGCTGCGGTGTTTGAGACAGTGAAGAAACTCAACCAGGCTGCCCGCACCAGAACCCCGGACCTGCAGCAGCTGGCGGATCTGGAAAAGACCCTGGAGGATATGCTGTATGTGCTGGGAATCCGGTTTGACCTGCCCAGGCTGTCCGACCAAGACAAAGCACTGTGGCATCAGTGGAAGGATGCCGTGAAAGCCCGGGATTTCGAGACGGCAGACACCTGCCGTGCCACCCTTCAGGCCCGGGACATTCTCTGATGGAAATCGTCACGGAAAATGCGGTGACACTGGCCTGGCTCGGGGATGCTCTGATGAATACCTATGTTCGGGAGCATCTGCTGAGCCAGGGGTGGCGCCGGGTGGATGACCTGCAGAAAAAAAGCACCCGGTATCTCTCCGCGAAGGCTCAGAGCCGCATGCTCAGAGAACTTGAAGAAGATGGTTTCTTTACAGAGGATGAAAAGATTATACTGAAAAGGGGCAAGGCAGCCCGAATTCATACCAAAGCGAAGAACGCAAACGTGCAGGAATACCTCCAGGCCACAGCCCTGGAGGCACTGATCGGCTATCTGCATCTGTACCATCACCCGGACAGACTGCAGCAGCTGCTTGCACGTCTTGCACAGATTGGAGATGATTCCCTTTGATCGTATACGGGAAGAATGTAATCAGTCAGCTGGAAAACGATCCGGCGGCGGTGGAGGAACTGTATGTATCTTCCACGCTCAAAGACAGAAAATTCCGGCAGGAGGCTGAAAAACTGAATGTGCCGGTTCTGGAAGTGCCCAGAAGCAGACTGGACAAACTGACAAACGGCGCCGCACACAACGGTGTGGCTGCCAGAGTCCGGGATATTCCCACCTATTCACTGGAAGAGCTGCTGAAACGGCAGAAAAACGACAAGGGGTTTTATGTCGCCCTGGACGGTATACAGGATCCGCACAATCTGGGTGCCATTCTCAGAACTGCGGACTGTGCCGGCGCAGACGGCGTGATCATCACCAGACATCACTCTGCATCACTGACACCCGCAGCTGTAAAGGCCAGCACAGGAGCAGCCTATACTGTACCGGTTGCACAGGTGACCAACCTGTCCCAGGCACTGAAAACCCTCAAGGACAACGGGTTCTGGATTGCCGGTACGGACATGAAGGACGCCAGGGATTACCGCGAGGGAATGTATGAAGAACCCACAGTGCTGGTGATCGGATCGGAAGGGAAGGGGATTTCCCCGCTGGTAAAAAAGCAGTGCGATTACATGGTCACACTGCCCATGCACGGCAGTGTCACATCCCTGAACGCTTCCGTGGCAGCCGCCATTCTGATGTATGAAGTGGAGGCCCGCAGAAGAATCAGCTGAACCGGTGTCAGCCTGCAGAAGACAGAAGGGCTGACGTATGACAACCAATATCAACGAACTGATTTATTTATATCACCTGCAGGATCCGGAAGCGCTGCCGCTTCTGATGGAAACCTATCAGCCGCTGGCAGCCAGATTCTGGCGGCAGCATGCTGCCGGTATGGAAAGGGAAGATTTCATGCAGTTTGCGAACATGGTCCTGGTCCGGTGCCTGAATACGTACCGGCAGGATCTGCATCTGACCTTTTCCACCTATTACCGCGCTGCTTTGCTGCATCAGATCAGCGGGCTGCACCGTCACCGGACAGAACCGGATCCGGGTACTGTGTTCTTCAGTCTGGATCAGATGCAGTCGGACAGTGACCATTCGGTTCACGAGGCAATCGAAGATCCCAGAATGAATGTCAGCCGGCAGGTTCATGCCAGACTGCTGCTGGATGAAATGGTCAGAAAACTGACCGGCAAAAAGGGAGAAGAAGCCCGCAGGATCCTGTCGCTGCGGTCCATGGAGTATTCCATGCGGGAGATTGCCCAGAAAACAGGGCTGTCCATGGGGCAGGTCCGGTACATGCTGGATGGACTGACACGCAGTCATTCCGGTCTGGCGGAGATTTGAAGTAAATTGACAGTACCATGGAACTGCAGGTATCATTATCAATTGTAAGGAAGTGAAATTATGGCGGATAAAGTCACTTTGGTGTGCACAGAGTGCCTCAGCCGGAACTACTCTACGGAGAAGAACAAGAAAAAAAGCACCGAACGTCTGGAACTGAAAAAATACTGTCCCCGGTGCAAGAAACATACACTTCACAGGGAGACTAAGTAGGTAATCACATGAGCAGGAACAAAGAAAAAAAAGAAGCAGTGTATTCGCCTGCCGGCATCCTCAGAGAGCTGAAGAAAGTTCAGTGGCCCCGTTTCGGGCAGCTGATGTCTTCCTCGGGGCTGGTCATCGGCTTTACGCTGCTGTTCGGACTGTACTTTTTCATCTGCGAACTGGCAGCTTCCAGCCTGGTCAGCTGGATCGTCAGTCTGTAGACACAACGCACAGACCTGGTCTGTGCTGTTTTCCGTTCAGGGATCTGCCGCATCCGGAATCCGGTGCGGCTGCTGACAGAAAACAGGCAGCCGGGAATTTGAAAAGCGGGATCATTTGAAAATAGCGGTTTGCAACCGGGAGGAAATCGAATTTATGGCAGAAGAACTCAAAAAACAGTGGTATGTGGTCAACACATATGCCGGTCAGGAAAACCGGGTCAAGGAGAATCTGGAACGACGCATCAAAACCATGGGGCTGGAAGATTCGCTGTTTCAGATCGTGGTGGCAGAAGAGAAGGAAGTTGAATACAAGAACGGCAAGCGGGTGGAAAAAACCCACAACCTGTTCTCCGGTTATGTTCTCGTGCAGATGATCATGACCGATGAAGCCTGGTATGTTGTACGGAATACCCCGGGGGTGACCGGATTCATCGGTTCTTCCGGAAAAGGCGCCAAGCCCTTCCCGGTGAGCCAGGAGGAAATCGACTCCGTACTGCGCCGTCTGGGTCACGAAAACACACCTGTACAAGCGGATTTTGCAGCCGGCGATCAGGTGGACATCATCGGCGGAGCCTTCGAAGGCAGCACCGGCAAGGTGGAATCCATGGATGACGAAAAGCAGGAAGCACTTGTTTCCCTGATCATCTTCGGACGGGAAACCAGCACCGAGATTCCCTACGGCGATCTGAAAAAGGTAGGCGAATGAAAACACTGGTCCTTGATCTGGATGGAACCATGTACCGCGGACCCGAGCCAATCGAGGCTGGCATTCGTCTGGTGAAAGCCATGCGCAGTCATGGCGTTCCGTACCTGTTTCTGACAAACAATTCCATGCGCACCCCTGCCCAGAATGCCGAGCACATGCAGCGGATGGGATATGAAGGGGTATGCCCGGAGCACTTCTACAACAGTGCCATGGCCAGCGCTGCCTGGGCAAGACAGCAGCTGAACACGCAGCGGGCTGCCTTCATAGGCCAAGCGGGGATGAAGGAAGCTCTGGAAGAAGAAGGCATTGAAATCACGGACCAGGATCCCCAGGCTCTGTTTGTGGGTCTGGACAAAACGATGGACTACGCCGGCTACAGCCGGGCGCTGGGACACCTTCTCAAGGGTGCCACGCTGATTGGCACCAACAAGGACCGGATTCTGGCCAAACCCGGCGGATTTGAAGTCGGCAACGGATCGGTGGTGGCACTCTTCGAGTATGCCAGCGGACAGAAAAGTCCGGATATAGCCAAACCCTATGCACCGATTCTGGATCTGATGCTGCAGAAACACGGACTGTCCCGGCAGGATGTCATTCTTGTGGGCGACAATTTGGAAACAGATATTGCGTTGGGATACAATAATCACGTAAAGACGGTCCTGGTGGAATCCGGCGTTCACACCCGGGAGGACATTGACCGTCTTGGTGTGATTCCCGACCAGGTGATCGGTTCACTGGATGAGCTGACTGCCATGATCGAAGACGGCAGCTTTGCACGTCTCTGATCAAACTGAACACTTAGGAAGCGAGAACACACAATGGAACAGACACTGAATATCTGCCTGATGATCGTATCCGGTATCATCATCATCCTGACTTTGCTGCAGAGCGGTAAATCCGACGGTCTGTCCGCCGCATTCACCGGCAGCGGAGACTTGAACCTGTTTGCGGTACAGAAAGAGCGGGGACCTGAGAAGGTGATCAGCCGCATGACGCTGATCTTCGGCATCATCTTCTTCGCACTGGTTCTTGCGCTGCAGATTGTCTAAAGGCCGGATGGCCTTTTTTTTGAAAGGAGTACCCATGAAAGATCGGCTGATCCTCCTGTTTAAGGAATCACCAGAACGTACGCTGTCTTCACTGGAGCAGCAGCTGCACATAGAAAACGAGGAACAAAGAGAGGACCTGAAGGACACTCTGGAACAGATGCAAGAGGACCGGCTGGTCTGGAAAGACGGCGATCTCTGGCGCTGGATCGGCGAGGATTATTTCGTCGGCCGGGTCAAGGACATCTCCAAGTTTGAATTCATCGTGGTCAACGGAGACCAGAAAGTCTACGTCCGCAAGTCCAACGGCATGGATGCCTTCGACCGGGACGAAGTTCTGGTGCGCAAGGCTCCCGGGGGCAACCGCATCATACACATCTTCAAGCGGGGAATCGAAAACATCACCGGCGTGATCATGAAGACCCGGGATGGCTGGCGGTTCCGCAGCGATGTGGATCTGCACACGACATTCCGGCTGACCAACGCCCGGGATTTCTCCCTGGCCAGCAACACCAAAGCTGTTGTCAGAGTGGTGGACTACAGCCGGCCTCTGGGAGTGAAAATCATCCGGCTCCTGGGTCCTGCCAGCCAGAAAGGCGTGGACATCGAAGCGATGCTGTATGAGAACAACGTCCGGATGGAGTTTCCGGAGGAAGTGATCACGCAGACCAGTCAGGTGCCTTCCGTGGTCAGTGACAAAGAGCTGGAAGGACGGACGGATTTCCGGGATCTTCTGACTGTCACCATTGACGGAGATCACTCCAAGGACTTTGACGATGCCATTTCCCTGGAGAAAACGGACAAAGGCTACCGGCTGTATGTGCACATTGCCGATGTATCCCACTATGTCGGCGAGGATTCGCCTCTGGACAAGGAAGCGCTGCTGCGCGGCAACTCCGTGTATGTGGTGGACCGGGTGGTTCCCATGCTGCCCTTTGAGCTCTCCAACGGCATCTGCAGTCTGAACCCGGATGTGGACCGGCTGACACTGACGGCTGTGATGGATCTGGACAAGGATGGCAATCTGGTGGATACCGATGTGGTGGAATCCGTAATCCACTCCGACAAGCGATGCACCTACAGCAATGTGAACAAGCTGCTGGCGGGGGATCCTTCGGTCCAGGAAGAATACAAGGATGTCAGGGAAATGCTGCAGAACTTCGAGGAACTGACGCACAAGCTGCAGGCCCGCAGCAAGGACCGGGGCTACATCAGTTTCTCCACCAAGGAACCGACGATTGAGCTGGATGACAAAGGCCGTCCTGTGAACATTTATGTGGCTGAGCGGGGATTTTCCGAGCAGATGATCGAAGAAGCCATGATCATGGCGAATGTGGCTGTGGCGAAGTTCCTGGACGAAAAGAAGATTCCGGGCATTTTCCGGGTGCATGAAACACCGGATCCGGAAAAGATCGTCACAGTGCTGAACATGGCCAAAGCCCTGAATGTACCCGCGGATTTTTATCCGGATGATGTCAATGCCAAAGACATTCAGAAATTCCTGGACAACATTGAAGACGAAACAAACCGGGATGTTCTCAGCATGATTGCCCTGCGCTCCATGCAGAAAGCCAGATACGATTCCGAAGACATCGGCCATTTCGGTCTGGCGCTGGAAGACTATACCCACTTCACCAGCCCCATCCGCCGGTACAGTGACCTGGTGGTCCACCGAATGCTCCGGAAATACTTCTTCGACAAGAATGCCGACCGCAGCAAAATCGCTTCGGAACGCCGGAAGATTCAGAAAGAAGCAGAACACATTTCCACGAAGGAGCGGGAGGCCATTACCATGGAGCGGCTAGTCAATGATTATGAAGCCGCCCGGTTCATGGAGAAGAAAATCGGGCAGCACTATCAGGGAACCGTGGTCGGCGTAGCCAATTTCGGCTTCTTTGTGGAGCTGGATAACACTGTGGAAGGTCTTGTACCCTGTCATTCTCTGACAGATGATTTCTACCGGTACGATGATGGCACCATGACGCTGGAAGGAGAAAACAATCACCGGAAATTCCATATGGGACAGAAGGTGAATGTGGTCTGCACGGATGTGGACGTTCCCCGCGGCAAGATCACCTTCGGACTGGAATAACAGACAGACTGCAGCTTTCTGACAGCTGTGGCAGCAAAACGGCGGATATCCCTGAGAGTCCGCCGTTTTTGTGCAGCAGCCACCAAACCTCAGACCCGGCCTGCAGCACCGGGCAGGAACAGCGTCCAGGTTGACGGGGATGGAAGATCTGCGGTATCATTCATTTATAGTTAGACTAAGCTAACCGGTGAAGGCATTTTTGCAGACACTGGTTTGAACAGAAACAGGGAGGTACCCTTCATGAACAAACTCGTACTGATCCGCCATGGCGAATCTGAATGGAACAGAGAAAACCGCTTTACCGGCTGGACTGATGTGGAACTCAGCGACAAAGGACGCCAGGAGGCTGCACAGGCCGGCCGGATCCTGAAAGAGGAAGGCTATTCCTTTGACAAGGCCTGGACGTCCGTCCTGAAACGGGCCAATCACACGCTGGATCATGTCCTGAAGGAGCTGGGAGAAGAACAGATTCCGGTGGTGAAGGACTGGAAGCTCAATGAGCGGCATTATGGGGCTCTGCAGGGGCTGAACAAAACGGAAACCGCCGCCAGGTACGGCGATGAGCAGGTGCACATCTGGCGCCGGAGCTGGGATGTGCGCCCGCCGCTGCTGAAACCGGAAGACGACCGGAATCCGGCTCGGGATCCTCTGTACAGCGATGTGCCGGCCAATGAACTGCCTCTGGGAGAATCGCTGAAGGATACAGTGGCCAGAGTGGTTCCGTACTTTGAAGAGGAAATCGTACCGGAAATCAAAGCCGGGAAACATGTCCTGATCGCAGCGCACGGCAATTCGCTGCGGGCACTGGTGAAGTTTCTGGACAGCATCAGCGATGAAGAAATTTCCAGTCTGGATATCCCCACCGGTGTTCCCCTGGTCTATGAGCTGGACGAGGATATGAATCCGGTCGGGCATTATTACCTGGGTGATCAGGAAGCCATCAAAGCCAGGGAACAGGCAGTCAGAGATCAGGGCAAGGCGAAATAAGCCGGAGATTCTGCGGAAAACATGCAAAAAGGGCGGCAGCCGGACTGTCTGTGGTTTGACAGACAGAAGGCAGCCGTCCTTTTCTTCGTATTGCATTCCACCAGTCCAAAGAGCAGGAGAATCCGAAACCGGATGCCGGATCAGCCAGCCAGATCCCGGCGTACCAGTTCTGTCCAGACCCCGTCTTCCTCCACCGGATCCGTGACAGTGTCAGCCAGTTCCTTCAATCCTTCCTGGGCATTGCCCATGGCTACGGCAATCCCTGCATCTTCCAGCAGTTCCTTGTCATTCATGGCATCGCCGAAGGCAATGGACTGTTCCACGGGTATGCCATACCAGGCGCAGACCGCCTTCAGGGCTTCCCCCTTGGATACATTCCAGGCAGTAATATCCACGCCAAGCGGATTCCAGCCAAAGACAGCCAGTTCCGGGATCTCCTGCAGCAGGGCAGGGCGCAGGTCTTCGGGAACAGCGGCAATGACCTGCAGACAGGGTTTCTTCAGCCGGCTGGCAAAGTCCGGATCGGCCGTCACCTTCTGACTGGCAAGACTCAGGTATTCCTGCAGCCGGGGATCCACCCAGTCTGCGCCCATATCCGCTTCACCGGCCAGGATCATGCCGACACCGTGTTTCTGCAGAAATTCACAGCACCGCTGCAGCAGATCCGGCTGGATTGCGGATTCATGGATGACAGTTCCGTCTCTGTTCACGGCCAGGGCGCCGTTGAAGCCGATTCTGGCATCGAACCCGAAATCCGGAATGATATACGGAGGACGGCCTGAAGCTGCCACCACCAGGATGCCCTGCTCCTGCAGCGCCCGAAGCGCCGCTTCCTGCCGGGGACTCAGTGCAGTCTGGCGGAAGGGGATCAGGGTTCCGTCAATGTCAAAAAAAGCGATTCTCACCGGCTGTCCCGTTTCTTTCTGAATGTTCATCTTTGCATCACCGCATTGATTATAGAGTGTCGCTGAAAAAATGACATATCAATTGAGAGGGAAAACCGGAAAAAAGGACCGTCTTTGGAAAAAACGAAAAAAACCTGTGTTTTCCTTTCCGAAACCAAATTCACGGCAGGGCAAGGTTTTCTGGAAAACCTGAACCTGTTATTATGTAAGCGATTAAAAAGGAGGACAATCTGATTATGTCCAAAACAGCAGTCATTACAGGCGGCACCAGAGGCATCGGGCTGGAGACCGTTCGCCTGTTTGCGGAAAACGGCTATCATGTCGTGTTTTACGGATCCCGGAAAGAAACCGTGGACAAGGCGCTGGAGCAGCTGCAGGGATTCGATGTCCGGGGAAAGTGGACGAGTCTGACAGACGAAGCAGCCATCCGGGCAGATTTTGATGAAATCCGGGCTGAAACCGGCTCGCTGGATGTTCTGATCAACAACGCCGGCATTTCGGACCGGCAGCCATTTCTGGAGTATGATCTGGACCGGTTCGAAAAAATCATGCGGCTCAACGTCACCGCTCCCTATGTCTGCTCCCAGGCTGCGGCTGCGATCATGAAGGATCAGGGCCATGGCGTCATCCTGAACACCAGTTCCATGGTCGGCACCTACGGACAGCCCGCCGGAGTCGCCTATCCCACATCCAAGTGGGCCATCAACGGAATGACCAGGTCCCTGGCCCGGGAACTGGGACCATACAACATCCGGGTCAACGCCGTCGCGCCGGGTGTCACCGCCACAGATATGGTCAGAGCGCTCCCGGAGGAAATGGTGACCCGGATCTCCCAGGGCATTCCGCTGAAGCGGGTGGGAGAGCCGGCGGATATCGCCAGAGCGTTCCTGTTTCTGGCATCCGAAGACGCCGGATACATCACCGGGGCCATTCTGCCTGTGGACGGTGCCACGCAGGTCTAGGCCGGTCAGAGCCTGCAAAACCGGACAGCAGCACATCAGCCAGAAAGCAGAGATTCTCCGGAATCCTGCTTTTTTTCAGATGAATGCCCGGATTTCTGATGAATCCGAATGAAAAAGTCATGAAAAATGACCGTATCCGCTTACAAAAATCCGGATAACAGCTTATGCACCGGTGTGACAGTGTCCATTTTGGCAGCCAATCTGTCCAACTTCGCCCTTGATTTGATGAAAGCCCTTACGGCGGCTATGATGGAACCAGCTCAGGAAGGGGGCGGTGAACATGCAGAAAAGCATTCTCGTTTGTGAAACAAAAACCGATGACCGCCGTCTTCCGACGGTTCTTTGAACTGAGGTGTCCAGACATCTCAGTTTTTCTTACTGACAGTGAATCCAGCAAACAGGGAGGACAAGAATATGGATCAGAATTTCAACAAAGTTTTCTGGGATGCCGCAGCCAACGGTGATTTCCCGATGGTATGCAGCCAGATCCGCACCGGAGCCGATGTCAACTACGCAAACGGCGAAGGCCGCACAGCACTGATGCGTTCTGCCAAACGTGACAGGAAAGACGTGGTGCAGGTGCTGCTGGACAACGGTGCCGAAGTCAATGCAACGGACAACAAAGGCAAGACCGCGCTGATGGCTGCGGCGAAAAAAGGCAACAAAACCATCTGCAAGGCGCTGCTGGACGCAGGAGCCGATGTGAATGCCAAAGATGACAACGGCCGTACCGCGCTGATGCGTGCAGCCCTGCTGGGTCAGGACCGGTGTGTGGAAGTTCTGCTGGACGCCGGCGCCGACATCAATGCACAGGACGAAGCAGGCCGCACCGCGCTGATGGAAGCCTGCATTGCCTTCAAGCGGGACACCATTGCCCTGCTGCTGGAGCGAAATGCGGATGTGAATCTCTTTGACAACAACGGATGCACCGCGCTGATGCGCGCAGCCTACGGCGGCTATCCTTCTCTGGTGGAAAAACTCCTGGCTTTCGGTGCCGACAAGGACATGGAAGACAAGCAGGGCAACGTGGCGCTGGATTATGTGCGTGAACACTGCCGCGCCCAGCTGGAACCCATCCTCAAATAATGAAGAAGACAGGAGAAAAGGAATGAGAGACTACAAAAGCAGCGAAGTGCGCAACGTCACAGTTGCCGGACACTCGGGAGCCGGTAAAACATCGGTTCTGGAAGCCATGCTCTACTATACTGACGCCACCGACCGTTTCGGTCACACCAGCGACGGATCCAGCCTGATCGACTTTGACGCTGAGGAAATCCGCCGGGGACTGTCGGTATACACCTCCATCGTCCCCATTGAATGGGACGACAGCAAGATCAATTTCATCGACACACCCGGGTATCTGGATTTCACCGGTGAAAAGCAGGCCGGCATGGCGGTGGGCGATTCCGTGCTGATCGTGGTGGACGCCAAGGATCCGCTCCAGCCCGGAACCAGGATTGCCTTCAAGGAAGCGCAGCAGGCGAAGAAACCGGCGATTTTCTTCATCAACAAGCTGGATGAAGAGCACACCAGTTTCGAAGATGCCTACACACGGCTGCACGAAGCCTTCGGCAAATCCGTCATCCCCTTTGAAGTTCCCATCATTGAAAACGGAGTCTATGTGGGCACTGTAAACATCCTGCGCAACAAAGCCTGGTATCACCATGGATCCAAAGCCAGCGATTCCGTCGCCCAGCCCGTTCCGGAAGAAATGGCGGATGAAATCGCGATGTACAAAGATCAGATTGCGGAAGCCGTGGCCATGGGCGACGATGAACTCATGGAAAAATTCTTCTCCGGGGAACCCTTCACGGACGCGGAACTCACCAGAGGTGTGCGTATCGGTGTCCGCTCCGGTGAAATCATCCCGGTATTCTCCGGTGCTGCCATCGAATCCCGGGGCATTGGCCGCCTCATGGATCTGATCGCCACCTATTTCCCCACATATTCCGAAAAGGGCATTTTCACAGCCACCACACCCAACGGTGTCAAGGTGGACCTGCTGACCACCGAGGAAGAAGTTCCCACAGCCCAGGTGTTCAAAACCATCGTGGATCCCTTCGTCGGCCGGATTTCCTACATCAAAGTGCTCTCCGGCACGCTGAGCTCGGACTCCACCATGGTCAACGCCAATAACGGCAAACCGGAGAAGATCAGCACAATCTACACCATCAAAGGCAAGCACCAGACCGCTGCGGGCAAGCTCTTCACCGGTGATATCGGCGCAGTGACCAAACTGCAGGAAACCCGTACCAATGACACCCTCTGCGCCAAAGGCAAACTGCTCATGGCCGATCCCATTGTCTTTGAGGAACCGCTCTATGGCCAGGCTGTCAATGCAAAAACGAAAAACGACGAGGACAAGCTCTCCGGTGCCCTGGCCCGGATCCAGGAAGAAGATCCGACCTTCAAAGTTGCCGTGAACCCGGAAACCAGGGAAACTGTGATCTACGGCATCGGTGACCAGCATCTGGAAGTCATTGTCAACAAACTCCAGTCCAAGTTCAAAACCGGCGTCACGCTCCAGAACCCGAAAATCACCTACCGGGAAACCATCACCAAATCCGCTGTTGGCGAAGGACGGCACAAGAAGCAGTCCGGAGGTCATGGTCAGTTCGGGCACGTATTTGTGGAGTTCACGCCCAACGAAGACCAGGAAGAGATGGAATTCGCGGAAAAAGTCTTCGGCGGAGCTGTACCCCGTCAGTATTTCCCGGCTGTGGAAACCGGCCTGCGGGAATGCGTGCAGGAGGGCCCCCTGGCGAAATACAAGATGGTCAACGTGAAAACCACGCTGCTGGACGGCAAGTACCACGACGTGGATTCCTCGGAAATGGCATTCAAGATGGCCGCCCGTCTGGCCTACAAAGACGCCATGAGCAAATGTGCCCCCATTCTGCTGGAACCCATCATGAACGTCACCGTCACTGTCCCGGATGAGTACACCGGCACGGTTCTCGGTGACCTGAACAAACGCCGCGGCGCGATTCTGTCCATGACCCCGGAAGACGATCTGCAGATCATCGAAGCCCAGGTGCCCATGGCGGAACTGGCGAAGTATTCCGTGGATCTGCGCAGCATGACCCAGGGACTTGGCAAGTACAGCCTGTCCATGGACCGCTATGATCCTGTTCCGGAAAACCTCTCGAAGCGCATCATCGAAGCAGCCTGAATCTGACTTACAGGCACCTGTCCGCCACCATTCGGCAGGTGCCTTTTTCACGTCTGCCGATCCATGCCCCGGCTTCCAGGCGCTGCAGGCCATACCCGGATCGTGCCTGCAGGCGCCTGGCATCGGCACCAGAAGGCATAAGGCGCTGGTGTAAAGTGCGGGACGGGTACAATGGAGGCATGACGACAAGAACAGTATTTGTTCCCAGCGAACACAAACCGTTTTACCGGAAGGTTCCTGTGGAATTTGAATTTCATCCCGGTCAGGCTGTGCTGCAGAAAAAGAAAAATGTCAAGGCGCTGCATGATGCCTGGCTGGCGGATCACCCGGATACGCGGGTGCTGGAGGTTTCCACGAAAAGCGACGAGGAGACAGGCAGGCAACTGTCGCCGTTTCATCTGACGAAGCTGCTTCCGGGTCTGAAGAAGGAGTTTCCGGTGGAGAACATCATTCAGGGCAGCCGGGTCATGGCGGAAGGCGGTCCGTACTATGACCTGCTGGGGACCGATCCTTTGTCGGCGAAGCAGGATTCCCGTGTGCAGGGGAAGACAGAGGCGTATTCTCTGGAGGGCGAGCTGTATCCCGCTAGTCCGGATTTCCTGTTCTATACCTGGATCTATGCCATGGCGGTGCTGGAGAACAACCTGCAGAAGACACTGCTGGAGACGGATGCGTTCACGGATATCGAATTTGCGGGCAGCGACGGCAACTGTCAGGCCAGAGCCTGCGCAATCACGGCTTCACTGCTGCGGGATTCGAAGCTGAAGCGGAATATGTCCTTTGAGGAGTTCAGCAGGCTGTTTCTGGTGTCGCCGCTGGATGAAGTGAAGCTGACACCGAAGAAGAATTTCAGCACCCGTCCGGCTGGTCCGAAAACGGTGTTCAGTGTGGGAGACTGGCTGCTGCATCCGGCGATCGGGCAGGGGCAGGTGATGAAACGGACGGCCCGGGAGTATACGATCCTGTTCCGGGTATCCGGTCCCAGAACGCTGCGGCGGGATATTGTGGAGAGCAAATGCACGCGGATTTAGCGGCTGCAAGGGTGGATCGGCGGCACAGGAGGGCAGGATTATGAAACTGTCTCCCTGCGGACTGCAGGCGCCGCTGTTTGCGGCGATGAATCAGGGACACTGCCGGATTCTGGAGGAAAGCGAGGGTGGTCTGTTTCTGAAGGATCTGGATGCGGGAACCTACATGCTGGATGTGGCGGATCCCTGGCTGGCCCGCTGCTGGCTGAAGCGGCATCACTGTCCTGAAATGAAAGTGATGGTGTTTCAGGAGAGCTGCTGGCGGTCTCTGTGCCGGTCGCCTGGATGGCGCATGACAGACTGTGCCCTGCAGGTGGTCTGGAGCCGGGAGTGCTGTCCGGAGACGGAAATAGAGCTGATGCCGGCAACACTGTCGGATGTTCAGATCCTGCTGGAGGAGTCGGGGCTGCCAGAGGAAGAGCTGCTGAGGATGATGGAAACCGGGCGGCTGTACACCGGGTATCTGCGGGGCAGATGCATCGGCTATGGTGCCAGCGGCTGCCGGGGCAGCGTGGAATTTCTGTATGTGTTTGCGGACTGCAGGAAGCACGGCTGGGGCAGCCAGCTGGAACAGGCGCTGATTGCCCGGATCCTGGCTCAGGGACTGATTCCCTATGGACATGTATCTGCCGGTGACCGGGCTGCACTGGGTCTGCAGCGGCGGGCGGGGATGGATGTCTGTCCGGGATACATTGCCTGGATGGAACTGGATGAGCAGTGATGCCGGCGGCTTGATCGTCATCTTCTGTTTGCAGATGCTGAATAACGGGTTTATAATGGCGCGGATGCAGTACCGGCTGATCTTCGGACAGTCAGGGCTGATGCTGTATCGGCGTTTTTATTTGATACATCGCATTCTGTAAAGGAGCGAAAGTAGGAGGAATCATGAAAAATCAAAACACCAGACGAATGACGCTTTTCGCATTGTTTCTTGCCATTGAGATCATGCTGTTCTGCACGCCTTTCGGTTTTCTGCAGATCGGACCTCTGGCCATCACGCTGATGCACGTTCCCGTGATTGCTGCTTCGATTCTGCTGGGGGTGAAAGAAGGCATGGCGCTGGGCCTGGTCTTCGGTCTGTGCTCCATGATCAAGGCAACGATGGCGCCGGGTATCACAAGCTTTGTGTTCTCGCCGTTTGTAACCATTGGCGGGATCAGCGGCAACTGGTCCAGCCTGCTGATTGCACTGGTACCCAGAGTCCTGATCGGGTATGTTCCCGGGGCACTGTACGATGTGTTCCGCAAAAAAGGCATGAACAGTTCACTGGCTGCGGGAATCGCTGCCGGTATGGCTACGCTGCTGCACACGGCGCTGGTACTGGGGGGCATCTGGGTGTTCTTCGGAGAACCGTACGCAGCGGTGCTGGGGTCGGCAAAAAACCTGCTGATGGGTCTGTTTGCCACAACGGTTCTGACCAATTCGCTGCCGGAGACCGCGGTGGCGGCAGTGGCCATGGCGGCTCTGGTCAAGGCCATCCGCCTGCCGGCTGCCCGGACCGCCAGAGCCTGAGACCGGATGACGGAACCGGACCGGTGCCGGTCTGGAATGATGTGCGATATTCTGGAATGAAAGCCTGTCACGGGCTTTCTTTTTGTTGAAGATTCAGTTCGTGACAGGAAAGCGGTTCCAGTAAAAAGCGGCTGCGGGCAGCGGATTCTGCGGCAATGCAGGATTGAGCGGTGGCGGAAAGGGTGCTAAAATTTAATGGATTGAAAGCGGTACAGAATCCGCTTTTTCGAACAGGAGGAGAAAACATGCTCAAAGGAATTGCTGCTAGTGCCGGCGTGAATGTCGCGAAGGCCTACAAGCTGGAACAGCCCGAAGTTGTCATCGAGAAAAAAGAAGGCGACCCCGCCGTTGAACTGAAGAAGTTCGACGATGCTCTGGCCAAAACCGTCAAGGATATCCAGGGTGTCAAGGAACGGGCTGCCAAACGGCTGTCCGAGGAAGAGCTGGCTGTATTCGACGCGCACCTGATGATGGCGGAAGACCCCGAATTCGCTTCTCAGATCAAGGCGATGATCGAAAACGACAAAGTCAACGCAGAATATGCGGCGGACACTGTGGCTTCGCAGATGGTTGCGATGTTTGAAGCCATGGACAACGATTATTTCCGCGAACGGGCTGCAGACATCAAGGACGTGACGTTCCGTCTGAAGTGCAACCTGCTGGGTCTGCAGATCCCCGATCTGACAGCCATTGACGAACCGTCCATCATCGTGGCTCATGACCTGACTCCTTCCGATACAGCCCAGCTGAATGAATTTGTCAAGGGCTTTGCCACAGCCATTGGCGGCAAAACCAGTCACTCTGCCATCATGGCCAACTCCCTGGAGATTCCGGCTGTTGTGGGAACCAAAGGCATTCTGGAGAATGTGAAGACCGGTGACGTGATCGGTCTGGATGCTCTGGACGGCTTTGTCTATGTGAACCCGGATGAAGAGACCGTGAAGATGCTGGAAGCAAAGGCGGCTGCTTTTGCGGAAGAAAAGGAAGCCCTGAAGATGATGGTGAACGCGAAGTCCATCACCACCGACGGTCACGAAGTGGAACTGGCGGGCAACATCGGCGGTTTCAAGGACGTGGAAGGCGTTCTGAAAAACGGCGGTGAAGGCGTCGGTCTGTTCCGGACGGAATTCCTGTACATGGACAACGATCACTTCCCCACGGAAGAAGAGCAGTTTGAAGCCTACAAGGCTGTACTGGAAGGCATGGGCGGCCGCAAGGTGGTTGTCCGCACACTGGATATCGGCGGCGACAAGAAGCTGTCCTACTATACATTCCCGGAAGAAATGAACCCCTTCCTGGGCTACCGGGCCATCCGGCTGTGCCTGAAGGAACAGGACATTTTCCGGACACAGCTGCGTGCTCTGTGCCGTGCTTCCGTATACGGCAAGCTGTGCATCATGTTCCCGATGATCGCCACCATTGACGAATTCCGTCAGGCAAAGGGCATCTTCGAGGATGTGAAAGCCGAACTGCTGGCAGAAGGCGTTGCCGTTGCGGATGACATCCAGGTGGGCATGATGGTGGAAATTCCTGCCGCTGCGGTTCTGGCGGATGAATTCTCCAAGTATGCGGATTTCTTCTCCATTGGCACCAACGACCTGATTCAGTACTCCATGGCTGCTGACCGCATGAGCGAGAATGTCTCCTATCTGTATCAGCCCTACAACCCGTCCATCCTGCGTCTGGTCAGCATGACGATCAAGGGCGCGCACAAGAACGGCAAATGGGTTGGCATGTGCGGTGCCATGGCCGGCGAGCCCTATGCGGTTCCCATTCTACTGGGACTGGGTCTGGATGAATTCTCCATGTCCGCCACACAGATCCTGAAAGCCCGCAAGGTGGTAACGGGTCTGTCCTATGCCGATATGCAGAAACTGGCAGACAAGTGCCTGAACATGGATTCCGCCCAGGAAGTGCTGGACTATGTTCAGTCCGAGGTCAAGGCATAACACCCCTGACCGGATCAGTGAAAACTCAGATGACAGCAGCGTGCAGGGGATTGCCTGCAGCCTGCTGATCATCAGCTGATATACAGACATGAAACCCCCGGAGCCTGTCTCAGGCTGCCGGGGGTTTTCGTGATGAGCGGCTGCAGAACAGGTGAAACACGGACCGGATTTGCGGCATCGGGCTGTGTCCATGTGAGTTGCTGAACACAGCAAAGGCTAACGATGTCTGCGGGACATGAGAGAACAGCTGACAGCGACAAACAGTGCCAGCAGGATCCAGGGGCAGGAAGCACTCAGAAATTCGTGAATCATTTGGTTTTCCTCCCTCCAGGCACCGGGTTCAGACTGTTTTCCGTTTCCAGGTGACATACAGACCGAATCCGCCGAGAATCATGCCGAGAAAGGCCATGGACCACAGGAGGCAAGCGGGCAGGGCAGGGCGAAGGAGAACGCTGCAGCCCAGAAGCACACCACCTGCTGCCAGCAGCTTCCGGACGGGATCCGCAGACTGCGGTGCGTCTTCCAGCGACCTGATCTTGCGGTCTGTCTGACAGAAGGCATTCAGGAGCACAATGCCCAGGAGTGCCAGAACAGATGCCTCCAGCACCATCCATCCACTGCCGGCGTGTATGGCGATACAGAGAACGAAGGCCGAAAACAGCAGCTCCAGTGCAGCCACAGCCCCGAACATCCGCCGGATTCGTCTGTACTGACTGATCCGGCTGGGGGTGTCGCTGTAGAGCTCCAGGGGCCCCAGTGCCGCTTTGCGCCGGACCAGGAACCAGTAACCCACTGTGGGGATGATTTCGATGTTCTGACTCTCCAGAATCTCCCTGTATGCCCTGGAGATCCGGATGCCTTTGTCTTTCAGATCCGCTTCATACACGTATTCTCCAGGCTGACATCGTTCAAAGGAATAGAGTCCAAGTCCGAAACTGGTGAGATTCCACCCCTGCTTTGCCAGGTCGTTAAGCCAGTTCATTTCTTCGGTTTTGTCCCAGAGCAGCCTATATTTCTTCATGATGCATAACCCTTTCCGCAGTCTGCACTGCTTCTTTCATCCGGGCGGTTTCCGCTTCCAGCAGGTTCCGTCCTGTTTCCGTGATCTGATATTCTTTTTTCCCCCGGGGATCCCGGGCTGTATCCAGCAGCCTGATCCAGTCTTTTTTCTGCATGGTTTTCAGTGCTCCGTACAGTGTGCCGGCGCCCAGAACAACTCTGCCACCGGTCAAAGCCTCCACTTCCTGCGTGACGCCGTATCCGTGGTTGGGGTGCCGCAATGCCAGCAGAATGAAGAACATGGATTCTGTCAGCGGCAGTTCTTTTTCATACATATCTCCCTCCGTTATATCGTGTTCCGATATATTACTGAACACACTATATCACCATCGGATGTATCGCGCAATGATATATCGTGACAGGAGGGAACAGGCTGCATCATGATTTCTGCACGCATGCAGTGGACGCTCCCTGATGCGAGCTTCCACCGGCAGAACAAAAGCTGACTGCGGCAAAAAAAAGATCCCGCCAGAAGCAGGATCCTGTCTGCGGCTGTCTATGCAAACAGCAGCATGAATTTCAGTTTGTCGGCTTTTACGGAATGAATGGCGCCTTTGGCAAATTTCACGGATGTTCCGTGTTTGACCTTCACGGTTTTTCCTTCATAGGTCAGCTCGCCATCTCCCTCCATGACAATGAACAGCGCATCCGCCGGTGCGGGATGATCGGGAAGTTCGGCGTGGTCAATGGCCACCAGCAACATTTTTACACCGTTCTGATCGATGAAAGGCTGTTTGACTGCCTTGTCCTTTTCATATTTTACCTGTTCTCTGAGACTGAATTCAGTCCCGGCTGCAATTGTATTAAACATATTCATACCTCCTGGTGGTTCCATTGTAGAAAGGTGCGCATTCCGTATACAGGGCTTTGACCGGACAGCTGGAACGAATCCCCGGAATGAGGCGGCTGTCAGGAACCAGGATGTAGTATGATGAAGTCATGAAGCGAAAAGACAGAAAAACCAGAGATCCCTTCCGCAAAACCGGCTGCATCACCTTTGAAGAATCTCCGGTGGAAATCTGGCTCAATGCCAGGACCGGACAGATGCAGTTCCGGCAGCAGGGAAGAGAAGTGACGGATATGGATCTCCATGAACGGATCCTGACCTATCTGAAGGAGGCCAACCGGGAATGAGGCATTTTGTGTTTGACATCGGCAATGTACTGGCATCTTTCAACGGCTCCGCCTTCATCCGCCGGTATGTACCGGATATTGCCGACGCAGTTGAAGCGTTCCTGTTTCCTGATCTCTGGAACCGGTATGATCAGGGACTGGTTTCCACGGAGGATATGATACAGGCGCTGTGCACAGTCTTTCCGGATTATGCCCGGCCGCTGGCATCCATGATGCGGGAATGGACTGATTCCGTTGTCATCTGCGATGCCAGCCTGGAGGCTGCGAAACGGTATGCAGACAGCCGGTATATCCTGTCCAACATTCCGCAGGACTGTGAAGAGAGTCTGAAAGCCAGAGGTCTGTTCGATGCCTTCGACGGTGCCATCTGCAGCTGGCGTGAGCGGCTCATCAAGCCGGATCCGGCGATTTATCTGCAGCTGATGGAAACCTTTGATCTGAAACCGGAGGATTGCGTGTTCATTGATGACCGGAAAGAGAATGTGGAGGCAGCAGCCAGACTCGGGATGGAAAGCCATCAGCTGAGGGACATGTCACAGCTGCCGGCACTTCTTGAGCAAATCACTGCCGGTACCGAAAAGGAAAGAGTAAGATAACCTTGTCGACAGGGAAACCTGCTGATGGTTCAGTCCCTTTCCTTAAAAGGACACCCGGCTGGACCACAAGTCCGGCCAAGACCCAGCCAGTTCCATTTGGAGCTGGCATTTTTTTATGCAAGTGCTTTATATAAAGGAGATAGTTGCTTAAACATGCTTTAATGCAGAGAGATAACAGGAAAGTACCGAAAAAGTACCAGCTTTTTAATCGTAAAGAGCCTGATGGCATTTTCATTCAGTCTGAAATCACGGCAGGAGAGAATACGAAGAGATGTCCCGGATGCACCTTATCCCAGCCTTTCTTCCCGTCACCGGCAGACAGGAAGGCAGGCTGAGACAGGAGATCGTATTTTTCAATTGACCGCTTCCAAAGTTCAGTGTTACTATCACTTTATCGTCAATGGCAAAGAACGGAAGGAGTACCGCATCCTGTCCCTTGAAGAGAGCTTTCGTCCGGTGAAAGAAAGCAGGAACAGCGCGGGAAGGTAGTCCGGGAGCAGACTTTCCGAAATCATCAGTAGGTTGGTCCGTCGGCCGCGTTAAGGCCTTCAAGATCCGGAGTCCTTCCAGGTTTCCGGATGAACTCAGGTGGTACCACGCGCTGCGTCCTGTCATGCAGCGCTTTTTTCTTTGCCTCAAGCCGGATGATCGAACAGGATACAGGAGGAATCAACATGGGACTTGAACATCGCCTGGCACCAAAATATGCCAGCATCATCACGGAAGCAGACCGGTATGACAACTGGAAAGAGGAGGGCTATTTCACAGCGGGAGATACGTCGAAAAAACCATATTCGCTGGTGATCCCCCCGCCCAATGTCACAGGCAAGCTCCATCTGGGCCATGCCTGGGATACGACGCTGCAGGACATTCTCTGCCGGTACAAACGCATGCGGGGCTATGATGTCTGCTGGGTGCCGGGCATGGATCACGCAGGCATTGCCACTCAGGCGAAGGTGGACGCCCGTCTGAAGGAAGAGGGAATTTCCCGGTACGACATCGGCCGGGAGAAGTTTCTGGACCGTGCCTGGGAGTGGAAGGAAGAATATGCCGGTACCATCCGCAAACAGTGGGCCAAACTGGGCTTGTCCCTGGATTACTCCCGGGAACGCTTCACCATGGACTACGGGCTCTCTCAGGCAGTCAACAAAGTATTCGTGGACCTGTACAATGACGGTCTGATCTATCAGGGAGAGCGGATCATCAACTGGGATCCGGAAGCCAGAACAGCCCTGTCCAACATTGAAGTGGAACACAAGGAGATCATGGGCCATATGTACTATTTCCGGTACAAGGTGCAGGAAACCGGGCAGGAACTGGTGATTGCCACCACCAGACCGGAAACCATGTTTGCGGACCAGGCCATCTTTGTGCACCCGGATGATGAGCGGTACAAGGACATCGTGGGGCTGCATGCAATCAATCCCGCCAATGGACAGGCACTGCCGATCATGGCAGATGACTACATTGACATGTCCTTCGGTACGGCGGTCATGAAGTGCACCCCCGCGCATGATCCCAACGACTTTGCACTGGCCAAAAAATACGGTCTGGATATGCCCATCTGCATGAACGACGATGGAACCATGAATGAAATGTGCGGCAAGTATGCCGGCATGGACCGGTTTGAATGCCGGAAAGAACTTGTCCGGGACTTTGAGGCAGCCGGTGTGGTGGATCACATCGATGAGCACCTGCATCAGGTGGGACACTCCGAACGCACCGGTGTCATCGTGGAACCCTATCTGTCCAAACAGTGGTTCGTGAAGATGAAGCCTCTGGCTCAGGCGGTTCTGAAAAACCAGCAGATTCCGGATCAGAAAATCAGCTTTGTGCCCGAACGGTTCGAGCATACCTTCACACAGTGGCTGGAGAACATCGAGGACTGGTGCATTTCCCGTCAGCTGTGGTGGGGACACCGGATCCCTGCATGGACCAATGAAAAAACCGGAGAGCTGTATGTGGGCACTTCTGCCCCGGAAGGCAGTGACTGGAAGCAGGATGAAGACGTTCTGGACACCTGGTTCTCCAGCGCTCTCTGGCCCTTCAGCACCTTTGGCTGGCCGGATATGACAGCCGATCTGGCGCGCTACTATCCCACAGATACCCTGGTCACCGGGTATGACATCATTTTCTTCTGGGTGGCCAGAATGGCGTTCCAGGCCCGGTACTGCACAGACAACCGGCCCTTCCGGGACGTGCTGATTCACGGACTCATCCGGGACAAACAGGGCAGAAAAATGTCCAAGTCCCTGGGCAACGGCGTGGATCCCATGGATGTGATCGCGGAAAAAGGCGCGGATGCCCTGCGGTTCTTCCTGACCACCAACAGCGCACCGGGGATGGATCTCCGGTATGACGAAACCAAGGTGGATGCAGCCTGGAACTTCATCAACAAGATCTGGAATGCTTCCCGGTATGTTCTGATGCAGCTGGAACCGGAAACGGAGTATGCAATTGATCCCGCCAGTCTGTCTGCCTCCGACCAGTGGATCATGGACCGTTTCAACCGGGTTCTGGCGGAAGTGGAAAAGAACATGGACAGCTTCGAATTCGGCATTGCAGGCAATGCGGTGCAGGATTTTGTGTGGAATGATTTCTGTTCCTGGTATATCGAACTGTCCAAGACCGACAAATCCCGGAACACCAGTGCGGTTCTTCTGGAAGTGCTGAAAAAATCCCTGCTCCTGCTGAGCCCCTACATGCCCTTTGTCACAGACACGATCTGGGAAGCCCTGCCGTCCACGGAAGGCTCCATCAATGTGGCTCAGTGGCCTGAACCCTTCGACTTTGTTTCCGATCCGCAGCTGGAGAAGGAAATGGATCTGGTCATTCAGATCGTCCAGGCAGTCCGGGAACTGAAGAGTGAATACCGCATGAAGCCTTCGGCGCCCATTGTGATCACAGTCACCGATGAAACCGGAGAACCGGTGACTCTCTCCCAAAAAGCCGCCACTGCCCTGGAAGGACTGTGCCACGCACAGCTTGCAGACCGCAAGCCGGAAGGGGAAAGCGTCAGCCGGACCCTGGGAACCTCTGTGCTGTCGGCAGCCCTGTCCGATCTGGTGAATGTGGAAGAGGAAAAAGCCCGTCTGGAAAAAGAACTGACCCGGCTGCAGAAGGAAATCCTCCGGGGGGAGAAAATGCTGTCGAATCCCGGATTCACCGGAAAAGCCCCGGCCAGCAAAGTGGAAGCCGAAAAGGAGAAGCTTGTTAAATATCAAACTGAATTTGCGTTAGTAAATAAACAACTTAACGATATTGACAAAATTCAATCAAAAAAGTAAATAAATCGCCCGAAATCGCCAGGAAAAATGTATTTGTATGCGCTTTTTTGGCGAAAAGCAATTGACATATCATTCCCAGTTAATTAACATTTTATTGAAAGCAGGTGTGTTATGGATTCAAAAAATGTATTAAATCAGATGGGCAGACTTTTGGATCTGTTCAGGAAGGAACTCAAGAACGAAATGCGGGATCTGCCGCCTCTGCGACAGAAAGATTTTCAGGTTCTGGAGTATATCTGGACAGCAAACCCTGAACACTCTGTCCGGATGTCCGATCTGACACAGTTCATGGAAGTCTCCCCGGCTGCCACCAGCCAGCTCATCAACTCCTATGAGATGCAGGAAATCGCACAGCGTGTCCGTTCCACTGAGGACCGCCGGGCAAACTTCGTTCAGATCCACCCCACGCTTCTGAAGAAGATCGAAGACAAGATGGAGGATCTGAACACCAGAACCGCCGCTCTCCTGGACTATCTTGGTCCTGAAGACAGCGAAGCCCTGGAACGGATCCTGACCCGGACGCTGGAATGGGATTCCGCCCGGGCCAATGAAGCGGCTGCGGAATAATCCATCTCTGTCCAGCGGCAATCCCTGGATTGCGCTGGCTTCTCTGTTCGGCATTCCTGTCTGTGAAAATGCACAGGAGTTCGAGCATCAGATGCTGAAGATCCGGGAACCTGTCATTTTCGAAGCCGGTGGCCGCGGCTGCCTGAGCAGGGAAGTGCAGGATGTCCTGGAAGCCATTCAGCAGAAATCAGACTATGTCTATGTGATCTGGGACAGGTGAAGTCCCTGTATCCTCATGAAAAAACTGCAGCTCCCGACAACCGGGCCAGCTGCAGTTTTTTCATGCAGTCAGCATCCGCTGGATGGAAGCAGCCCTGCCTGCAGGCCATTTCATCGGCAGTCTGCTGGTGGTTTCATCACCATTGAGCACCAGAAAAAGCCAGGACCCAATCCCGGCCCCGGCTTTCTGGCTGTATATCTTCGAATGACAGGAAGACATTCTCTTCCGGCAGAATCAGGCCTGCTCTTTTGCAGACATCTTTTCCCGGTACAGCTGACGCCGTTCCTGCGGTGTCAGTCCCTTTTTCCGGATCCGGATCGCATCCGGTGTCACTTCCACCAGTTCATCATCGTTGATCCATTCCAGTGCTTCCTCCAGCGAGAATACCTGGGGTGGGGTCAGAAGCATCGCTTCATCACGTCCGCTGGAACGGATCGCGGTCAGTTTCTTGTTCTTCAGCGGGTTGACATCCAGGTCGATGTTCTTGGCGGACTCGCCGATGATCATACCCGTGTAGACCTCGGTCTGGGGACCGATGAACAGCGATCCGCGCTCCTGAAGATTCCACAGGGCATAGGTCATGGCAGCTCCGGTCTCTGTGGAAATCATCGCACCCTGCATCCGCTGTGCGATTTCTCCTTTGTAAGGTTCATAGCCGCAGAGCCGCCGGACCAGAGTTCCTTCGCCATGGGTATCGTTGATGAACTCCGTTCTGAAACCCAGAAGCCCCCGGGTGGGCGCCGTGTAGGTGATCCGGACGTAGTCGTTTTCTTCTTCCATATCGACCATGATCCCCTTGCGCAGATTCAGCTTGTTGATGATCGTGCCCTGATATTCAGCCGGGGCAATGCACACAACTTCTTCCACAGGCTCCACCTTGCGGCCTTGCTCATCCACATGCAGGATGACCTCCGGCTTGGACACCGCCAGTTCATACCCTTCCCGGCGCATGTTCTCGATCAGAATGGAAATATGCAGTTCACCGCGGCCGGACACTTTGAAGGTATCCGGAGAATCTGTTTCCTCCACCTTGAGACCGACGTTGACCTCCAGTTCCTTGGCCAGCCGTTCACGGATATTCCGGGATGTCACATATTTGCCGCTTTTGCCTGCGAAAGGAGACGTATTTACATGAAAGTTCATGGACAGCGTCGGTTCCTCGATGGGAATCGAATCCATGGGTTCCGGATCATCCACCGGGCAGATCGTATCGCCGATGGAAATATCCGGCATTCCGGCAATCACCACAATATCGCCGGAATGCGCTTCCTGAACCGGTGTCCGGGACAGCCCTTTGTACACAAAGAGATTGGACAGCGTCTCGTTTTTCAGTGTCCCATCTGCATTGGTACGCACATATTTGCCGCCGGCTTTCAGTGTCCCCTGATAAATCCGTCCAATGCCCAGCCGGCCGATGTATTCATCATAGGCCAGGGCAGAAACCTGCATCCGGACAGGTTCCTCGTTGAGATCGGGATACACTTCGCAGTGTTTCAGAATGGTCTTGAACAGCGGATCGATGTTGTCGGAAGGTGTCTCCAGATCATACTGCACCCGGCCTTCCTTGGCCACACCGTACAGAATGGGGAAGTCCAGCTGTTCATCTGTTGCGTTGAGGTCGAGAAACAGATCGTAGACTTCATCCACGACTTCTTCCGCCCGCTGGTCTTTCTTGTCGATCTTGTTGATGAGAAGAATCGGCTTCAGACCGGTTTCCAGTGCCTTGCTCAGCACAAACCGGGTCTGGGGCATCGGGCCTTCACTGGCATCCACCAGCAGAATGACAGTATCCACTGTACGGATGATGCGTTCCACCTCGCTGGAGAAATCCGCGTGACCCGGGGTATCCACGATATTGATCTTCACACCGTCGTGAATGACGGAGCAGTTCTTGGAATAGATGGTGATTCCCCGTTCCCGTTCCAGGTCGTTGGAATCCATGACACAGTCCACGACTTCCTCGTTGGACCTGAACACATCGCTCTGACGGAGGAAGGCATCCACCAGGGTGCTTTTGCCGGCGTCAACATGAGCGATGACGGCAATATTCAGTATCTTTTCATATTCTGCCATTGCTTGCTCGCTTTCTTGAATAAATCCGGTCCTATTATATGCATTCTTGCGGTAAAGTACAAATCTGGCTATAATCAAACCTTGAGAAGTCAGGAGAATTTGCATGCAAGTGAGATATTTCAAGGAGTACAGCGCGAATCTTGACCGGGACATGGAGTTCAAGATGTACGGTCATGCCGGGGTGCTGTGTCTGGTGATTCCCTGTCAGGACGGACGTTTTTTCGAATGGGAAGACAGAAAGATGTTTGACCTCGTTTCCGGACTGGTGGACGCCGGACGGATCCAGTTTGTAACCGTGGATTCGGTGGATGCCGAGACCTGGAGCAGCTATGGTCCCACCGAGCCGAGAATGCACCGGCTGGAAGCCTGGAACCGGTATGTGATGGATGAACTCATTCCTTCCGCGCTCTGGAAAGCCGGCAAACCGCAGGATGAACAGATGATGGTGATGGGCGCCAGTATGGGTGCATATCATGCGGTGAATCTGTTCTGCCGGTATCCTCACCGGTTCAGCCGGCTGCTGGCTCTGTCCGGACTGTATGACATGAGTCGGTATATATATGACGGCAACTATACCCATGAGTTTCACATTAACAATCCTCTGGCCTATCTGGAGGAACTGGCGCCGGACAATGGTTGCATCACCCGGTACAATGCTTCGGATGCCCGGATCGTCATTGGTCAGGGAGCCTGGGAGAATGAGTGTCTGGAAGACACCCGGAAACTGGCAGATCTGTTCTGGCGCAAGGGAATCGGAATCGACACCTACTTCTGGGGATTTGACACACCCCATGACTGGCCCAGCTGGGAACGCCAGCTGCAGGAATACCTTCCCCGGATGGTCTGACAGGAAATGGAAACGCAAAGCCTCTTCTGCAGTCTGAAGAGGCTTTCATTTACTCAAATCACACGATTTCACACTGAGATTTTTCCTGTTTTGTCGCTTTTTTCCGATATAATGGAATGGAAACGGACAGAAAGGGAATGATATATGAGAGGTATGGGACTGCAACCCTGAGCAGATCAGCGGATCATGGGAGCGTATTCATCTGACTGACTGCCCTGCAGTCTCCCAGCGGATCCGAATTCCCGGCAGCAGCATCCCCGGCTGATACAGCTTCTGCTGCAGAAAGCTACGGCTTTCCCGACATCCAAGTACAAGCGAAAGTTCAGGGCATCCGGCGGGGAAACCGGATGCCATTTTCAGCTGCACAGACAGACGATTCTTCCTTCTCCGGCAGAACCGTTTTTTCTCTTCTGCCGGCAGTGCGCAGAAAAAAAGCGCGCCGCGGCGCGCAGGAGAGCAGATCAGCCAATCAGGACAACGTCCTTGATTTCCGGAATCTCATCCAGCAGCAGGAGCTTGACCCCGCCGGAGAAATCATCTCCGGCCATGGCACATCCGGCGCAGGCGCCGATGAAGCTCACATACACGATGCTGTTTTCATCCACACCCAGCAGTTCGATGTCACCGCCGTCATGCTGAATGTAAGGCCGGATTTTTTCCAGTACTTCTTCCACCTTTTCTTCCAGGGCTTCTGTGGAAAGCGGGTCGCTGGCGGAAGGGGCTGCTTCGGGATTCAGACCTGCCTGTGCAGCCAGCTGTTCTTCCTGGCGGACGGCAGCCGGGTCTTTTTCCAGTGTTTCTTTTTCTGAATTCATATCAGTTTCGTGTGTATCCATATCCATATCAATGCCTCCGATTGCATATCATGCAGCTGTGCAGAATCCGCCTCCTGTGCGGGCGGGTTCTTCTGAGCCTGTCAGATGAGGAACAGCGGTGACAGCAGCAGGGGAATCAGCAGTCCCAGAACAAAGCCGCCAATCACCTCCACCACTTTGTGACCAAGAATGGTTTTCAGCTTTTCCTGGTAAATCGGATCGCTGAAGGTGAGGCCGGTCATGTCCCGCAGATCCTTGATCAGCTGCTGTGTCAGTTCGATGTTTTTGCCGCTGTAATACCGCACGTGGCAGGCATCGTACATTACGATAGCAGAAAACACAGCCGTCACAGCAAATAATGTGGAAGAAAATCCTTCTTCCATCCCCACGGTCATGGACAGAGCCGTTACCGTGGAGGAATGCGAGCTGGGAAATCCGCCGCTCATGAGCACCCACCGGAGGTTCCATTCACCGGTGCGGTAATAATACGTAAACAGTTTCGCCACCTGCGCTGTCACATTGGCCAGAAGCGCACAGACCAGCGGAAACAGGGAATTCGGGATCATGAAATCACCTCTTGCATTCAGCTTATCACAAACCGGTCTGATTCCTCTCTGACAGGGCTGTGGGCCTGCTTCACGAATGCTAAGGCAATGGACGAAGTGCGGAATATGGCATATAATTTTTCAGATGGCAGAAGGGAGAAAACTGACATGCTTACATTAGATCTCAGCCATGCATTCCTGAAGGAAGACTTTCACGATTACCGGGAAGAAGTCGCCAGACTCGACGAATCCCTGCGCAACAAGACCTGCAAAGGCAACGATTTCACCGGCTGGATGACCTGGGCTGACGATTACGACAAAGAAGAATTTGCCCGCATCAAGACAGCTGCCGCCAAAATTCAGAAAGAATCGGATGTGCTCGTTGTCTGCGGTATTGGCGGTTCCTATCTGGGGGCCCGTGCAGCCATTGAAATGATCAACGGTCTGTATCCTGAAAAACAGATCGAAGTGATCTACATGGGCAACACATTCTCCAGCTCCTACATTGCGCAGGTGATGGAGTATCTGAAGGACAAGGAAGTGTCTGTCAACGTCATCTCCAAATCCGGCACCACCACAGAGACGGCCCTGGCTTTCCGGATCCTGAAACAGTTCATGGAAGACAAGTATGGCGATCAGGCTGCCAGCCGCATTTACGCCACCACCGACAAGGCAAGAGGTGCTCTGAAACCTATGGCGGATGAAGAAGGCTACGAGACATTTGTCATTCCCGATGACATCGGCGGCCGTTTCTCCGTCATTACACCCGTCGGACTGCTGCCCATTGCTGCAGCCGGCATTGACATTGATGCGCTGATGCAGGGGCTTCACGACGGCATGGGCGAATACGGTGATGCGGATCTGGACAAGAACCCGGCATACCGCTATGCTGTTGCCCGCCGCATTCTGCAGCACCAGGGCTATGATGTGGAACTGTTCGTGAACTATGAACCGCAGATGGCCATGGTCTCCGAATGGTGGAAACAGCTGTTCGGTGAATCCGAAGGCAAGGACGGACTGGGCATTCTCCCGGATTCTGTCAACTATTCCACCGATCTGCATTCTCTGGGACAGTTCGTGCAGGACGGCAAGAAGGTTCTGTTCGAGACCAACCTGTATGTGGAGCAGCCGATGATCGATCTCACGTTCCCCGGAGACGACAAGAATGCCGACAAGATGAACTATCTGGCCGGCAAGTCCGTGGACTGGGCCAACAAGATGGCTGCCAAAGGCACACTGATGGCTCACGAAGAAACCGGTGGTGTTCCCAACATCATCATCACCATGCCTTCCATGTCTGCCTACGACTTTGGCAACATGTGCATGTTCTTCTTCAAGGCCATTGCCATGACCACGCTACTGAACGGCTCCAACCCCTTCAACCAGCCTGGTGTGGAAGTCTACAAGAAAAACATGTTCAGACTGCTGGGCAAAGAGTAATCCACATGCATACCGCCGGTTTCCGGCGGTTTTTTTGATAATCCGAAGGCTGATGCGGCAATCAGCCGTCGAAGCCGAAGAACTGAAGAACGAAAGTGAAAAGGCAGAACCAGGGTTTTCCCGGGGAAACAGGCAGAATGTTTACCAAAGTAATCTTCCTTTGACATGACATTTAAATAAACATCTGGAATTTCCGGTTCGTGCGGTCATCTCGGCCTGTTTGAAATGACTGATATGCTATGTTGAAATTACCAAAGGTAAATCACCATAGGTAAAGCACCGAAGGTGCATGAAAGGATACACCATGAGAGATTTCAGATGGTTTACTGATTTCTTCAACACCGGTCTTGGCACCGCCATCAAGGCAGTGCTGCTGCTGGTGCTGGCATTCATCGTGGCTGCGATTGCCAAATCTCTGATCATCAAACTGCTGTCAAAAACGAAGCTTTCCACCATGAAAGGAACCGGTGACGGCGGTGAAAACCAGGGACCGAAAACAATTGATCTCATTGGCAAACTCGTTCAGCTGGTGGTCTTCCTGCTGTTTGTACCGGGGATTTTTGAAATTCTCGGCATGACACAGGTGTCCGCTCCGATTCTGACACTGCTCAACACAGTCTGGGGCTATGTCCCGAACATTCTGTTCTGCGTCATCATTCTCTGGATTGGATTCTATGTGGCAAAGCTGGTCAGAGAGCTGCTTGTGCCGGTTCTCAACAAGCTGGAGGTCAACAGACTGCAGAAAATCGCCGGCATTGAAGTCCGGGACGAGGGCAGACTCTCCAACACCATTGCCTACATCGTCTATGTGCTGATCCTGATTCCAGTCATCATTTCGGCGCTGTACGTACTGGACATCAAAGCCATTTCCGATCCGGCAATCGCCATGCTGAGCATCATCTTCTCCTATATCCCCAGTCTTCTGGCTGCCCTGGTCATCATTGCCATCGGCTGGGTACTGGCGAAGTTCTGCGGCAACATTGTGACCAGAATCATTGCGGCTTCCGGTCTGGATGCCAGACTGGCTGCTCTTGCAGGTGCCAGAGATGATTCTCCCTTCGTGCTTTCTTCCGTAGCCGGCAAGACAGTGGAAGTGGTTATGATTATCTTCTTTGTGGTAGAGAGTTTCTCCACGCTGCACCTGGGCGTTCTGACGCATATCGGTACAGCTGTGATTGCCTATATGCCGTATCTGCTGACGGCTGTCATCATTCTGGCCATTGCCTTCTTCCTGGGAGCCGTTGCAGACAACACGCTGAAAAAGAACGGTCATGGGTCTCTGGGCCTGGTTGTGAAATATGCCATTTATGTCATTGCGGCTTTCATGATCCTCAATCAGCTGGGTATTGCGCGAACACTGGTGGATTCCACATTCATTCTGGTCATTGCAGCGCTGGCCGTGGCGTTTGCCATCAGCTTCGGCATTGGCGGCCGGGAATTTGCAAAAAATGTCCTGGCGGATGTTCAGAAGAAATTCCATATCGGACAGGAAGACAAGTAACCAGCTGTATCCACGGTCAGGTATATTCGCTGAAAGAAACCGGAGAATTCCGGTTTTTTTCTGCAATCCGGGTTACACTGAAACCGGAAAGAAAGCGGTTTCGACAGGGTTCAGATTATAACAGGATTCTGTCTGCACTGGACAGTCCGGATATTTCTGCCTGTCTGATGAGCAAACCGGCCGGATTTTTACGGTTCAAAAGTATTTCCCGGTCTGAATCTTCCGTTTCAAACCGTATTTGGTTTGCATACGTAAATTAACGAAACTATTCATACAAAAACATTCATCACTTGGTAAGATAGGATCAGAAAGAAGGGAACCATATGAAAAAACCTGACAAAAAAGCAGAAAACATGACCATGGAGGAACTGGCTTCCTACATCGACTACTCGGTACTGAAACCGGAGTTCACACAGGAGGAGATCATCGAACTGACAAAGGACGGAGTTGCCAAAAAGTGTGCGACCATCTGCATCAACCCGAAGTACATCGAACTCTGCGAGCCGTATGTAAAGGGCAGTGCCACAACGCTGGCCCCGGTGGCGGATTTTCCCTTTGGAACCTCCAGCACGGAATCCAGAATTCAGCAGATCAGAGATGCAGCCAGAAGCCCGGAAGTATCGGATATTGATATCGTGGCCAATTTCGGTCTGATCCGCAGCGGAGAATACGACAAAGTTCTGGAAGATCTGAAACAGTGCGCCGCCGCAGCCCATGAAGCGGGAAAGGTGCTGAAAGTCATTCTGGAAACCGATGCCCTGAACGGAGAGCAGATCCGGAAGGCAAGCCGGATCGTGGAACAGTCCGGCGCGGATTTCGTCAAGACCAGCACCGGATTCCTGACAGGGCATGAAGCCAGAGGCGCGGCTCCGGAGGTCATTGCCATGATGATGGAAGAAGTGAGTCCGGAGATGAAAGTGAAGGGATCGGGCTGCATCCGCACCCGGGATCATTTCCTGAAACTGATTGACATGGGGATCGACCGCATGGGTGTGGGCTACAGAAGCGTGCCTGTGGTGCTGGGAATCCAGGACTGAATAACGTGACTGTGACAGATGGACCGCAGCGAACCTGCGGTCCATCTGGCCTGTAAACCGGCTGTCTGCCGCCTGCCGGCAAGCCACGCGGCAGAGCATGCTGCAGTTACAGAACAGATACCGAACAGAAAGGAAAGTTGTATGGAGTTTCTGGAATTCGTACCTGAAAACAGCGATCTGGATCTGGAGCGGATCCACCGGTTCCGTTCGGTCATGCAGAACCGGAAAGCCAGTCTCTGCAGTGAACGTGCAGAGATCTATACCCGCTCGTTTCAGGAAACAGAGGGGCAGGACTGGCTGCTGCGGAAGGCCAGGGCATTTGCAGCCACGCTGAAGGAAATGACCATCTGGATCGGGGAAGATTCACTGATTTTCGGCTGCCAGGCAAGCCGCAGTTTCGCGGCCCCTGTCTTTCCCGAGTATTCCATAGACTGGGTGATCGATGAGCTGGACGAATTTGCCCGGCGGGACGGAGACGTTTTTCAGGTGGATCCGGATACGGCTGCTTCCCTCCGGGCCATTCAGCCTTACTGGCATGGACAGACCCACGAAGATGTGGTAAAAGCCACCACACCGGAATCTGTACGGCTGGCGGAACAGCAGAAAGTCATCCACCGCGGCGGAATTTCCATGTCCGGAGACGGACATATCGTGCCGGATCATGAAATGCTGCTGAACCGCGGATTCCGCTCTCTGGCTGATGAATGCAGAGAACAGATGGCAGCGGCAGTTGATGGGCATCAGCGGGCATTTTATGAAGCCGCCGCCATCTGCCTGGAAGCCAGCCTGGACTGGATCAAGCGGTTTTCCCGACTTGCCGGTCAGCTGGCAGAGAAAGAAACCCGCCAGCAGCGCAGACAGGAACTGCTGCATATGCAGGAACTGGCCTCCCATCTCATGGAACATCCGGCTGAAACCTTTGAAGAAGCCCTGCAGACAGTTTTTCTGGTTCACGTCCTGCAGATGATTGAATCCAACGGACACAGCTTCTGCTATGGCCGCTTCGACCAGTACATGGATCCTTATTACGAAAGGGATCTGGCTGCCGGCCGCCTTTCCCGGGAAAAAGCCCTGGAGCTGCTGACACATATGTTTCTCATGAATTCTTCCTGCAACAAAGTCCGCCCGTACGGTCACACACGGTTTTCTCAGGGCTATCCTCTGTATTCCAATCTGATGATCGGCGGACGGCGGCCGGATGGCACAGACGGGACCTGTCCGCTGTCGTATCTCTGCGTGGAAGCCATGAATCTCACTGCCATGGCAGAACCGAATTTTTCCATGCGCTACAACGGAGATACGCCGGATGATCTGCTTCGTCTGGCGGCAAAACTCATTGCCACCGGCTGCGGCATGCCCTCCATGTTCAATGACGATACAGCCGCCAGAGCCATTCACGATCTGGGGATCCCCTGGCCGGATGCCAATGACTACTGTGCCATCGGCTGTGTGGAAACAGGCGTTCCGGGCAAATACGGTCACCGGGCGACAGGAATGACGTACGTGAACTGGGGAAAGATTCTGGAACTGCTGCTGAACGGGGGCACTGATCCGGATTCCGGCATCTGCCTGTATCCGGTGCTGGAAGTGTTTGACAGCTGGGATGCTTTGTGGAAGAGCTGGAATGATCTGCTGAAATTCTATACCGACATTGCTGTGGAATGCGACAAAGTATGTGACCGCTCCCTGGAGCAGTTTGATGCGTCTCCTTTCGCTTCGGTGTTCATTCAGGGCTGCCTGGAGAAAGGCAGGACCGCCAAGGAAGGCGGCTGTGTCTATGATGTGGTGAGTCAGAGCAACATCGGTCCCTCTGTGGTGGGCAATTCGCTGCTTGTGCTGAAAAAGCTGGTGTTTGAAGACCGCATTGTTACGCTGAAACAGCTGAAAGCAGCCATGAAGGACAACTGGCAGAGCCCGGATTCCGCTGCAATACGGCGTCTCTGTCTGGCTGTGCCGAAGTTTGGCAACGATGATGACGAAGCAGATGGGATGGTGGCAGATGTATTCCAGTCCTATCTGCAGCTGCTGCCCCGGTATGAAACCATCCGCAAGGGAAGGGGACCGGCGGTATCAGCCTATGCCATGAGCACCTCCAACATCACCAGCTATGTCCCCAATGGCAGAGATGTGGGAGCCACACCGGATGGCCGCATGGCGGGCAGTCCGTTGAATGAAGGCTGCTCTCCCACCCAGGGAACGGATGTCTGCGGTCCCACGGCGGTGATCCGTTCGGTGGCCAAACTGCCCAACGACAAAGTGGCAGCCGGACAGCTGCTGAATATGCGGTTTTCTCCTGCATCCCTGAAGGGAGATGAGAATCTGAACCGCTTCACCGGTTTCCTGAAAGCCAGCCGCCGCATGGGGATCTATCACAATCAGTTCAATGTGGTGGATTCTGCAACGCTGCACAGGGCGATGGAGGAACCGGAAGCCTACCGGGATCTGATTGTCCGGGTTGCCGGGTATTGCGCCCAGTATGTGTCGCTGATGCCGGAAACTCAGCTGGCGATCATTGAACGGACAGAAAACCGGCTGTGAGACCGATATCCCTGTGCCGGGGTCTGGTGGGGGAAATTCAGGGATACTCCACGGAGGATGGTCCCGGAATCCGGACCACAGTGTTTCTGATGGGCTGTCCCCTGCGCTGCCGCTGGTGCTCGAATCCCGAGTTTCTGAAACCCGAACCGGTGCAGCTGAATTTCTCCGGAAAAATCCGGACTGCAGGACGGTGGATGAGTCCGGAAGAGCTGACTGCCAGTCTGCTGCGGGACAAGGTGTTTTACGAAGAAAGCGGGGGAGGGGTCACATTTTCCGGGGGTGAAGCGGGGATGCAGACGGAATTTGTCTGTCAGTGCATGACGCTGCTGCACCAGGAAGGTGTGCATGTCTGTCTGGATACCAGCGGATGCGTGAAGTCCGCTGATTTTTCCCGGCTGCTGCAACAGACAGATCTCGTTCTCTATGATCTGAAAGCGGCGGATCCTGCTCTGCATGAAGAACTGACTGGGCTGGGCAATGCGGCAATACTGGCGAATCTCGCACTGCTGGGGCAAAGCAGGGTTCCCTGGCGGCTGCGGCTGGTTCTGGTACCCGGCTGCAATGACAGCCGGGATGATATCCGAAAACGTCTGGAACTGGCAGCTGCCCAGCAAAATGCACCCATGGAAGTGGATGTGCTGCTGTATCACGAACTGGGCAGGGGGAAGTACAAAGCCCTGGGCAGAGCGTATCCACTGATGTCTGTACCGCCCTTCGATCCGGGACTGAAGAACTGGATCCGGAGTGAATGCCGGCGTCTGGGACTCTCTTTGGACAGATACAGATGACAGTGAGGCTGACACTGGATCAGAAACTGTCATAATCCGGCATGTGTCGCCTCTTCCATCATGCATAACCCCTTTCAAAGTGAAGGGGTTTTCTTTATAATGGGTATTGTATGTAAACAAGAAGGAGGATTATATACAAATGGCGAAAACATTCCAGTCCATGGACGGCAACACAGCTGCCGCCCATAACGCCTATGCTCTTTCCGAAATGAGCTGCATCTATCCGATCACGCCTTCCAGCCCGATGGCGGAAGTGATGGATGTCTGGGCGACACAGGGACGTAAGAACGCCTTCGACGAAGTGCTGAAAATCGCTGAACTGCAGTCTGAGGGAGGCGCTTCCGGCGCTGTTCACGGTGCGGCTCAGGCGGGTGTTCTCCCGGTAACCTTCACCGCTTCTCAGGGTCTGCTGCTGATGATCCCGAACATCTACAAGTGGGTCGGTGAAAACCTGCCGGTTGTTCTGCATGTGGCTGCCCGTTCTCTGGCAAGCCGTTCCCTGAACATCTTCGGTGACCACGAGGACGTATATGCAGTCCGTCAGACAGGTATCCCGATGCTGAGCTCCGGCTCCGTTCAGGAAGTCATGGATCTGGCCGGCATCGCCCACCTGGTTGCCATTGAAGCGCACACACCGTTCCTGCACTTCCACGATGGTTTCCGTACTTCCCACGAAGTGGACAAGATCGAAGTCTTCGACACAGACAAATACAAGGAACTGATCAACTACGAAGCTCTGGAAGAGTTCCGCAAGAACGCCATGCAGCCTCACACCAACCCTGTGACCCGCGGTGCCAACGAAAACGATGACATCTTCTTCCAGGGTGTGGAAGCCCGCAACAAGCACTACGAAAACGTGCCTGATGTGGTAGCCAAATACATGGACAAGATTTCCGAGATCACAGGCCGCGAATACCACCCCTTCAACTATGTGGGTGCCCCTGACGCAGAGCGTGTGATCATCGCCATGGGTTCCGTGAACGAAACAGCGGAAGAAGTGGTCAACGATCTGGTTGCCAAAGGCGAGAAGATCGGTCTGGTCAAAGTTCACCTGTTCCGTCCGTTCTCCACGAAGTACCTGCTGGAAGCCCTGCCGGAAACCACAAAGAAGATCGCTGTTCTGGACCGCACCAAGGAAGGCGGCGCCACAGGCGAACCTCTGTACCTGGATGTTCTGGCTTCCCTGAAGGACAAGGACATCGAAATCATCGGCGGCCGCTACGGTCTTGGTTCCCACGATACTGCTCCGAACCAGATCAAGGCTGTATTCGATGAGCTGAAAAAGGATGAGCCCAAGAACGGCTTCACTGTGGGCATCGAAGACGATGTGACCTTCACATCCCTGCCGGTTGACAAGGACTACATCATCGACAGCGACGCCACCGAGTGTCTGTTCTGGGGTCTGGGTTCCGACGGTACTGTTTCCGCCAACAAGTCCTCCATCAAAATCATCGGCGACAACACGGATATGTATGCACAGGGCTACTATGCATACGACTCCAAGAAGGCAGGCGGCGTAACCCGTTCTCACCTGCGCTTCGGCAACAGCCCGATCCACTCCACCTACTACATCAACAACGCGGACTTCATCTCCGTATCCCTGGACAGCTACATGTTCAAGTACGATCTGGCCCGCAACCTGAAAAAAGGCGGCACATTCCTGCTGAATACCACATTCGACAAGGATGAGATCGTGAAGCACATGCCCAACCGTCTGAAGAAGGAACTGGCTGACAAGGATGCCAAGTTCTACATCATCGATGCTACGGAAATTGCGCAGAACATCGGCATGGGCCGCCGGACCAACACGATCCTGCAGTCTGCCTTCTTCGCGCTGAACCCGCAGATCATGCCGCTGGACAAGGCTGTGGAACTGATGAAGGCTGCTGCCAAGAAGTCCTATGGCAAAAAAGGCGATGCCGTTGTTGAACTGAACTACAAAGCCATTGACGCCGGCAAGGACGGTCTGGTTGAAGTTGCGGTTGATCCGGAATGGAAGAACCTGCCTGTTTCCTCCCTGCGTGAAGAAACCGGTGACCCCTACTGGGATGAATATGCTGCACGCATCAATGGCCTGGAAGGCTATGACATGCCCGTATCCTCCTTCACCAAAAACGGTGTTCTGGATGGTACGATGCAGAACAACATCGCATTCAAGGAAAAGCGGACCATTGCCACAATGGTACCGGAATGGAACCCGGACAACTGCATTCAGTGCGGTTTCTGCTCCTTCGTATGCCCCCACGCCACGATCCGTACCTTCGCACTGACACCGGAAGAAATCGCAAACGCTCCGAAGGAATTCGAAGGCTTTGCCACTCTGCCGCTGATGGGCAAGAAGGATACCGACCTGCGCTGGCGTGTACAGGTTTCCCCCTCCAACTGTGTAGGCTGCGGTCTGTGTGCCAACGAGTGTCCGGGCAAGAAGGGTGAAAAGGCCCTGAAGATGGTCGATGTCAACTCTCAGCTGTACCTCGATCCTCTGGCTGACTACCTGTTCAAGGAAACCGAATACAAGAACGATCTGTTCCCGAAGGGCACCATCAAGGGTTCCCAGATGCTGATGCCGTACTTCGAAGTGCCCGGATCCTGCCCTGGATGCGGTGAAACTCCGTACTACCGTCTGGCTTCCCAGCTGTTCGGTCAGGATATGCAGATTGCCAACGCAACCGGCTGCTCCTCGATCTACTGCGGTGCCAACCCCTCCAGCCCCTTTGTCAAAGACAAGAACGGCAATGGTGTTGCATGGGCCAACTCCCTGTTCGAAGACAACGCTGAATTCGGATACGGCATGGCTCTGGCCAACAACTACAGCCAGTCCAAGATCTACAAGGCCATGGAAGAAAGTCTGGACAAGGTTCAGCCGGAACTGAAGGATCTGTTCCAGCAGTACCTGGATGCAGGCAACGACAAGGACAAACAGCGCGAGCTGGCTCCGAAAATCAAGGAACTGGTTGCCGAAGCTGATGTGGATGAAGATGTCAAGACACTGCTGCAGGGCGACCTGGTAGCCAAGAGCAACTGGATCGTAGGCGGCGACGGCTGGGCTTATGACATCGGTTACGGTGGTCTGGACCACGTACTGGCCAACGACGTGAACATCAACGTTCTGGTTCTGGATACCGAAGTGTACTCCAACACCGGCGGTCAGTCTTCCAAGTCCACACCCCGGGCTTCTGTTGCCAAGTTCGCCGCAGGCGGCAAGAGCACAGCCAAGAAGGATCTGGGTCAGATCGCCATGGCTTACGGACACGTATATGTTGCATCCGTATGCATGGGCGCCGACAAGATGCAGACTCTGAAGGCATTCCAGGAAGCCGAATCCTATGACGGACCGTCCCTGATCATTGCCTATGCTCCCTGTGCCGAACACGGCATCAAGGGCGGTCTGGGCAACCACCAGCAGGTTCAGCGTGATGCGGTGGAATGCGGTTACGTTGATCTGTACCGCTACGATCCGCGGAAGGAACAGCCGCTGACCATCGATACGAAGAAGCCGGCTGACTACTCCAAGATGAAGGACTTCATGCTGAAGGAAGCACGCTATGCGCAGCTCGTGAAGCTGAAAGGCCCTGAATTCGCAGAGAAGATGTTCGCCAAGGCAGAAGCTGACGCAAAACGCCGTCACGCCCGTCTGGAAGCAATCCGCGACAACAACATGTAATCATCCGGTTCAGGATGATCAGAAGGAGGGACGTGTTCCCTCCTTTTTTGGGTTTCTTCTATTTATGGGATAAAAGCGGTTCTGGGCTTGCGGGACATAAGCTGTTCTGGGCGTCTGGAAAGAGTAATTGTATTGAAGATCCTATAATCAAATTGGTTAGGAGGCATTGGACTAATGTGTACTTCAGTATTGTATAAAAACGGTTCCTACTCATATTTTGGACGGAACCTGGATCTTCAGTATGCCATGGGCAACCAGGTCATGGTCACCCCCCGGAATCTTCCGCTGAAATTTCGCAATGGCATGGAATTCAAGGAACACCCTGCGATGGTGGGCATGGCGCTGGCCCCGGATGGTGAATATCCTCTGTATTTTGAGGCAATGAACGAATATGGCGTCGGCATTGCCGGGCTGAACTTCCCGAAACTGGCAGTCTATAAAAAGGAAATCGAGGAAGGAAAGTCCATCGGACTGGCATCTTTCGAACTCATCCCCTATCTTCTGTGCACCTGCAAATCTGTGGCTGACCTGAAGAAGGAACTGGCGAAAATCACGGTTCTGGATACCAGCTTTTCCGCACAGTATCAGGCTTCTCCGCTGCACTGGCTGATGGCGGACAAGGATTCTTCCATTGTGGTGGAACCCCTGGAAGAAGGTCTTGTGGTTCACGATGATACGCTGAACTGTCTGACAAATGTTCCGGAGTATCCGGCTCAGTACTATAACTTCTGCAAGTATCAGAATCTGACGGGCAAGTATCCGGTCAACCGGATCACCCCGGATGTGGATCTGGATATCTACTGCTCCGGTCTGGGATCCAGCGGTCTGCCCGGTGGCGTAGACTCCATGTCCCGGTTTGTCCGCGTGGGCTTCACGCTGAACAATTCTGTGGCAAAGGAAACCGACGAAGATACACTGACGCAGTTCTTCCACATCATGCAGAGTGTGGCCATGGCCCGGGGTACAAACGAAGAACCCGGCAATCTGTGGGAAGTCACGCATTACACATCCGGCTGCAACCTGGCCACGCAGGACTTCTACTGGACGACCTATGGCAACCAGCAGATCAACGGACTGCATGTACAGGATCTGAACCTGGATGGCGACAAGCTGATCATCTATCCGGTCTCCGAAAAACAGGGCGTCAATTTCCTGAACTGAGGCTGACCCGGCCGAACACAATCTGTAATAAAAACCCGCATATGCGGGTTTTTATTATGCCTGACAGGCATAAAGCGAGTTGCTAAACCGGTATTTTGGCAATCTGCATCGGCATTTTACAATACAGACAGAAACCACGTTCAACAACAGGAGGATACCCATGACAGTAAAACAGACAGCAGGACGGAAACAGCTTGGGGATTTTGCCCCGGAATTTGCTCATCTGAACGACGACATTCTGTTCGGAGAAGTCTGGAACCGGACAGACAGGCTCTCTTTGAAGCAGCGGTCCATCATCACCGTGACCGCGCTGCTGGCACAGGGACTCACGGACTCTTCCTTTGTGCATCACCTGCAGACGGCGAAGAACAACGGTGTGACAAAAACGGAGATTGCAGAGCTGATCACCCATGCGGCTTTCTATGCCGGCTGGCCCAAAGCCTGGGCTGCGTTCCGGCTGGCGAAAGATATCTGGACCGAAGATGACCCCAAAGCGGATTTCCAGGAAACCATTCTGTTCCCGATTGGTGAACCCAATGATGCCTATGCGCAGTATTTTGACGGGCAGAGCTATCTGGCACCCATTGGCGGCGGCATCTCCAATGTGACCTTTGAACCAGGATGCCGCAATCACTGGCACATTCACAGAGCCGAAGAAGGCGGCGGACAGCTCATTATCTGTGTTGGCGGCCGCGGGTATTATCAGGAATGGGGAAAGGACCCGGTGGAGATGAATCCGGGAGATTCCATTGAGATTCCCGCCAATGTAAAACACTGGCATGGGGCGGCTCCGGATTCCTGGTTTGCCCACCTGGCTATGGGCATTCCCGGAAAAGAGACTTCCACCATCTGGGAAGAACCGGTGGATCCTGACTTCTACAACTCCCTGAAATAGAAACGACAGCGTTCTGAAACAGCTGTCTGACAGAACAAAACAACCCGGAATCTGCAGGCTGTTTGCCAGCAGGTTCCGGGTTTTTCTCTCCTGACTGCCTTTGGATCAGGCCCAGGTTCTGTACAGTGTGGCAGGAACACTGGCTGTATGCCACTGCCGGCTGATGACCTGACTGTCCGGATCAGCAAAGAGTTCCTGGAAATACTGAAAGTATTCGCCGGGAGACACAATGCCTTTTTTCCGGGGAATCCGGCAGCCGGCGGCTGTCAGGATGGTCTCGGCAAACAGAGAGCAGTTGGTGCCCATGACCCAGTAGGTCTTCCACTGTCCTCTGGTAAACTGCCAGAATTTGCAGCCGGTGCGCCAGAACAGCCGGCTGGCGTAGTCGGTGAACCATTGTTCCGGGTGCTGCCAGCCCTGGGGATCCTGCTGCAGAGGACAGGCCCAGCGGACCATGGAATTCATCATATCTCTGAGGGTGTTTCGCAGCGTGTCTTTCTGTCTGTCTGTCAGGATCAGTCCGAATCCATACAGCGTCGTTCCTTCATAAATGCAGGAATTGTTGATGTACACCTCCGGCAAAACGGTGAAGAACACTGCCGGTCCCAGTGTGCCTGCCAGCTTCTCTTCCTTTTTTGCATAATTGCCGTAGGAATACATGAGACCTTCAAAACAGAATGTCATATGCCCCACAGCGTGCACCCCTTCTGTGCCGGTGTGGATATAGACCGTCAGATCCGGTTCGGCATCGGTTTTCTTCCGGTCATAGCTGATGCTCCCATCTGTCCGGATGCGTTTTTCCATGGTTTCCAGCACCATGAAGGGAAGAAAGGTGACGAATGCCACCGGCAGAGATGTCATGTGGTTCAGGACCCGGTACCCCAAAGATCTTCTGCGTCGGGAGACAGAATGCACCAGCAGCAGTTCCAGTCCCTGAAACACCAGATACCAGCCCACCACGACCTGCAGCATCCGGCTGTCATGGTGACGGGCCAGAAACAGAAAGAGCGCCAGCGCCAGGTAGGCGCAGCCAAACAGCAGGGAAGATGGATCCTTCCAGTTGGACATGCCATCTGCATACGCCTGGAGAAAATAGCAGATGGCGCAGAACAGCATGTAGATTCCAAATGCCACACTGGCCAGCACACCGGGCATGAAAGCGACCAGGAGCAGCAGCGCCAGGGCGGCAGCAGCCAGAATGTAATTGACCCGGCTGCCGGTAGTGAAGCGGCGGATGAAGAGCACCAGCGTGGTGACAGCCAGAAAACCGGTCATGATCCAGTACAGCAGTCTGCCGGAGAGCCCCGGCCATACAAGCAGTCCCGCACCCGCAGCCAGAAAGAGCACAGCTGCTCCGAGTTCAATGATTTGTATTTTTTTCATGCTCCCATTGTAACAGACAGCCTGACCGGGTATGGTGGCAGGACTGTTGCTGCATGCTATAATCAAGTCCGTGAAAACAAAAACACTGACTTTGCAAAACAAAGCCGCCGCAGCTGAACTGCTGACCCGGCTGGAATCCTGCGAACCGGAGCAGCCGCTGCTGCTGGCGGTGATGCAGGATGGGGTGCAGGCTGATCCGGAGCTCATGGACCGGCTGATGAAACTGCAGATGACATCCGACCGGGTGTATGTTCTGTTCGGGACCCGGGATGATTTTGTGAATCCGGACGCCGGCAGAGATCATCTGCTGCAGAACACGCCGGCACAGACCGGGGAAGGAGAGGACTCATGAACTTCTGCTTTGACTGCGACGATACGCTGTATGATATGCGGCAGCCCTTTGATGCAGCCTGCCTGGCAATTCTTCCGGATCTCAGGGCGGACCCGGAAGAATTTTACGTCATGACCAGACAGCTGTCCGATGAAGTGTTTCATCTGGTTCAGGAAGGTGCCATGACCGTGGACGAGTCCGGTGCCTGGCGGATACAGGAAGGCTGCCGGCGTCTTGGCCAGCCCATCTCTCCAGAACAGGCACAGGCGTTTCAGCAGGCATACCGGCAGGCACAGAACGACATCCGGATGGATCCGGTGCTGGAAACATGGCTGTCCGGGACCTGTTCCGGGTTGTGGATTCTGTCCAATGGACCGGATGAGCACCAGCGACGGAAATTTGCCGCGCTGGATACGAAACGGTTCTTCCCGGAGAATCACACTTTCACCAGCGGGCAGATCGGATATGCCAAACCCGATCGCCGGGCTTTCGAAGCCGTCACGGACCAGCCGGAGGATTTCTGGTACATTGGCGACAATTACGTCAATGACATGGAAGGAGCCAAAGCTCTGGGCTGGCATACCATTCATTTCAACCGCCGGCACCAGGAATCAGGGCCGGCAGCTGATTATGCTGTTTATACAGAAAGTGAGCTGACCGCTCTGCTGCGGCAGCTGGAAGGAGAAAAACATGTTTGAAATCATCACAGATTCTGGATGCGATCTGCAGAGTGCACCTGGACTAACTGTCCTGCCTCTGAATGTCACCATTGACGGGCAAACCTGGCTGGATGGAGAAACCCTGTCCCGTCAGGAGTTTTACCGGAAGCTGGAGGACAGCGATGTCCTGCCCAAGACCAGTCAGATCGCACCGGGTGTCTATGAAGAAGCCATCCGGAAAGCGCAGGAAAACGGAAAGGATGTTCTGGTGATCTGCCTGTCCTCCAGACTCTCCGGCACATACCAGAGCGCCTGCCTGGGTGCTTCCCTCTGCGAAGGCAATGTATCGGTTCTGGACAGTGAATCCGTGACGATCGGCGAAATGATTCTGGTCAGACGGGCGACGGAGCTGCAGAACCAGGGGCTGTCCCTGGAGGAAGCCGTCCGAATTCTGGAGGAAGAGAAGAAACAGATCCGGCTGCTGGCGCTGCTGGATACGCTGGAGTATCTGCAGAAAGGCGGCCGGGTATCCAGTGTGGCTGCCATGGCGGGTACCCTGCTGAAAATCAAACCGGTCGTGGCAGTGGAAAACGGCGAGGTTGTCGTCAAGGGAAAAGCCAGAGGTGCGAAAAAAGGCCGGGCTTACCTCACGGATGCGATTTCCGCTTCCGGCATTGATTTCACCAGACCTGTTGCCCTTGGCTACACCGGTACGGATGATGCCACGCTGCAGGCGTATCTGGCGGAAAACGGTGATCTGCTCCAGGGGCATGAAGCCGAAACAGTCAATGTCGGCTGCGCCATTGGAACCCATACAGGTCCAGGAGCCATTGCCGCTGCCTGGTTTGAGAAGAAGAACAGCTGATGACTGCGGAAAAACTCACCATCGGCACACCCCTGGATACCGGCGCTGTCGTGATCGGCGATGTACCGGATACAGAAGGATTTGACCGGGCGCAAGTCTCCCTGGACGATTCGGGTTTCCATTTTACGCTGTCCCTGGAACCCGGTGCCCTGGTGCTGGGACTGGGAGAGGCTGTCCGGGGACAGAACAAGCGGGGGCATATCTATGAGTCCTGGAACTCGGATGATTTCAGTCATACCGAAGACAAACGCTCGCTCTACGGCAGTCACAATATGCTGCTGATTGACCGGCCCAGTCCGGAGATCTGGTTTTTTGACACACCCGGCCGGATCACCTTTGATGTGGCAGCCACAGATCCTGACAGACTCTTTGTGGATGCAGCCAGCCCGAATCTGACCATCTATCACCTGCAGGCTGCCACACCTCTGGAAGCTGTGCAGGAATTCCGGCGGCTTGCAGCCAAATCCTGGCTGCCGCCGCTTTTCGCCCTGGGGGCAGCCCAGAGCCGGTGGGGATACCGGACAGAAACAGAATTCCGGGAAATCGCCAGCGGGTACCGCCAGCTGGATCTGCCGCTGGACATGATCTGCATGGACATCGATTACATGGATGGATTCCGTGACTTTACGCTGAACCAGACGGAATTCGGAAATCTGAAACAGCTGAGTGCGGATCTGAAGCAGGATGGCATCCGCCTGATCCCCATCATCGACGCCGGCATCAAGGAAGACCCGGACTACGGTGTCTACCGGGAAGGGCTGGAGAAGGGATATTTCTGCACCATGGAAAACGGAGAGCCCTTCGTGGGTGCTGTCTGGCCCGGTTTTTCTGTCTTTCCGGATTTTCTGAATCCGGAAGCCGCTGCCTGGTTCGGCCGGCAGTATCAGGGTCTGCTGGATCTGGGCATTGAGGGATTCTGGAATGACATGAATGAACCGGCTCTGTTCTTCTCCCGTCCGGGACTGGACAAACTCAACCGGATCTGGGATCAGTTCCAGAAGGACAAATCCGGCTTCCTGTCCTTTGAATCCGCAGTCTCCGGTCTCAAAAACGATCCGGAGGATTATGCCCGGTTTTTCCACAATACCGGACAGGGGCGGATCTGCCACGAAGATGTGCACAACCTCTATGGCGGCAAAATGACGGAAGCGGCTTCCCGGTATTTCTCTCAGGCAAGAGAAGAACGGACGCTACTGTATTCCCGGGCCAGTCATATCGGTGCCCACCGGTATGGCGGAATCTGGACCGGCGACAACTGCAGCTGGTGGAGCCACATCAGTCTGCTGCTGGCACAGCTGCCTGCGCTGAATATGGCGGGATTCCTGTATGTGGGCTGCGATCTGGGCGGTTTCGGTCAGAACACCACGGAAGATCTGGTCCTGCGGTTCATGCAGGCCAGTCTGTTCACACCGCTGTTCCGGAATCATTCTGCCCTGGGAACCCGGCGGCAGGAACCCTGGCAGTTCAAAAACCTGGACGCTTTCCGTACTCTGCTGAAAGTGCGCTACCGTCTGATTCCCTATATCTACAGCGAACTGCTCAAAGCCAGGGAACAGGATTCTGTGATGTTTTCACCGCTGGCTTTTGTCTGGGATGATGAAATCAGCCGGCAGTGTGAAGATCAGCTGCTTTTCGGGCAGGAGGTAATGATTGCGCCGGTCACGAAACAGAACAGCACCGGCCGGATGGTGTGGCTGCCGGAGGCCATGACAAAAGTGGAACTCACGGAAACAGACTGCCATATGACCCCCATGGAAGCCGGCTGGCACTGGGTGGATATGCCCATGGATGCAGGTATCTTTTTCCTGCGGCAGGGAAAATCCATTCCTCTGGCAGCACCGGCAAACAGCACGGTCACACTGGACCGGGATCACCTCAAACTGGCGGGGCAGGGAAGCTATGAACTGTGGACGGATGACGGCATTCATCAGAATGCGGCTGTGAGCATCCGGACGATGGAGGCAACAACATGAACAGCAAATCCATGGAACAGAACGGATCACCGGAACTGATTCTGGTGCTCAATCGGCCCGATCCCCTGCGCAGGGACGTGAGCCTGGCAGTGCCCATCGCGCCCTTTGCCCAGGGCTATCCAGCGCCTTTCCAGGCAGAGGAGTGGCCTGCACTGCGCCAGACAACCCGAAACAGCGGACAGAAACTCTATGCCATGCTGCCGGGATTCATCATGGAGGAACAGCTGCCGGCACTGGATTCACTGTTGCAGCAGCTGCTGGATGCGGATGGCATTTATTATGGAGATGAAGCAGTGTACATGGCTGCAAAGGCAGCGGGGTATGAAGGCCTGCTGATCTTTCAGCCGGATACGCTGGTCTGCAGCAGTGCGGATGTGAAGACCCTGCAGCGCATGGGCGCGGATGTGGTTTCCCTGGCTCATGAACTGTCTCTGGAGGAAGTGCTGCAGATCGCCGGGAAAACCGGCGGGCTGGAGATTCAGATCCAGGGATATTATCCTGTTCTGACCTCCCGCCGCCGGCTTTTGAGCGCCTATGGTCAGGAAACGGGCAATCCACGGATTGGGCCAGGCGTATTCGAACTGCAGGAAAGCACCCGCAGCAGCCGGATCACGGTCCTGGAACAGGAAGCCGGCACGGTTCTGTTCTCTCCGGAAGCTGTCAGCAGTCTGAAACAGCTGCCACAGCTGCAGGCAGCCGGAATTGACCGAATGCGCATTGACAGCCGGTTTCTGACACCGGAACAGAGAGACCGGACAGTTGCACTCTGTCAGGCAGTTCTGCAGGGCAAAGCGGCAGAGGATGACTGTATCGGCAGTGATGCCATCTGGCACCGTCAGAGCGTCAAGACAAAGGGGGAGTCACTGTGATTGAACTGCTGGCACCGGCTGGCAATCTGGAAAAAGCCAAAACAGCCATTGACTACGGGGCAGATGCAGTCTACATTGGCGGCCAGGCATTTTCCCTGCGCTCCCGGGCGTCCAATTTCAGCATTGAACAGATCCGGGAACTGACAGACTATGCCCACGCCCGGAACGCGGCGGTGCATGTGACCGTGAACATGATTCCCCATGAAGAAGACCTGGAGGGGCTGGATGACTGGCTGAAAGCCCTGGATGATGCTCATGTGGATGCGATCATTGCCGCCAGCCCCTGGATTCTTGACCGGGCCCGCCGGCTTGGCTGCCGGTTTGAACGCCATGTTTCCACTCAGCATTCCTCCGTGAATTCCGCCACTGTGAAATTCTGGCAGAATCAGGGCATGGACCGGGTGGTCCTGGGACGGGAATGCACGATGGAACAGATCCGGCAGATCTGCGAACATTCCGACATCGCCATAGAAGCCTTCATTCACGGCGGGATGTGCGTATCTTATTCCGGGCGGTGTGTCCTGAGCAATCATCTGACCAACCGGGATGCCAACCGGGGTGGCTGTGCCCAGTCCTGCCGCTGGAAATACCGGATTTTTGAATCCGGTCCCGGGAAAGAAGAGCTGACAGCGGAAAACAAACTCTTTTCCATGTCCAGCAAAGACCTGCGGGGGCTGCGGGAAATCCCTGTGCTGATGGAAGCCGGGGTCGCCTCCCTGAAAATCGAAGGCCGCATGAAATCCGCCTATTATCTGGCCACGGTGGTCAGCACCTACCGCCGTCTGATCGATGCAGTCAATGCGGGTGAGTCCATCACAGAGGAGTTCCTTGAAGAACTGGAACAGCAGCTGGACAAAGCGGAGAACCGCCCCACCGGACCGGGATTTCTGGAAGGGATTCCGGACAGCCATATGCAGCTGTACCGGGAACATGCGGAACTGGTGACCCAGGAGTTCACCGCTCTGGTTCTCTCTGAGCGGGATGAGGAGGGCTGGATCCGGATTCAGGTCCGGAACCGGCTGGATCCCGGGCAGGAGCTGGAGATCTTCGGACCGGATATTCTGCCGCAGATCATTCATTTTCAGGATGTGCTGGATGATGAAGGACAGCATCCTGCCATTCTGAACAAGCCGATGCAGGAGGTCAGAGTCCGCTGGGACGGACTGGTGCAGGCTGGCGCCATGATCCGCAAAACCCTGAAGGGAACCGGGAATTGAACGGTTCCCTTTTCTTCATCCCGCAGAGGCTGCGTCACCGGATGACACCAACCATATATTGGGATTATAATTATGGGTACGAAAGTGAGAATGACTTCCATGAAACTGAGTGAAAGCTTTTTTTATACGCTGCGGGAAAATGCCCGCGATGAAGACAGCATCTCCAGCAACCTGCTGGTGCGTGCGGGAATGATCAAAAAAGTCTCCAACGGCATCTACATGATCATGCCCATGGGCAAGAAAGTGCTGAAGAACATTGAAGAAGTAGTCCGGGAGGAAATGGACGCCAAGGGTGCCCAGGAACTGCTGATGCCAGCCATCATTCCGGAGGAGGTATACATCAAGTCCGGCCGCCGGGAAGCCTTCGGCGCCAACATGTTCACCCTGAAGGACCGCTATGGCAAATCCTACTCTCTGGGTCCCACCCATGAAGAACTGTTCACCGTGGCAGCTGCCATGGACGGTCGCAGCTACAAGGATTTTCCCTACAACCTGTATCAGATCCAGCACAAATACCGGGATGAACCCCGGCCCAGATTCGGTCTGATCCGTGTGCGGGAATTCATCATGAAAGATGCCTATACCTTTGATATCAATGAAGAAGGACTGGACGAAGGCTATCGGAAAATGTATGACGCCTACTGCCGGATCTTTGACCGGCTGGGTCTGGACTACCGCATTGTCAAGGCGGATACCGGTGTGATGGGCGGCCTGCTTTCAGAGGAGTTCCAGGCACTGTCCTCCATTGGCGAGGATACGGTGGTGCACTGTCCGGAATGCGGCTTCTCTTCCAATCTGGAGATCACCGAAGTGCCGGATGTGGCGGAAACCGAAGAGGCAGAGCTTCTGGAGATGGAAAAGCGGCACACGCCCAATGCGGGCACCATTGAAGAGATTTCCGCATTCCTGGAGCGGGAACCGTCCGATTTTGTCAAGACGCTGATCTATGACGCAGATGGCAAACTGTATGCCTTCTGTCTGCCCGGAGACAGGGAACTGAACGAAACCAAAGCCGGCAAGCTGCTTGGAGCGCTGGAGCTGAACCTGGCCACTCCGGAACAGGTGCAGAAAGCCACCGGGGCTGCTGTCGGCTTTGCAGGTCCGGTGGGTCTGGACATTCCCGTGATTCTGGACCGCCAGGTGCTGAAGAAGAAAAACTTCATCGTGGGTGCCAATGAAACAGATCACCACTTCCTGAATGTGAATCTGCGGGATTTCGAACCGGCCATGACAGCGGACATCGCGCAGGTGCAGGAAGGGGACATCTGTCCGAACTGCGGCAAACCGCTGCTGTTTGAACACGGCATCGAAGTGGGCAACCTGTTCAAGCTGGGAACCAAATACGCCGAAAGCATGGATCTGAAGTATCTGGACGAAAACAATCAGCTCAAACCGGTATGGATGGGCAGCTACGGCATCGGTCTGGAACGGTGCATGGCAGCTGTGGCAGACCAGCATCATGACGACGCGGGTCTGATCTGGCCTCTGGAAATTGCACCCTTCCAGGTTGCCATTGTGCCTGTATCCATGAAGAACGAAGCCCAGGCCAAGGCTGCACAGGAGCTGTATGAAGAACTGAAGAAAGCCGGCGTAAAGGTGCTGCTGGATGACCGTCCGGAACGGGCCGGCGTGAAGTTCAAGGACATGGAACTCATTGGCATTCCGTACCGGGTGACGATCGGCCGGGGCATTGACAATAGCATGGTGGAATGGACAGAACGGGAAAGCGGTATCAAAGAAGAGATTCCCGCCGATCTGGTCCGGGAACGCATTTTAAGCCTGCTTCACTGAACTGTATTTCATTGAAATACAGGTGTTCATATGGTAGAGTATAGTTTGTTTCAAGCAACTCCAGCCTCCTATTGAGCCGGAGACTGGCCTGGAATTCCCAAGGAAGGAGCAACCCCATGAACAAAAACATCCACATCGGCAACCGGCAGGTACTTCTGAACTATTCCCAGTCCTACCCCAAGAACCGGGAAACCCTGCTGGCTTCTCCCGCTTTTCTGAAGTTCGTGACTTACTTCATCGGACAGCAGAAAGAAGCAAACCCCGAGATGTATGACTATCTGCGCCAGGACGGAAAGTATTCCACCGCCGAAGCAGCGGTCAAAGTCGTTCATTTTCTGAGAGAACTCGCTGTCTTCCAGCTGGATGAAATCGAGAGCCCGTATCTGAAAGACGTGGATCTTCTCCTGGAGATCATCGAAGACGCCTATCACGAATGGCGAAGCCTCCAGCGTTTTGGCTTCATGACTTCCGACAATGCACCGGATTTCGGGATCAATACCCTGGTGTACAAAGATTCCCATCTCAATGACCTGATCCTGCGGACCTACCGTCTGTTTGAGGAAAAACTCAAAGGCCGCCCCAACCTGGTCTACCGTCAGGTGCAGGCTGGCACCAATGCCTGCTTCTCGGTTCACCACCAGGAGGCGCCTTTCGCAGAAGGTTACGAGAAACTGGCTGAGATTCCGGTCATTGACACCGTCATGCTGCGCACACCCATGATCCTGCATCCGAAATCCAGCAAGCGGACCGGCATGTTCACGGAAACGGATGTCAACCCGATGAACTACCTGAACCTGAACCCCGAGGAATGGTTCTGCTTCCCCATGAAGGTGGGCGGTCTGCTGTGCTATGTGTATTTCAATGCAAAATACACCGCCAGTGCCCTGTCTCTGGCAAACCTGTTTGAAATTGCCACGAAGGAAGAAACCAGTGCCAAACCGGACCTGGTGGTGATTTTCGGCAACGAAGACGGCAAAAACGCCACTGAGTTCTATCACGATACCGACAACGACATCTGGGTTGGCTGCATTTCCGATCACCCCCGGATCGAATACTTCGGATATCTGAAGAAAATGTCCCTGACGCTGCACAACCTGGCCATGATGGAAAAAGGCTGGCTGCCCATTCACGGCGCCTTCGTGAACATCACCCTGAAGGATGGCCGCAAGAAGGGCATCATGCTCATGGGCGATTCCGGCGCAGGGAAATCTGAGTCCATTGAAGCTCTGAAGGCAGCGGGCAAGGACAAGATCAAGGACATCGAAGTTGTCTTTGATGATATGGGCACCATTCACCTGGAAAACGGTGTTCCCTACGGACAGGGAACGGAAATCGGCGCTTTTGTCCGGCTGGATGACCTGGATCCGGGCACAGCTTACCGGGATATGGACCGGTCCATTTTCATGGGTCCCGAAAACAAGAACGCCCGGATGGTTTCTCCGGCGGCTCCCTACCGCGTTGTGGTGCACAACCATCCCATCGATCTGTTCTGCTACGCCAACAACTATACGGACAAACTGGGCATGACCGAACTGTCTGTGGAAGAAGCCAAGGAAACCTGCAAGATGGGCAAGCGGATGGCACTGGGCACAACTCAGGAAGTGGGCATTTCCACCACCTATTTCGCGAACCCCTTCGGACCGATGCAGAAACAGGAAGTCTGCGAACCCATCATTGACGAGGTTTTCACCGCACTGAAGAAGAACGGCACCTATCTCGGTGAGATTTACACCCACCTGGGATTCGACAAGGAAAACCGGGATGGAATCAATGATGCGGCCAACCAGCTGCTGTCCTTCATCACCGAGGAATAACAATCAGACCGATTAGAAAGTGAATTGACGCATGAATCTCTATTCTGTGTATTCCCCTGACCGCATCCGGAAAGCCATGCTGGAAAGCTATGGATGGATGGCCGGCGGGCTGGTGATTACCTTCGCTGTTTCCGCGCTGCTGTATTCCAGCGGTACGTTTCTCAATCTCCTGATAAACATGCCCGCGCTGAGTCTGATCCTGGCTCTGGTTCAGATCGTTCTGACCATAGCCATCAGTGCCGGCCTGTACCGCATGAGGGAATCCACCATGAAGGCGCTGTACATCCTGTACGCAGCCACCATGGGCATCTCCCTGACCAGTCTTGCCTATGTCTATGATCTGGGCACGATTGCCCTGGCATTTCTGGTCAGTGCGGTCTATTTCCTCTGCATGGTGGCCGTTGGACTGACCACAAAGCGGGATATGACCAAAATCGGCACGATCTGCTTCTGTGCGCTGCTGGCGCTGGTGATCACACAGCTGGTGATGCTGATCTTCCGGGTACCGATGATGATGAGACTCATCGCCATCCTGGGACTGATTGTCTTCACCGGCCTCACGATCTGGGACATTCAGCGGCTGCCGGCTCTGCTGGCGCAGACCGAAGGCACGATGATGGAAGGCAAAATGGCCATTTTCATGGCGCTGGAACTGTATCTGGATTTCATCAACATTTTCCTGTACATCCTTCGTCTTCTGGGCAGCCGCTCCAGCAACAACTGATCATTCCGGAAAACTGGCAGCTTCTGCCAGTTTTCTTTTTCCTCGCTGATTGCCTGCTATACTGCAGTCAGAGGCGGAACCGACAGAGACCGGTGTATGGCTGAAGGCAGCAGCAAGATAACTGACTATCGGATTGAAAAGCTGCAGCGGACTCATCCGCAATGGCCGAACTGCAACAGGAACTGATCGAAACCGCCGGAACAAAAAAGAGCCGGGGCAGCTGACAAAAGCTGTTCCGGCTCTGTTATGCATATCAGGAAGAATCAGGATTTCTCATCCAGCAGGCAGGGAAGGGTGTCTGCCAGCGAATTCACAATGATATCCGCTCCGGCATCTTCCAGTTCCTGGCGGGATCCGAAACCGGAGAGCAGACCGATGGAGGGAAGTCCATGGGCTTTGGCTCCCAGAATGTCATGCTCCCGGTCGCCGATCATGATGGCAGACTGCCCGGGAAAGGCATCCAGCGCCTCCTGGATGATGTCGGCCTTGTGGACTTTGGATTCGTCCAGAGAAGCCCCGAAGACACCATCGAAGTACTGGCGGATGCCGAAGTGTTTCAAAACGATTTCTGCAGACACTTCCGGTTTGGAAGTCGCCACAGCGAGGGTTTTTCCGGCTTTTTTCAGGGTTTCCAGAACCTGGATGGTGTCCGGATACAGCTTGTTTTCGTATATGCCTTTGTCCTCGAAGTATTCCCGGAAACGGAGCACGGATTCCCGTGGATCCACTCCATAGACTTTCTGCAGCTCCGGTCCCAGAGGAGGTCCGATGAATCGCCTGCAGTTGGCGTTGGTTTCTTCAATGCCGTAGGTTTTCAGAGCATATACCACTGAATTGGTGATGCCTTCTTCCGGATCGGTGAGTGTACCGTCCAGATCAAAGAGAATGAGATCTGCCATACAGGGAACTCCTTTCCATAATAATGATAAAAAAAGGACCATGTGGCCCCAGTTTTTATGTCCGTTGGTGGGGACAGCGGGACTTGAACCCGCACGAGATTGCTCTCAACGGATTTTAAGTCCGTTGCGTCTGCCGATTTCGCCATATCCCCAAATGGAGGTTCCGGCCAGATTCGAACTGGCGGTCACAGAGTTGCAGTCTATTGCCTTAGCCTCTTGGCTACGGAACCATGTCGCTTGCGCCTGTTTATAATACCGTGAATACGGAATTGGCGCAAGCATTTTTTTATTTTCATTACGGCAAAACCAAGAAGGCGAAACCGGGGAACAAAACAGAAGCGGGGTATTGTAAAAGACGGATGATCAAATCATGCCGGGAGGCGGCTACCGGAGATCTCAGGCAGCTTGCGGGCAGCTGATCTGTTCGCTGCAGGATGCATCAGTACCCAGGCAATCGCTGTGGCTGTCCGCTGCAGCACATCCTGATAATGGTTGCCGGGATCCAGCTGGAAGACGGCTTGAATAGCGTGCTCTCTGCACCAGCGCTCAACAGCTTCCAGTGCGGGCTTCTCCGGAGCAAGATACTCGTTATCCGTGTTGTATTCCTCTTCGGAGCAGGACAGGAAGATGCTTTCCGGCAATGCAGGAACAGACTGCTGCAGAAACCAGTTTTGAAAGCCGGGAAACCACAGGGAAGGGGACGCTGCCGCAACCCGGCTGAAATCCGGTGTACGACACATGACCCACAAGGCAAAGAGACCCGCCAGGGAATACCCTGCAAGAATCCGCGGGCCAGGCTCCCTCAAACGCCGCTCCGCCTCCGGCACAATCTCCTGCAGAAACACAGGCAGATAGTCTGGCGCTCCCTTCTGACAGGCGACATACTGCGGCCAGCCCGCGGGCGTTGACCAGGGAGCCAGAATGACACTCCATCGGTCATAAGGAACCGTGACTGTCACCAGGGAAAAATCAGGGAGATCTTCCTTCTCCAGCAAAGGCAGCACATTCCGGCTGTATCCATCCAGACCATGAAGATACACCACCGGTGCATGCGGCGACAGAGAAGGGAAAACATGGACATTCAGATCCTGCAGCTTAAACTGCTGTTCACATGTATGCGTCATACAGGCATCATAGACCGGTTTCATTGCCGCCACCTGTGAGGTGCATCAGCCAGACAGCGAATGGGTGAACGATTGCCTGCAGCCAAAAAAGCGAAGGCAGACACGCCTTCGCTATCATGGATTCCAATTTGACAATCACCATTCGCTGACAGCTGTCTTTGACTGACGCTACCATTGGCAGGGAAACGCAAACAGCGACCCTCCGGCCAGTACTGCGCCAGACTCACTCCGTCACGATTCTGATCCCCTCCGGCTGACCCATGACCTGTTCCACGTATTCCTTCACATATCGCCGGCTGCAGTTCTGACCCTGCACCAGCGTCACATACTGACTCGCTGCCTCATCATCGGTATAGTCCTGCAGCAGCTGCGTATTGTAGCGGCGCAGATCCGACGATATCCACGTCACTGTCGGCGTGAAACTCGGGTCGGTGATCGTGGCTATTTTCGCATCAAAGTCGTAATTCATCGTAAACTGCGCCATACCGCCCACCATCGTGTAATTCTGGTCCTGTCCGGAAATGAAATTTCCCAGGGAATAGTACACCAGCGTTTCCTGATCCGCGCTTTTGATGATCTCCGCCGGCTGTATCACATGGGGATGCGAACCGATCACCGCCTCCACCCCTTTGTCATGGAGATACTGTGCCACTGCCTTCTGCATGTCATTGGGCTGGTTCTGGTACTCCACACCCCAGTGCATCGACACGATCTGCACATCGCTCTGGGCAATCAGCGGATCCAGAATCCGGTCCATCAGATCGTAGTCCACTTCTCCGGTCTCCTCGTTCTTCACAAAGACATTCACCAGCCAGGGCTTGTCCTCCGGCAGCACATAGCCATTCAGTCCGTACGTGAAACTCGCCAATCCCACCCGGATTCCGTTGATCTCCATCACCGCCGGGATATTCTGACTCTGGGCATCTGGATAGGTGCCTGTATAGAAAATCTCCGGATACTTCTCATTCACATACGCCATCTCCGCCAGCAGACCATCCGCTCCGGCATCCATGGAGTGATTGGAACTGGTGGAGAACCAGTTCAGTCCCATCCCCGCCAGCGTATCAATCATCTCCAGCGGTCCATTGAAAGACGGATAGCCGCTCAGACCGAATGCATCCCCGGCACAGGGTGTCTCGAAGTTGATGTACGACAGATCGGACTTCTGAAAATACGGCGTCACTTCCGAATACATCCCGGAATAATCCCGGTTTCCGGTATCCTGTTCATGATACACAAACAGCGTATCATGCAGCAGATTGTCCCCCACGCCCGTAAACGTGAACGACGCAGTATGCGCAGTCTGTTCTCCCTGATCCGCAGCCTCGCCGGGAACCGGCGCAGAACCGGTCCCGCTTCCGGTGCAGCCTGCCAGACCCAGACACAGCGCAGCGCAGACCAGACTGTACCCGGGCTTCCTTGTTCTTTTTCTCATCATGAATAAAGTTTATCATTTTGAATTCAATTGCTGTTGGTTATTCCGTAAAATCCGCTATGATAGCTCCAGAAGGTGTAAAAATGAAACCCAGAAATCCACTGAAACAGCTTCCCAGCATCCGGGAACTCGATAAACAGAACAAACACATCCATCTGTGCATCTCCATCCTCATGATCATCCTCAGCGCCCTGGGACAGACATTCGTCATGCAGGTCTTCATGGAACCCTGCAACCTGATCTCCGGCGGTTTCACCGGCATCGCGCTGTTCATGCAGAAAGTCCTGGCCAGAATCGGCATTCCGTTCTCCACCTCTCTGGGCATTCTGCTTCTGAACGTCCCCGCCGCCCTCTGGGCCTACAAACGCATCTCCAAGCGCTTCGTCATGCTCACCGCCATGCAGTTCACCCTGGTCTCCGTCTTCCTGGAAATCTTCACATTCACCCCCCTGGTGGAAGACAAAGTGCTGAACATCCTCTTCGGCGGCATCGGCTGGGGCTTCACCATTGCCCTGGCATTGCGCGCCGGGGGAAGCACCGGCGGAACAGACTTCATCGCCCAGTACGTCAGCACGAAACTGCACAAGAGCATATTCGAGTATGTCTTCTACGCCAACTGTGTCATGTACGTGCTCTATGGATTCTCCTTCGGCTGGCTCGCCGCCGGATATTCCATCCTCTTCCAGTTCCTCTCCACCAAAGCGATATCCTCCCTCTACCAGCGCTACTCCCAGGTCACCGTGCAGTTCACCACCACCGACCCCGACCAGGTCGCCGATGCGTTTTTCACCGTCTGCCGCCACGGCATGTCCATCATTGACGCCACCGGTGCCTACTCCGGACGGAAGTATTACATCTGCCAGGCCGTGATTTCTTCCTACGAACTCCCGGACGTGATCGCCAACGTGCGGAAAGTCGATCCCAAAGTCCTGGTGAATACCTTCAACACCAGCAGCTTCTACGGGTCTTTCTACCAGCAGCCCATTGAATGAGCCCGCGCCGATGCATGGCTGCGCCATGAAGACAGGGCAGTCAGTCCGAACGACGATAACAGATACATGTCACGAATCGAGTAGAGACTAGGTCCCTCTCACACCACCCAGCGTGCCGTTCGGCACTG